>JAYEHJ010000103.1:0-6584 GCA_034659435.1 Patescibacteria group bacterium | reverse complement strand
TCGGAATTAAAAATATTAATTGATGAGCCTTTGGAAAATATTAAAAAACACGCGATGCCTCTTGTTGCCGAAGGAATTAAAAGAGCGCGCGCCGGAAAATTGATTATTGAACCCGGCTTTGACGGGCAGTATGGGGTGGTTAAGATATTTGGTGAAGAAGAAAAATGCAGGCAGGGGAAATTATTTTGAAATAAAAAATATAAACATCATTATTGGTTAGCTTATTTAAAAAATTTAATTTTTAAAATATATGCAAAAAATAAAAGATTTTCCAAAATTGCATACGCCGTTTACGTGCGAGATGGTTGGTGAAGATTATCTGCTTACTTCCAAAATTGACCCTGACTATGAATGGGTTTTTAATGATGCCGGAGTAAGGGCGGTTGATAAGATTGACGGCACAAATATTTGTTTGCGAATTAAGGATGGAAAAATAACGCAGGTATTTAACAGGAAAAATGAAAAATTTATTTTTCCGCCGTCAGTAATTCAAAACAGATAGGACGGAGCATGCATGGAGGGAATCGCGAGAGCGATTCAAAAGGGCTGGTTAAGCGGACTTGAAGACGGAGATTATTATGGAGAGCTGGTGGGCGAGCTTTTTAATGGAAACCCTCATAAAATAACAGGGAATTTATTTGTGCCTTTTGATTATTTGGCAAGAAAATCTCATTGGCGAAGCTGGATAAAAAATCAATATCCAAAGGATTTTGAATCAATTTCAAATTGGTTTAAAGATTTGCCGTCATTATTTAATCAAAATCTCGGGCTGGAAGAAACAAAAGCCGAAGGCTTGGTTTTTTACCACCCTGATGGAAAAAGAATGGCTAAGCTGCGAAGAGATATGTTTGATTGGTATAAAGGAAGAAGGCATTGATGATTAATGAAATCCGCGCGCGTAATCTCCAAACTTAATTCCAAAAACTTTACCCCAAATATCAATGTTAATCCGGGAATTATTGATTTTTACCTGAAGATATTGGTGCGGCGAAATATACCAGACAAAAGTCCATTTAATTTTTATTTCATTGTCATTAAAGTGTCCGCTTTTGACTAATAATGTCCGCATTACATAGTTAATATTTGTGCAGTGAAGAAAACCGTTTTTTTGCCAAATTTTTGTTATGTCTTTACTGAAAATATCAAAAATTTTTATGTAAGTTTTTACGCGATAACCGCGATATTTTTTATTTAAAATTTCATAAGCAAACTTAAGGCAATCTTCTTTATTAGAAGATTTTTTTAATTCAGCAATTACATTAAGCATTTTATCGGGCAATTGTTCCGGTATTGAAGTTTTTTTAAATAAGTCTAGGGGCATGATGATTAAGATTAGGTTGTTTTTTATTGGTGTAAAAAAAATTTTATCGTATTAGGAATTTTGATTTTTTATTTGGTTATAAAACGAAAAAAGTTTTCTGTTATTTTTTTGAGCTCATCAAAATTATATTGATGCCCTTGTTCGTTTTGAGATTTTTTTATGTTGATTGCTCTATTGAAATTATATAATGCCCACCCAATGTTAGAATAAAAATTGTGTTTACTCATTTTATAATTAGGAAAATATTTTTTAAACCATTCAATGTATTTTTTCTCATTAAGTTTGCGATATTTGTATTTATTAAGGTTGGTGAAATATATATAAGAAAAAAGAGCCAGTCTTTTGTTGCCATTAATAAAATAATGCCCCGTACTTAAGGCTAAAAATAAGTAAGAGGCTTTTTGATGGTAGTCTGGATAGTAAGTATTATTTTTTATTAATGTCAGTATACTTTCTAATTTATTCATCCCATCTAGGCAGTTTTCGTAACGTGGTTTGCCATCGTCATCGTAGATGATTTCCCTAATGTCGTTGAAGATTATTTCATGATAATCTTTAATTTCTAAGTGTATCATCTATTCTTTGGATAATTTTCTAATTACATCACCAAAATTTTTTTTAACATAAGCAGAAGACTGTCGTTTCGCACGATATAGTCCTTTAATTTGGCCCTTTTTTCCGGCAGATGTGGTTCTTTGCCGAATTGCATAAGATTTGCCAGTTCTTGGATTTGTTATTTTTTTTCTTGTCATAAATATAATATACAGTATTATAGCACAATTTTTATTCTTTTGTAATTAAAATTATAATTACATTAATGTAAATATATAATCGCGTTAAGCCCTGTAGCCGCTTATCGCGTTAGATGATGTTTATTTTTGACCGTCGTTATATTTTTCAATTAATTTTAAATTTTCAATATCTTTTTCTCTTCCAAATTTCGTCTTCCACTCAATAACATATTTTAGTTGCACGTAAGGAAAATTTGCGATGGTTTCAGCGGTATCAATCATTTCATCGACGTTAATTGATAAACATATCCAGTCATTATATACTTCAACATTCCCAATTTTCAAACAACTCGGATTTTCATGCAAGCATGTTGGGTATTTTTTAAGCAACTCTTACCATAAATCTTGTTTTACGATAATGTCTAAGTCTTCGGATTCTCTAATTCCTCTAACCGCTATTGGACCACTGCCAAAAATCGCGAATTTTTCGGTCGATAATTTTAGGGATTGTAATTCGTCAAGAAAATTCATAATTTTATTATAGGTCAGAAATAAATTTCATACGACAAAGTATACACAAACCTGTTATTTTTTTATTTAAAATAAGTCAAAATAATTATATAAATTTCCAATCAGAATGTTTTATGAATGGAAATTATCAATATTTAAAGCAACTATTTAAATACTACCAAAAATACCAAATAAAAACAATCATTTTATCCATAAATCCATAGGAACGCGCCGTGGCGCGTTCGGTTCAACGATTGGCGCGTTTATTCCAATATACGATGATATGTTTGTCGTAATGGTATAGATAAAATGTCGCAAGAAAGTATAAAAATTATTTTAAAAAAATTGGTATTAAAGAATATTTTGAAATCCCATATTTTGTTCGCCGTAGATTTAGCAGGGGAGGAGAAAAAAGTTCGGATTTCGTTCAGAATACGGAGCCAAACCGAACGAGCATCGCCTAAAGCGGTGTCTTTCCTTTTATTTAGGGACTGTCGCCGAATGCCTTATCGTATCATTTTGCGTTGGGCAAAACTCTGTAAAAGCGAATATAAAATGGGCGGCAATTTATGATATTTTTTTAATTCATTACTAATAATAAAATGTTATATTATAACATGGAGGAATACACGGTTGTATAGGGACTGTCGCCGAATGCCAGTTTGTCCTAAATTCCCAAATTTTGGTAAATTTATCTTAAAAAAATTTGGCCTATATTACCACATAAGCAAAATTTTTTTTAAGAAAAATTTACTCAAAATTTGAAAATTTATGCCAAAACTGGCATTCGGCGACAGTCCCGTATAAGAATATTTTAATATTTTTTGTTTAATATTAGTAAAATTTATATAAAATAACAAAAAAGCCCTTGACAAGCATTTAATTGTATGCTAATGTAATAAATCAATTAAAAAAAGAGAAAGCCGGTTTTATCGGGTCAGGCACGACAAGCATGGGGATTTTCTCGTTTGGATTTTTCGGTTCTAGAACTAAAAAATTTCATACGAAAATTTCTTGCCTAACCCGCTTAAGCCGGTTTTTTTTGTTTTATTTTATTATTTCATCACTTGAACTGGCGGTTTTGTTTTCTTCAATGCCGACTAAGCACACCGCGCGCCATGGGACATAATGGGATTTGAATTTTTCAGTAATAATATAATCCTCGGCGTTTATTTCCTCTCCTGCTTCTTGCTTTTTTTTGACAGCGGCCGGAGGATTGGTTTTTGAATAAGTTACAGTATAGTCAAAATAAGCATCGGCTCCGTTATGCGCGTGTTCGGTGCATTTTTTTTTTCCGGGTTTTAAATCAGGTGTTTCAATTATTTTGGTCGGACCCGGCTTTACAATATTATAAATAACAGGATAAGTATGCGTGGCGATTCGTCCGTCATCAGCTCCCCAAAAATCAAAATACAAATCGTCGCCTTCTATGCGCGATTGGATTAAGATATGATTTTTGGTATCATTTGCGAAACGATAATCAGGCCAAGGGCTGTAGATGGTTGCGTCAGTGCCTGCCGGCTCGTAATATGAAACCCGGTAAGAATGGTTGCGCCGCATTGTGACAGGCAATCCGGATTCAACTGTGGCGCGAAAAGCAGTGGTTCCGATTTGGCACAAACCGCCGCCGTATTCCGGAATGGTTTTGTTTTCTTTAATAACAAGCTCAGGCAAATATCCTGATTTCGCGTCAATTTTGCCTAAAGTTTTAACTAAAGAAAATTCATTTCCGGGCTTAACCAGGACGCCATTTAAAGAATCAGCGCCGATTTTTATGTTGTGCCTGCGATTTCGCGGAGAACCGGCAAAACTGGAATGGCCTGTTCCGATAATTTTTGTTATGCCAAAATCGTTTACTTCAGATGTGTTTAATTCGCTTTTTTCTTTCCGCGCTATTAAATTCGCCTTGCTGGAAGTGGAATTTAATAAAATATTTTCAATAGCATAAGCGCTGTTTTTTGCGTCCAAAGCCAGTCCGTCTTGTGAAATTTGAAATTCTTTTACTTTGCCGTTAACAATTTCAAATTTAGCGTTAATAGGCTTAATATTTATTTTCGGCGCGATATATTTTTCAAGATAAGCGCTTGTCGTTGCGATATTAAGGCCGACAATAATTTTTTGTTTATTTTCTTTAAGCGTTAATAAGCCTAAAATATCATTGCTATTCAAATCCCATTTATTATTTTCATGAGCAAGTTTTAGCGGCAGGCGATTAATGATTTTATTGGCTTTGGCATTAATGTTTAAACAATCTTTTTCAAATATTTTCGGATAATTAATGTTAGCGCTAATTTCAATATTTTTATCGTTCAAATTCGCGAGATTATTTTTTAATTGTTTAAGCGCTTTCGCGTAATTAAGAATTTGTCCGTATTCTTCTTTTTTAACTGAAAAATTTAAGGCTTTTTTGTTGTATGGTTTTTTTTCATAAATCAGCTCCGCGTTTTTGGCAGGCGTTGCGAAATGAGAAAAATTATTATCAAAAAAAGCATTAACTTCATTTTCATTTATTTCACATCTTATTTTTAGATTTGTTTTTTTAGAATAATTTTTAATGATCTGCAAAATATTATTTTTAATATTATCGCTTCTTCCAATTTTCATTGCCTTAAGCGCGCTTTCTTCAACATTAAAATTAACGATTCTGTAGGCCAAATCGCTTTCCACAGACGCAATCATTGGCAG
The DNA here is from genome assembly GCA_034659435.1 of Patescibacteria group bacterium. Lineage (GTDB taxonomy): Bacteria > Patescibacteriota > Patescibacteriia > Patescibacteriales > UBA12075 > JAGLYP01. The sequence goes on along the minus strand of JAYEHJ010000103.1, from coordinate 1,337 downwards.
AAATACTGTTTCCTGATTATGATATTGAAATTTTATGCCATTTTGATTAATATTATCTATTTTTTGATTAATAATATTAGCCGCTTGGTTGTCGGTTAGCCCGCTTAAATCAATGTTTCCTACAGAAATTCCAGGGTATATTTTGTTTTTGTAATAATAAATAAAAGAAAAATAAAATCCGATTAGAATAATCGCGATAATTAAAAAAATGGCCACGCATGCTAATGGCCATTTTAATAAATTGTTTTTTTTATAAATAGAAAACATAGCTAAAATAATTAGTTTTCAGGATTTAAGATCTCATTTAAAATTTCTTTAGCCAGTTCCTTATTTTTTTCCGTATTTTTTTTGTCATTAGAGATGTTAATATTCAAAACCATGCCTTCTGTGGCTTTCTCCGGAAGTTTGCTTTTGGGCCAAATTATTTCATTTTTATCTGTTGTAATCAATACCGCTTTTTCGTTTTCAAAACGATCAATTGTCGCCTTTATTTCCATTTTAATAAAAATTAAAAATTAATATTTGTAAATTTGTGATAGATTTATAATTTTATAATATTGTTATTTTTCTTTTACTTTGATAGATATTTGCTTGGCGCTTTTTGCCTTAGGCAAAGCAACGGTCAGTATTCCGTTTTCCAAGGTAGCTTCAATTTTATTGGCTTCAACTTCAACCGGTAAGATAACCGAGCGGGAAAATGATCCCCAATAGCACTCGCGGTATAAATAATGGCTGTCTTGAATTATTTCCTGCATTTCTCTTTTGCCGCGAATTGTCAGCATGTCATTGTTAATTGAAATATCAATATCTTCCGGCTTTACTCCGGCAATCGTGGATTTAACCACAATTTCCGCGGGTGTTTGATAAACGTCAATTGAAAGCTGTCCTTCTTCATAATCTTCCGCCAGCCATTCTTTTTCTTGCTTTTCTGTTTTCTCTTCATAGTTTCCATCATCAGTTTCTTCATATTCTTCTTCAAGTTCCTGTTCGTCTTCCTCAATTAAATCATTATTTTTAACTCTTCTCAAGCCCGAAAGTTTTTTAAATATTTTTTTCATGTAATTAAATTTATTTTTTAATTTATAACTCACTTCACGCGACATACACCTGCCATTCCATTACTCTCTTAATTTGTCATTCCCGACACACATTGCCTCTGGCAGGGAAATAATATTAAATGATCGGGAATCTCTTTAAAAGCATCTAAATCATTTTATTAAAATAATGGTTGTTAATATAGCATTATTTATATTCTTTTTACACGTTTAATGTTTTTTGAATATTTATTGCTTTTTACGAGATCTCCGATCATTTAATATAATTCCTCTACGAGGTTA
>JAYEHJ010000102.1:0-6644 GCA_034659435.1 Patescibacteria group bacterium | reverse complement strand
AATAACTATCTATTGTCAAAATTTATCTTATTTTTTATTTTATATTAGTATATTCAAACAAAAAAATACAACAAATAATTTTGTTGTATATTTTTAAAAAAAATTAAATTTTTGCGATTTAGCCTCTTTCTTTTTCTCTGCCAATAGGACAAACAATTCCAAAAATAAAAAATAAAAATAAAACGCCGAAATGAAGGCTCCAAAGCCAGTGATCAAATGTTAATAAAATAATTAAAGAAATAATTAATGTTATTTTATTAATGTCTTTGGATTTTAATATATAATGTACAAAATTAAATATTAAATATAAAAACAAAGCAATGCCGAATATTCCAATCTCGGCGGCGATTAATAAATAAACATTATGCGTTGGCTGATAAAAATAAGCGGGGTGGTCGGGGTTTATTTTTGCTAACTCAGTTGTATAATTACCCATCCCAACGCCAATAAGCCAATTATTCTTAAATATATTAACAGCCGTCTTATTTGATTCCAATCTTTCAATATTTGATTTTTGCTCTAAACGGCTCCCCTCCCTTACGCGAACCAAAACTAAATTTTGAAAATTTGTAAATAAAATAAAAATAGAAATTCCGCAAACTAAAATTATTTTTAATATTTGTATCTGTCCGAAGCGGTCTTTTTTTATTAAAGCAATAATCAAAACAGCAAATAAACCAACAACAAAAGCCAGCCAGGCTGCGCGGGAGAAAGTAAAGAATAAAGCAAAAAAAGAAGTAAGAAATAAGAAGTAATAAGTAAGAATAATATATTTATAACCGGCAACGGTCTTTTCGCGCTCTGTTTTTTTTAAATGTAACATCGTAAGAACTGCGATTATCGCTCCCAGCGCAAGCAAGCCCCCCAGCATGTTCGGATGATCGAGCGTACCGTAAGCGCGGAGCCAGCGCTCGCCAAAGCCCAAATTGCCGATTGCTTCCACTACTGAAGCGCCAGGCACTGACGGATCATGTTTTGCAAGTCCGAGCCATTTATTCGCAAAACTGCTTTGATTTAAAAATTGCCAAATTCCCAAAGAGGCGGAGGCAAAAACTCCCAAGAAAAAACCAAACAACAATTTTAAACGGCTATATTTTGCTTTTATAATTAAAAAGAAAAATCCAATTCCCAAAAGAAACCACGCGTACTTGTAAAAAGCGATTAGCTTGTTATCAGCGAAACAGCAGGAAATAAATACGGTTAATTCCAGACAAGCGAGGATAACCGGCGGATTTATGATTTTGGATTTATGCCTGTATTCGCTTGACGAGTAATTTTGAATTTTTTTATTTTTAAATAAATCAATCGCAAACAACAACAAAGCTGCCAACAAAATAACATCTGTCGCGTATAGGCTAATTGTTCCATATTCAAAATATCCGCCATTCAACTCGCCGGCATGTATAATCCAGCGTGTTTGCAGAGGCAATAAAAAAACCAATAAATACAAACAATATTCTGTTAATTTTTTTAAAGTAATTTTGCGTGCGTTAAACATATTTTTCTTTTATTTTAGCCTTGTTTTTTTGTTTTGGCAAATTAAAATTTGCTAATTTAAATTAGATTATATGCTTTTATAAAAATTTTCCAAAATTAACACTACAATTTTCTACCGGTGCCTAAAATTACCTTGCTATTGACTTTTTTGTTTTATTAATATACAATATTTTTAAGTCCTTAGATTGGGGCTATTTATTTTTGCCCCCGCTAGCGAGGGTTGAGGCGCCATCGTCTAGTGGTTAGGACACCAGGTTTTCATCCTGGTAACAGGGGTTCAATTCCCCTTGGCGTCACAGTTTAGTAACATTAGAAATAGAGTCGAATTTCTTTGTTTTACTAATTATTTATTAACTTTATTTCTAACATTATTATGCAAGGTACAATCAAAAAATTGACTGATAAAAATTTTGGATTTATCACACAAGAAGGTTCTGACAAAGATGTTTTCTTTCACGCTTCTGAATTGCAAGGAGTTGAATTTGATGAGTTAAGAGAAGGCGATATGGTAAGCTTTGAGATTAGCGAAACCCCAAAAGGCACAGCTGCCACACAGATCAGAAAAGCTTAAAATTTTTCACAAAGTCAAAAAAACATCCCGGCTTATTTCGGGATGTTTTTTGTTTTGGATTTTTAATTCATCTCCTAAACCCGCCTCTGTCACCGGTAGACCTGAATCCGCGGTTATTGCTGTATTTATTGTTGCCGCGATTATTAAACCTATCATTGCCCCCGCCAAATCCGCCGCCAGCTTGCTCTCCTTTTTTATCTTTCCATAAAGCTTCATTTTCGCTAAGCCCTTTCATAGTCAAATTAACGCGGCCTTTATCGTCAATTTCTTTTATTTTAACAGTAACTATGTCTCCCACATTCATAAAATCAAAAGGCTTGCCGATTCTGTATGGCGCCAGTTCGCTGACATGAACCATGCCGTCACGTCCGGGCATCAATTCAACAAAAGCGCCAAAGTCCAAAATGCGAACTACCTTGCCTGTAAAAATCTCGCCTGCTTCAAATTCACGCACAATGTCCTTTATCCATTTAACCGCTCTTTTCGCGCCTTCTTGATTGACTCCGCAAACCATAACCAAACCGTCGTCTTCAATGTCAATCTCAACTTCACATTCGGCAATAATTTCATTGATAATTTTGCCGCCAGGACCGATTACCTCGCGAATTTTTTCAGGATCAATATGAAAGCTGGTGATTCTCGGTGCGTACGGAGAAAGTTCTTTGTTCGGTTCGGGAATTGCCTTTTGTATTACATCAAGAATTTCAATTCTGCCGTCGTATCCTTGTTTAAGCGCTTGTTTGATAATATCTTCGGTTAATCCGTTGGTTTTTGTGTCAAGCTGAATAGCCGTTATGCCGTCGCGTGTTCCTGTAACTTTAAAATCCATTCCTCCTTTGCCGTCTTCCAAATCTTGAATATCAGTCAGGACTTTCCACTTGCTCATGTCGTCATTAGACGCCAAACCGATTGCAATGCCTGCTACCGGTTTTTTAATCGGCACGCCCGCGTGCATAAGCGACAAGCTTGAAGCGCAGGTCGCGCCCATTGAAGATGATCCGTTTGAGCCCAATGTTTCCGACACAACCCTGATTGTATAAGGAAAATCTTCTTTGGCCGGAACTACCGGTTCAAGAGCTTTTTCAGCCAATGCTCCGTGTCCGATATCCCTTCTTCCCGGGCCTCTGTTCGGCCTTGCCTCGCCGACTGAGAAAGCCGGAAAATTATAATGATGCATATAGCGCTTTTCGCTTGTGCCTTCAATTCCTTCTAAATTTTGCGCAAGTCCGGCAGCTCCCAAAGTAACAATGCTCATAACTTGCGTTTCACCGCGAGAAAAAAGGCCTGCTCCATGATTACGGGGCAAAATATTAACATCTGATTCCAAATTCCTGATTTCAGTCAGCTTGCGCCCGTCAACCCGCCTTTCGTTTTCAACTAATTCGCGGGTAATTTCGGAATCAACCGCTTTTTCAACAACTGCGTTAATCGCGAATTTTCTTTTATCTTTTCCGATTCCTTCTGTAAATAAAAATTCATCAAGACCGTCTTTAATCGCTTGAACCGCGAGTTTTCTTTCACCTTTGGTATAATATTCTTTGTTAAATAAGATTTTATTAACCCTGTCTTTCAGCCAATCATTTGCTTTTTCAACCAAAGCTTCTTTTTCTTTTTCACTCTCTTGCTCTTCAGCGCTTTTTCTCTCTTCTTTCTTTTCTGTTTTTTTGACTTCAACTTTTCTTGACATTTCCTTAATTAAATTAACGGCCTGCTGTAATTCTTTCTGCCCAAGCTTGATTGCTTCAAACATATCATCTTCATTTACTTCATTGGCGGAAGCTTCAATCATAATTGCTTTTTCCGGAGTTCCGGCAACAATCAAATCCAAATCAGCGCCTTCACGCTCTTCATATGTTGGATTTAAAATTAGCTTGCCGTCTTTTCTGCCTATGCGAATTCCGCCAATAGGACCGTTCCATTTAACTCCTGAAATTGAAAGAGCCGCTGACGCGGCAACTAATGACACAATATCATGATCATTTTCTTTGTCAGCTGATAAAACAGTTAAAACAACTTGCACGTCTTTTCGCGATGAATCGTCAAAAAGAGGCCTGATTGAACGATCAATCATTCGCCCTGTTAAAATAGACTCATCAGTAGGCCTGCCTTCGCGCTTGATCCATCGCGAACCCTTGATAATACCAGCCGCGTATAATTTTTCCTCCATATCAACCATCAAAGGAAAATAACTTATGCCATCTCTTTCAGTTTTGGATTCAACAACCGTAGCCAAAACAACCGTATCACCATATTGAACGGTTACCGCGGCATCAGCCTGTTTGGCAAGCTTGCCTGTTTTAAATGTAAGAGCGCGTCCAAGCCACTCAGTACTAAATACTTGTTCTTTGTTCATAGATTTTGTTTGGCTTGGCCATGAAATTACAGAACTGGTGAGTAAGCCCACAAGCGCTATTTATCTCAAAACCAAAGCCTTGTTTAATTTTTAAATTTTGTAATTTTAATTCGTAATTTTTATCTCAATAAAAACTTCTTATTCTCGCTTAAATTAATAAAATCATCAGCTTCTTCAATTAATTTGCTGGATGTTGTCTGCCTGAAACCCACTACTTCCACTAAACTTCCTGTTGTGTTTTGAAGATAAGTCATCAGAGGCAAATAATCTCCGTCGCCGGATACCAATATTATTACATCTAAATTATTGGCAAGCCTGATTGCGTCCATCGCGATTCCGACATCCCAATCGGCTTTTTTCGCGCCGCCGGCAAAAATCTGCAAATCTTTCATTTTTACTTCAAAACCTTGCTGGGAAAGCGCTTCAAAAAACGGCGCTTCTTCTTCTGTTTCCGTGCGGATAACATAAGCGATAGCGCGGATTAATTTTCGCCCCGAAACCGCTTCTTTTAGCACTTCCTTGAAATTTACCCGCTTGTGATATAAATTTTTAGCAGAATGATACATATTGGAAACATCTACCAATACGCCCACTCGCTGTTCTTTGTGTTTTATCATAAATATAAATGTTTATTATTCTTTTAATTTTTCTTGTTCTGCTAATTTTTCCCGCGCCTTGGCCGATTCTTCGGATTCTATTCTCTTTTTTTCTTCTTCCTCAACAATCATTTTTTTGGCGATTTTTAACTTTAATTTTTTTGCCAAGTTAATAAAAGATTTTTCATCTTCTTTTTGCAGATATTTTAAAAGTTTTCGCCTTTCAGATACTTTTTTTAATAAGCCGCGGCGCGAAGAATGGTCGTGTTTATGCTGTTTTAAATGTTCTGATAACTCATCAATTTCCGCGCTTAAAATCGCGATTTGCACCTGCGAAGATCCTGTATCGTTTTTGTGAATTTTAAATTTGTTAATAATTTTTTGTTTGGCTTTTTTGTCTAACATCTGTTTTTTCCTCTAACCGAGATATGCGCGGCTTAACGCCATATCCAAGAAAGGGTTGAATTAATTTATTAAATCTAAGCTAAGAGTAACATAAAATTTTAAAAAAAGCAAGGATAGAAAATATAATCTACAAAAAATTCCTCAAACAAAAATCCCTCTTTTTTGAAATTAGAGGGATTTTTTGCAAAAGAAGGGTCTTATTCAGACTCGCTTGCGAGACTAAATAGAAAATATATAAACTCTATATATCGCGTAATTTATTCTTCTTTGTCCTGTTTATTTTGTTCTCGTTTTTCTTTAATCAATTCCCTGTTCACCCAAAACACCCAGCCGATTACCGCAAACAAGAAAACAATAAATATTACTAAATTTAATTTTAATTTTGACTGCACCTCATGGCTCTCATCCACTAAACCGCTTTCCTCTTCGCTGTCGGACTGGACAGAACTTAGAATATCCGCCAAATCAGAACCGGCTGCCGCGCTCTCAGAATCAATCCCTTCATCAATGATCTGTTTAGCTTCCCGCTTTTTGTCTTCTATATCTTTATCTAAATTAATTTCATCAATTTTTTCAATGTCTTTTATTTTTTCTTCTAAATCAATTATATTTGTTTCATTATCCTCTTTCCGCGCTTCAGAATCAACTGCAAGCCTAGCGCCGGCATTATAATAAACAATATTAGACCAAATACTTTCTTTTCCGCGCGTATCAACCGCAGTCGCGTAAATTATATGGCTGCCCGGTTTTAGCTCTAAAAAAGGCAAATATGAAAAATTCGCGGTACCGGACTCGTGATTTGCAACCAAAAATTCTCCGTTCAATTTGTGATTAATAAAAATTCTTATTTTAGCGCTGTTTTTGCTTAATCCTGTTATTAACGGCTGATTATATTTTGCGCGCGGATCAACTTTAATCACAATCGGCGCCGGCATTGGATTTTCAATGTAAAAACGCAAAAATTTTGAGGTTTGGCTTACTCTGCCGCTTGCGTCTTCGGTTCGCGCCCAAACAGTGTGCCATCCTGTTGTTAAATTCAAAAACGGCTTATAGCTGAAATTCGCTGTTCCGCTTGAATGCTTTAAAATTTCTGTCTTGCCGTTATGCTTTCCATCCACAAATACGTGGACAAAAGTATTGTTAACAGTTAATCCTGTTATAACCGGTTTGACTTTTCCCGTTATTGCGTCTTCATTAGGCTCTATTAAAGTCGGCGCCGGCA
>JAYEHJ010000101.1:0-6730 GCA_034659435.1 Patescibacteria group bacterium | reverse complement strand
TATAAATAATGCTATATAACAACATTATTTTAATAAAATGATTTAGATGCTTTTAAAGAGATTCCCGATCATTTAATATAATTTCCCTGCCGGGGGCAATGTGTGTCGGGAATGACAAATTAAGAGAGTAATGGAATGGCAGGCGGATGTTGCGTAAGGTGAGTTACTAATATAAATGCTTGATAGAAATTTTGAAAAAGCGGATAAAATATTTTTTCATGATAAAATATTGGCGGCGACAATTTTAAAATTAATTCCAACGCGCGTTCTGCCGAATCATATAACAGTATTTCGTTTTATGGCTACGCCGATAGTAATATTTTTAATGATTTCGGAAAAATATTATATCGGTTTGTGGGCGTTTTTGCTAACCGCCTTTACTGACGCGATTGACGGGTCTTTGGCAAGGACAAGAAATCAAATAACCGACTGGGGCAAAATATACGATCCGCTGGCTGATAAAATTTTAATCGGTGGCATGGTTTTTGTTATTGTGCTAAGATATATTGATTTTTGGACAGCGATAATTATTATCAGCATTGAAATAATTTTTATTATTGCCGCCTGCGTGAGAAAGAGAAGCGGGCGGGAAGTGCACGCGAATATTTGGGGTAAAATTAAAATGATGCTGCAAGTCGTGGGCGTGGCAATATTGCTTTTGGCGGTCGTGTTTGACTTGGCAAGCCTTTTGCCATTGGCTTCAAAAACGCTTTACCTGGCAATCGCTTTCGCGATTGTGAGCTTGCTGACGCATGGGGTGTAGGAATTTTTTGCAATGCAAGAATTAGTTGTTGACATTTGCTATTGGCATTTAAAGAATAATACGCTAGGGTTTCCGCAAAGCTTAAAAAATTGTGTTTTTTTAATAAAAATGGCGTAATTTCTGTACGTTGAAAATTAAAATTACTTAACAGCCGGGGCATATTACAAAGATGTAATATGCCGGCTATTTTTATTTGCCAAAATAAAAAATATCTGCTAACATTAAATAATAATTTTTTAATACTATTTTTTAATGAAATTTTTTTTCATAAAAAAAATCAAAGAAAATTGGCAGCTTTTGGCAATTATTTTTTTAAGCATTATTTTTTTTATTGGAACATCAAGTTTTAATTATTATACTCAGCAATTTATTGATGAAAATGGGCAAAAGCAAGAGTTTGTTAAATGGGCGTCTCCTGATGAAACAGCGAATTATATTTTTGCCAAACTTTACGCGCAAGAGAATAAATTAAGCATTGAGGAAAACTATAATTTATTTATCGGCGATATAATGCATCCGCGCAGCTTTCGTTCGGACTACGGCAGTCTAAAACCGGTTAGTTTTTTAGGAATAATACTTATTTACGGAAAAATCGCTTCAATTTTCGGATATAAAGTTATCCCATATTTAACTCCGTTTTTCGCGTCTATCGGCATTATTTATTTTTATTTGCTGGTTAAAAGGCTTTTTAATAAAAGCAATGCTTGGTTTTCAGCTTCAATGCTGGCGGTTTTTCCGCCATTTATTTATTTTGCGGCAAGAAGCATGTTTCATAATGTCTTGTTTGTGGTTTTTTTGATTATCAGCCTGTATTATAGCATGTTTCTCGCGCGCGGACGGCTTAAGTATTTAAAAAATAAATCTAAAGACAAAACTAAATTAGCAAAAAAAATAAAATTATTTTTTAAGAATAATAAAAAAAACAAGAAGTATTATTTGGATTTTTTGTTTGTGGGGTTAGCAGGCATTTTTATGGGCTTAGCAATAATTGTCAGATCTTCCGAGCTGTTATGGCTTTTGCCAATGCTTATTTTTTTATGGATTTTTAATATTAAAAAAATCGGGCTTAGCCGCTTGCTTGTTTATTCAGCCTTTTTGCTGATTGCTGTTTTGCCGGCATTGCATTTTAATAAAGCTCTTTACGGTTCGTATTATTTGGGCGGTTATTCGGAAATGAACCGGTCAATCATGGAGATTGCCAAAGCAAGTTCTGGTTTAGCAGGCTCAACAGTCAAGGGGGATTTTTCTTTATACGGAGAGCTGTTAAATAAAGTTAAAGACTTTGTTTTTTATTTTGGCCTTCATCCCCGCCAAAGCCTGAATATGGCTATTATTTATTTTGTAAAAATGTTTTCATGGCTTTTTTGGGCGACTTGTATCGGATTTTTAATATTTCTTATAAATTTTCGCAAATATAAAAAAAGGCATTGGCTGTTTGTTTTTTCCTTATTGATAGTTTCAGGAATATTAATAATATATTACGGTAGCTGGGAATTTTATGACAATCCTGATAAAACTCGGCACACAATCGGCAATTCTTACACCCGTTATTGGCTGCCGATTTATTTGGGGGCAATGCCGTTTGCAAGTTTATTTGTGATGCGTTTTACTCGCGCGATTGCATCGCTTGTTAATAAATTTTATCAAGAAAAAAGTAAAAATTTAAATTTGTTTTCTTATAAAATAAATAAGAAATTTTATTATATCAGCTTGCGGATTGTTTTGTTGATAATATTTTTTTACGGATCATTGTCATTTGTTTTATATGGTTCGGAAGAGGGTTTAATATTTTTAGCGCAACGCCAAAAAAGAAGTCTGGCAGAGTATCAACAAGTTTTAAAATTAACCGAAAATAATTCCGCGATCATAACTTTTTATCATGACAAGCTGCTTTTTCCGGAGCGCAAGGTGATTGTCGGCTTGTTTGACGATAAAAGAATGGTCGCGAAGTACGCGAATCTCGTTGAACTGCTGCCTGTATATTATTATAATTTTACATTGCCGCAAAGGGATATTGATTATTTAAATAACAAGCGCTTGGCTGAAGCGGGGCTTGGAATAGAAAAAATAAGGCAGGTAACAAGCGATTTTACTTTGTATCGGCTGGTTGAGAAGTAAAAAATTTCAGAGTTATTTTATTTGATTTATTATTATTTTAATATTAATTAGAGTGGTAGTGGGTAGATTGTAATTGATTTTTTGCCATAATTTTTGTATTATTAATAATAATGGTAATTCATAATAATTTTACATGAAACTAAGCATAATAATTGTTTCTTGGAATGTGGCCGGGAAATTGAAAGAAAATTTAAAAGCGATTTATTTTTCTGATTTGGAAAAATCAAATTTTGAAGTTTTTGTGGTTGATAATAATTCCGAAGATGACACGGTTGGTATTGTTAGAAAAGAATTTCCGCAAGTGAAATTAATCGTTAATTTCGAGAATTTTGGTTTTGCCAAAGCGAATAATCAGGCGATTAAACAGGTAAAAGGGGAGTATATTTTATTGCTTAATCCCGATATGAGAGTTAAAAATGATACTTTTAAAAATATGTTAAAATGGATGGATGAAAATCCGCAGGCGCGAGTTGCGGGCTGTAAGCTGGTAAACGAAACAGGAGAAATTATTAAGCATGTCCGCTGTTTTCCAAAGATTTTGGATCAACTGGCGATAGTCTTAAAACTACCTCATATATTTCCAAATATTTTAAATAAATATTTAATAAATGATTTTGATTATGAAAAACAAGCAAAAGTAGATTCAATCCGCGGCGGATTTTTTTTGGTTAGAAATAACGCGGCTGGGACGCAAAACGTAGAGACGCAAAATCTTGCGTCTCTACATATTGCGTTTCCAAAATTAAAATTAGACGAAAGATATTTTTTATGGTTTGAAGAAGTAGATTTCTGCCTCCAAATAAAAAACGCGAGTGAAGAAGCTTGGTATACGCCGGCGGCTGAATGTGTTGATTATGTCGGACAAAGTTTTAAACAAGTAGACACAGCAAAAAAACAAAAATATTTCCGAGATTCCCAGCTTAAATATTTTAAAAAATGGCATCCTGCATGGCAATATTATTTATTGAAAATCGCTTGGGTGTTTGGAGTATTTATCTTGTTTGTATTTAAAAGAATGAATTTTAAAAGTAAGGCAAAGACATAAAAAGATGAATAAGAAAACAGCAATAATAATATCCCCAAACTACAAAAATTACGCAAAAAAATTTTTGCATGATTGTATGGAAAGCGTGAGACAGCAGGATTATCAGGGGGAGATTAAAGTCTTTATTACAGACAATGAAACCAGCTCGGAAAGCGTTAAATTATTGCAAGGGCTCGCGCCTGAAGCGGAATTGGTTTTAAATACAAAAAATGACGGTTTTGCAAAGGGTTGTAATGATAGTATGCGGCAGGCGATACTGCAGGGTTTTGATTATATTTTTTTGGTTAGCATCCATTCTGTTTTGGATAAATCGTGCGTAAGCGAGCTTGTTCGCGCAATGGAAAGCAATAAGAAAATCGCGGTCGCGCAAGCAAGGATGATGCTGTTTGGAGATGACGATTTAATCGCAAGCTTGGGAAATGATACGCATTTTCTTGGTTTTGGTTTTTGCAGAGGCTATAAAGAAAAATGTAATAATCAAATTACGGAGATTAAAGATATTTTTTACCCAACAGGCGGCTCTATGTTTTTTAGGCGCGAAGCATTGGAAGAAGTTGGATTGTTTGATGAAGAATATTGGATGTATAATGAAGATCAGGAACTGCCTTGGCGCATGCGTCTTAACGGCTTAAGATCTGTAATCGCGCCAAAGGCGATAGCATATACAAAATATGATTTTGAAAGATCAATTAAAAAAGTATATTGGATGGACAGAAACAGAATAATTTCAATTTTAATTTGTTATAAAATTCCCACGTTAATTTTAATTTTGCCTCCGTTTATTTTAATGGAAATCGGACATATATTTTTTTCATGGAAAAACGGATGGTTTAAAGATAAATTATTGGTTTGGAAATATTTTTTATCTCCGCGAACTCGGAATTATTTAATTAGCGCGCGTAAACGTAATCAAAGCTTGCGAAAAATCAAAGATAAAGATATAGTAAAGATGATGACAGGCAAGATAAGCCATCAGGAATTTGATGATTGGAAATTAAAATTAATAAATCCCGTATTTGATTTTTATTGGAGATTGATTAGAAGGATAATATTTTGGTAGAAAAATATGGATATAAGCATTGTAATTCTAAATTACAAATCAAAAGGCCATACCCTGAATTGCATTAAGTCTATTCGCGAGGCTGATTTTATTTTGGGCGGCAAGAAATTAACTTATGAAATTATCGTGGTTGATAATAATTCAGGGGACAGCATAGGCGAAATTTTAAATTGGCAGTATCCGGATATTAAGTTTATTCAAAATGAAAGCAATTTGGGAATGGGCGCGGGAAACAATGTCGGAATAAAAAAAGCAAAAGGCGAGTATATTGCCGCGATAAATCCGGATATAATTGTGTTTAAGGATGTTTTTGTTAAAATGTATGAGTATATGGAAAAAAATAAAAAGACAGGCATAATCGGACCCCAGCAGCTTTCTCCTGATAAAAGCATCCAATATTCTTGTTATCGCTGGCATAAATTATTAACACCTGTTTATCGCCGCACGCCATTGGGTAAGTTTAGTTTCGCGAAAAAAGATATTAATAGATTATTAATGAAAGATTTTGATCATAAAAAAATAAAAGAAGTAAATTGGCTGCTTGGATCTTTTTTCCTTTGCAGATCCGAGGCTTTAAAACAGATCGGTCTTTTTGATGAAAGATTTTTTATGTATTTTGAGGACACTGATCTTTGCCGCAGATTTTGGAATAAAAAATGGCCGGTAATTTATTTTCCAAAAGCAAGAGTAATCCATAACCACGCGCGCGAAAGCGCTCAGGTCGCATGGTATAAATTTTTTACAAACCCCACAACCGTACACCATATAAAATCTTGGATTAAATATATTATTAAGTGGAAATTTAAAACAAATTTATGACAAAAATTAAAAAAGCAGTATTGCCTGTCGCGGGTTTTGGCACCAGATTCTTGCCGGCGACAAAGGCTCAGCCGAAAGAAATGCTTCCGGTTGTTGATAAGCCGGTGATTCAATATTTGGTTGAAGATGCCGCAAAAGCGGGAATTGAAGATATAGTTTTTGTTACAGGAAGAGGAAAACGGGCGCTAGAAGATCATTTTGATTATTCTTTTGAGCTTGATTATAATTTAGTGGAAAAAAACAAGATTGATTTGGTTAAAAAAGTAAGAGAAATTTCAAAATTGGCGAATTTTTCTTATGTGCGGCAGCCAATGCCGTTAGGCGACGGCCACGCGATAAGCTGCGCCGCTCATTTGGTAGGCAACAATCCTGTTCTAGTTATATTTGGCGACACTCTTTATGATTCAAAGATTAGTCCCGCAGAACAAATGATAAAGGCTTATGAAAAATATCAAAAGCCTATATTCGGATTCTCAGAAGTTGATAAAAATTTAGTTGATAAATTCGGTGTAATTGACGCTGATAAAATTGAAAATAACGCGTATTTGATTAAAAAATTTGTTGAAAAACCGCCGATCAGCGAAGCGCCTTCAAATTTTGCCGCAGTCGGCGTTTATGTAATTACGCCGGAGATTATTGAAATTTTACAAAAAATGAAATCAGGAAAATCAGGTGAAATCCGTTTGATTGACGCTTTTGAGATAATGCTTCAGAATAAAAAAGAAATTATAGGCCTAAAATTAGAAGGTGAATGGCTTGACACCGGCGATAAATTTAATTTTATCAAGGCTACTTTAAAATTGGGAATTAAAGATAAAGAGATTGGCGGGAAATTAAAAGAATATATCAAAGAAATTAGCGCTGGTTTGTAAGAAACCGAGTTTCCAAATTTTTTTGTTATTTTTTTTTGGCTGGGGTTTTTAAG
>JAYEHJ010000100.1:0-6777 GCA_034659435.1 Patescibacteria group bacterium | reverse complement strand
AATAGATGAATTTAATAATTTTTAAATAAGCTGAAAAGACAATAAGATAAATAATAAAAAATATGGTAATTAAAAAAAAGAAAAAATATACTTTTCCGGTTATTATTGAGAAAGATGAAGATGGCTATTATATTGCCAAAGTCCCGACGTTAAAGGGCTGCCATACACAAGCAAAAGATTTGCCCGAGCTGTATAAAAGATTAGATGAGGTTATTCATCTTTGTTTGGAAGTGGAAGAACAAGAAAATTTAGGGCTTTTAAGCCCAAATGAGTTTGTCGGTTTTCAGCAAATAGAAATTTTTAATTCCCAAAAAGTTAAGTATGCCTAAGTTGTCGCCAATCTCAGGCAAGAAAATGATTAAATTTTTAAAACGTTGTGGTTTTGAAGTTATCAGAATAAAAGGCAGAGGCCAATCAGGCAATAGAAAATTAGATCCTAAAAACTGTCGCCAAATGGTGTATAAGTTATTTATAGCCGGGAGAGAATTATCTTTCTCGGCTTTTTAAATTCTTGAAAATATAGTATAATATATTTAAAGGTTTTAAAGGGCTTAGAAGGCGTAAAACGGCAAGATATGTAAAATTCTTGCCATTTAAGCCTTGTTGAGCCTTATTATTTTATGTATTTGGAAAAACTTGAAATTCAAGGCTTTAAGTCTTTTGCCAATAAAAATACGCTTGTGTTTCCCGGTATGCTGGACGAGAGCAAGCGGGGAATTACTGCCGTGGTCGGACCGAACGGTTCCGGCAAATCTAACGTGGCTGACGCGGTGCGCTGGGCTTTGGGAGAGCAAAGCATGAAGATTTTGCGCGGGAAAAAATCTGAAGATGTTATTTTTTCAGGCTCGGACAAAAAAGGAAAACTCGGCATGGCTGAGGTTTCTTTGCATTTGAATAATGAGGATGGCGTTAAATCCAGCAAATCGCCGATTGACTATTCGCAAATTGTTATTACCCGCCGCTTGTATCGCGATGGCGACAGTGGGTATATGATTAACAATAATCGCGTTCGCTTGTCAGATATTCAAATGTTGCTCGCTCGCGCGAAATTCGGACAAAAAACTTATAGCGTAATTGGGCAGGGCATGGTTGAGGGTTTTTTAAATACTTCTTTGGCGGAACGGAAGGAATTTTTTGATGAAGCTACCGGTGTTAAGCAATACCAAATTAAACGCGATGAATCTTTAAATAAGCTTAGAGCAAGCTATGAAAATTTATCCCAGGCCCAAATGCTTTTGTCTGAAATTGAGCCAAGGCTGAAAAGCCTAACAAGGCAAGTCGGTCGTTTGCGTAAGCGAGGCGAGATGGAGATAGAATTAAAAAGCGCGCAAACAGATTATTACAGCAGAATTTGGCATGATATTAACGAAAAATTCAAGAATTATAATCATGAATATTTGGAATTGGAAAAAATTAAATTTGTTAAAGAAAAAAAACTGGATAATTTAAATAAAGATTTAGAGCAGTTAAAAATTGAGAGTGAAAAAGAAAATGAATTTAATTTATTGCAAAACGAATTAGGGCAAATTCAAGGCAATAAAGACGAGCTAAACCGCGGATTAGCCAAGGTTGACGCTCAAATGGAAACCAAACTGGAGGCAGGTGGACAGCATGATTTGTCTTTTTTGTTTAATAAAAAAGAAGTAATTAACAAAGAATTGAAAAAAATAAATGAAGAGATAGGAGGCTTAAATTTAAACACGGCGCAAGAGCAAAAAAAAATTCAAGACCTAAGAAATGAAAAAGAAAAGATTGATTTTAAAATCAAAAAAATAAATGAAACGCTTTTGGAAGAAGACAAAAAAACAGATGATAACGGAATGAAAGCCGCCAATAAAATATTAAATAAAATATTAGAAGATTTGGAAACGGCTGAGGGCATTAATGAATTTGAAAAAATCAAGACTCTCGCGCTGAAAATAAAAAAAGAATTAAAAGAATTAAAAAATATTATTTTTGACGGCAAAAAACCGGATAATCAAAATAATAAATTAAAAGAAGCGCAAATCGTTTTAAGCGGATTATTGCGGGAGAAAGAAGAATTAATAGATAAAATAAACAAAAATAATATTCAGCTGTCAATAAAATCTGAAAGAATAAAATTATTAAATGAGAAAAAACAAAGCTTTACAAATGAAACGCTAGAGATTGAAAAGCGCTTGCAACAAAATGAAAAAAAGCAAGATTTTAAAGAGCTTGAAAAAGAACGATTTGCTTTAAATGAACAAATAACGGCAGTGCAAAAAAAGATTTTGGCAATTAAGGAAAAAATAAGCAGCATCAGCGCTCGTGAAGAGGAAAAACGCAATCGCCTTTTTTCTTTGCAAAAAAATCTGCAGGAATTGCAGAATGAATTAAATGACAGCAATAACAAAATGCAGGCGATAAAAATTAATTCAACGCGCTATGAAACTCGTTTGGAAGATTTGGAAATAGAAATCAGGCAAGAGCTAAAAGATTTAAGCGCGATTAAAAATAAAAGCGGGAAAACAAGCGAGCTT
Source organism: Patescibacteria group bacterium (assembly GCA_034659435.1). Lineage (GTDB taxonomy): Bacteria > Patescibacteriota > Patescibacteriia > Patescibacteriales > UBA12075 > JAGLYP01. The sequence continues at coordinate 4,276 of JAYEHJ010000100.1, read as the reverse complement.
GACAATGATTTTATTGCCGGACTTAGGGAAAAAATCAAACAGATTAAAAAACAGCTTGAGCTTATCGGCGGAATTGATCCGCAAACAGAGCAGGAATACAATGAAACCAAAGAACGTTTTGATTTTTTAAACAATCAGGTAACGGATTTTAGCTCCGCGGTTGATTCTCTTAGAAAAATAATCAAAGAGCTTGACGCAATAATTAAGGAACAGTTTGATAAAGAATTTAAGGTAATCGCGCAGAATTTTGAAAAATATTTTAAAATTTTATTTAACGGCGGCAAGGCAAAAATCGTAAAAGTTTTAGAAGAGGCAATGGATGAGGAAAAAGAAGAGGTAAGCGAAAATGAAAAGGCCAAAAAAGGGTCGGAATTGGTTGACTTGCCTGATATTAAAAAAATTAAGTTCTTGCAAAAGCATAACGCCACAGGTCTTGCCGGTATAGAAATTCAGGCAACTCCTCCCGGCAAGAAAATAGGATCGGTTTCAATGCTTTCCGGCGGCGAGCGCGCCTTAACCGCTATTGCCTTGATTTGCGCAATTATCAGCTCTAATCCGTCTCCGTTTGTTGTTTTGGATGAAGTTGACGCCGCTCTTGATGAGGCAAATTCTGAGCGCCTGGCAAAAATTCTTGACGAATTATCCCTTAAAACTCAATTTATAGCCATAACTCACAACCGCGCCTCAATGCGCCGCGCCAGCATCCTGTACGGAGTAACCATGGGCGACGACGGCATTTCCAAGTTGTTGTCGGTTAAGTTGGATGAGGTTAAGGGGATGTAGCTTTTAATTTTAATTATGCCGACATTAGCAGTAAACAAACGAGCGCGATATGATTATGAAATCAGTGATATTTATGAAGCTGGAATTGTTTTGTTCGGTTATGAAGTAAAATCAATTAAAACAGGACACATCAGCCTTAAGGGGTCTTATGTGACCATTAAATCAAATAAGAATTCCCCAGAAGTGTATTTAACCAATGCTTTTATTCCGCTTTATAAAAAAGCAACCACGATTGACAGTTACGATCCGGAAAGGCCGCGAAAATTATTATTAAAGAAAAAACAAATTATTCATCTAATCGGAAAAAAGCAGGAGCAAGGCTTGACTTTAGTGCCGATTAAGATATATACTAAACGCAATTTAGTAAAACTGGAATTTGGTATTGGACGAGGAAAGAAAAAATACGACAAAAGGGAAACGATTAAGAAACGGGATGTTGAGAGGCAGATGCGTACTTTGACAAAATTTGGGGATGCCGGGCTTCGATAGCGAGCCTATCTAATTGTATTCGAAACGCGCACTTCCGAGTATCGCGCTAATCCATTCGGAAAATATAAGTGCAAAAAATGTACTAGCAAAGGTCAAGGCTGCTTTTAGCATGCCTGCCCTTGCGCCAGTTATCGCCTAAACGGCCGTAACCATCTGCCGCGAATGACGGCCCAATAATTCGCTGGTAGGTGTAATAATCTTGGGCTAGGTGAATTTTATGTTCTTGGATTTTCACTAAAACTTAAAAGAACTTTTCTGCTATATTTTTGCCTGGTTTTCTATATAATAGAGAAACAACAAACCAAGCTATTTTCGTAAAATTACTCTTGGTAACTTGCTACACGCGGGTTCAACTCCCGCCATCTCCACAATTTAAAGACAAGTCCGTATGGGCTTGTTTTTGTTTTATGTTAGTAAATAATCCGTTGTCATAACCATCAATTATGCTGTTAAATAATGTAAAATCAGAGCGCTGGTTGACGCTAGGTTGACGCGAGATAATTTTATTTTGGCTTTTGCTAAGCAAATTTATAGAATCATTTAAAGTTGACTTGCAAAGATGAGCGTAGCGCATTGTGGTTGTAATACTGCTGTGTCCCATCAATTCCTGAATGGCAATAAGCGGCGCTCCTTTCATTGCCAGATGCGATGCAAAACTATGCCTCAACATATGCCATCCAACTCTTCTAAGTCCCGCTCTTTCATAAGCCCGCCATAATTCTCTCCTGACTTTATTTTCTTCAATTATTTCACCTTTGCCATTTGAAAAAATAAACCCGCTTTTTCTTTTTCTATTATTTAACATTTTATGCAATTCGGGTATAAGTTTAATGTGGCGCGACTGGTTGCTTTTAGGCGCTCCGATAATTCCTCTAAATATGGAACGTTTAATACTGAGCACTCCTGTCTCCCAATTTATATCCTGCCATTTTAGAGCGCGCAGTTCGCCAAATCTCGCTCCAGTTTTTAAGACAAAATAAACCATCTCTTGCCAAATTCCAACGCAATTATTAAGCAATGTCTCGCTTTCTTTTTCGGTTAAAAAATCCATAGTAGTTTTTGGCGCCTTTAATCTTTTTATAACAGGCAATTTTTCTAGCTCCAGCCAATCACGCGCGTGTTTTAAGCAACAACTAAGACAGCTTAAATAGTTATTTATAGTTTTTTTGTCTAATTTAGCCCGCTCTTTTTCGGCTTTAAACTTTTCTATTTGCATGGTGGTAATTTGGTTTATCGGTATTTTGCCAAAAAACGGATATAAATGTTTATTTAACATAATCCGCTTGCCTCTTATTTCACTTGGCTTGTTATTGGTTTGAACATAAGTTATAAACCACTCTTCGGCAAATTCTTTAAAAGATTGTTGCCGTTCTTGTTTATTTTTTTCATTTATTGGCTCGCCCATTAACACTTTTTGCTTTAGCCTTGATTCATGCGCTAAAGCTCCTTGTTTTGTGTTTACTGGACTTCTTTTACGGACTCGTTGGCGGTTAAACTGAAAATCCACCCACCAAGAGCCTTTTAACTTTCTTACTGGCATATTATGTAAAGTCAACAGGCTCAACACTTATTTGCTCAAGATATTTTTCAATATCTTTTATATCAAAGCGTATATTACGTCCAACCTTATAAAACCTTATTTTACAACCATTAATCAAGCGGCGAACGCCTGTTTCGGAAATATTTAAAATTTCAGCGACTTCTTTGGTAGTTATAAGTTTAGATTTTGTGTTTAAACCAATTGACATTAGTTTGTTAAAGAGCAAGCAATATTCCTATTACTTACTCTAGCATGAAATCTATTATTTTTTAACTGTTTTATACTCCTTCTCTTTTCGAATTCCGATTTTGCGGATTTTTAAAAAATGGTTTTTTTATTTAAAGTTAAAGCTAATTTTGCGCAAAGCTACGGAGTATTATACGGAATTATTTTAGCAAAGGAGTATATAACGATTTAATTTCCTTGTCAGAAAAGGTGTCTGACTCTGATCCGAATGTATTCCTAATTCTTAATATAGACATCATAATGTTTAGGAGGCTGAATTTATCATTTTTTATAAATATAGGGCAGGTTTTTTTCTTTTACCCAAGCTGGTCGCCTATTTGCCCATAATTTTTGATGAGCAGGACTTTTACCGTTTCTGTATGGAAAAAGTGGACAAGAGTCAAAGGCGCATATTCTAACCGATTGAGCAGTTTTCTCTCCACAGTCTAAACAACGCTGTTTTATTTTTTTAATCACTGAACCCTTTATAGTTTTTTTGCCCATGCGAAACGGATACAATACGCAGGAATTGCTGGGACATTCTTTTATCGCCTTGGTGCTGCCGTTACAACACCAAAGGCAATATTGCCTAACACTTTTTGTGGGAGGCAGAATTTTAGTTTTATTGTTTTTGGTCTTTAAAGTCATAGTAATACATCAGTTAAATTTATAGGTTGGAATTCTTTTAACTGTTTTTTAATTTCAACCAAGAATTTAATTGGTTTAATGGTTAATGAATTATTTAAAAAATCAATATCGGATTTTATTTTTTGCCAATTATTATTTGGGTATAATTCTTGCGATAGGCTGCGCAATCCGCCCATCCCATTTTCGCTTTTGATAGACTGTAAAAGTCCAGTAAGATAGATTGCTTTTTTGATTTTTATACATGGTTTTATTGTCGCTATCTCTCTAAGCGTTCCCAACGGCGTGTTTTGCGGAGAAAAAATAATGTTAAATCCAAAAAAATCTTCCCAATATGTAAGCAATACTTGTTTACATAGTCTACTTTTAAAAATATCTTGAAGTGTAGGGTTGGAGCTATAAGATAAGCGTTCTAATATTGCATTCATTTTTATTTTTTTAATTAGCCGCACTTCGTAGCGCAAAATTTTTAATGGTAAATTAGCTATATTAGATTTTAGCTTGTCTATTGATCGCACAGGAGTTTTTTTCATATCAGCCATTTTGTCATAAAGAATTAATTCATGAGAATTGGCGTGAAATTGCAATGATTCA
>JAYEHJ010000099.1:0-6862 GCA_034659435.1 Patescibacteria group bacterium | reverse complement strand
ATTTGCTTGTGACACTTGCCATTATCGGAATTTTGGCAGGCATTTCTATTCCGCTTATAAAAAATTATCTGCCTAATTTAAAATTAAGCGTTGCCACAAAAGAACTGACAAGCGATTTGCGCTATGCTCAGCAGCAAACCATAACCGAACAAAAAATTCACTTAATTCAGTTCAGCACATCAACCAAAAGTTATGATTTATTAAAATTTGATGCAGCAACCTCAACTTTAAAATCGGTAGTTTTGCCTGCGGAAATTTCTTTTTCGTCTATTGTCGGCTTAACAAATAATATTGTTAAATTTAATCCTTACGGATCTGTTTATGAGTCAGGCAGCATCATTCTTGCTAATACTTCAAGCAGCACAAAAACTATAAATATTAAACCTTCAGGTTATGTTCAATTACAGCAATAAACAAAGAAAGCGCTATGTTTTGCTGAATATTTTAAAAAACAACCAAGCCGGAATTTCTCTATTGGAACTGTCTATTGCCATAGCGATTTTAATCACTTCTCTTCTACCGCTAACCCAGGCCTTTCCTTATTCTTCATCAATCATAAATTCAGCAAAAAACGATACAACAGCCTCATATCTTGCTCAGGAAAAAATTGAAGAAATTATTTCTTTAGGCTATGAAAATATTGGAATTGATACTATTGAGGCCAGGCATTCGCTTGGCACGGCGACAAGCTCTTATTTGTATATTTTTGAAAGAGAAACCGTTGTAAATTATGTTGACGCAGACCTGCAAAATTCGCTGACAGATACAGGCTTAAAAAAAATAAGCGCTACAATTTATTATAATGACAAAATTTCAAACAATGAAAAAACTTTCACAATCAGCACATTGCTTGTGGCAAGATAATTTTTTATGAAAAAAAATAAAAATATCAAAACCGGCTTTACTTTAATTGAAACAATTGTCGCCATATCTCTTTTTACAATTGTTATTCTAACAAGCAATTCAATGTTTGTGATGTCGCAAAAAATATACAAAAAAGGAAGCGCCTTAAGCGAATTATCGCAAAACGCGAGAATATCGCTTGATAAAATATCAAGAGAACTCAGGCAGTCAAATGATTTAATTACCGATTTTTCGCTTATTTCAACCAGTTCGGAAATTTTTTTTCAAGATGGACATGACAATAACGAAATTACTTATATAAAATATTTTGCCTCAAGCACCGATCTTATCAGAAAAAATTTAGCTTATGAATTTAGCGCGAACCCGGGCGTATACGTCTATTATGGCAGCATTGACGCGTGGGGGCAGCCACCGGATGAAATCATGCTTGAAGAAAGAATTGTCGGAGAATATTTTAATACTTTGGAATTTTCTTTTTCCAGTTCCAGCGGTTTGGTAAATATATATATAAATTTAAACAATACTCACGCGGATATTAAAATTAATTCAAAAGCGCACATAAGAAACTGGTAAAAATGTTTACGAAAAAAGCCAACAAACATCAAAAAGGCATAACTATAATATTAGTGCTGTTAATAACAACTTCATTAATGTTTTTGTCTTTATATTTGCTTAGTTTTTCCTTGACTGAAAAATTAATCGCTAAAAGCCAAGCTTTGGGCGGCCAAGCGTATTATTTGGCAGAAGCCGGCATAAATGAAATGGTTTGGCTGATTAAAAACGATTCTGAATATCAAACAAAATTTGAAACTGAAAGTTCTTGGGCGACAACAACTTCCAGAACAAATCCTTTTGGCGCGAATACAGGCTCCTATTACGTAACATTAACAAACACAAGCCCTGCTCATGGCGAGATACTTTCAACAGGAACTGTTAATTTATCTTCCGGAAACAGTTCTAGGCGAGCCGTAAAAATTTTGGTTTATAAGCCAATGGGGCAAAGCGGTATTGCCAGCAGTTCGGGATACGCGGATGGAAATATTGACATTTCCAATTCTTTGGTTAATTTTATTGACGGCGACGCTCATTCCAACCTTGTTTTTAAAGTTAACGGTTCCAGCGTCGTTAATATAGACGGTAATCTTAAAGCTGTCGGCAATTATATTAAAGCCGCTACGGCTGTTGTAAATTTATTGGGCGGCGGTGATTTTTACGCGGCTAATATGCCGAACGGACCGGCAGCGGAAATTCCAATGCCAGCGGTTGATTTTGATTCTTCCGATCTGAATTCATATAAAAACCGCGCCACAATAATTTATTCCGAATCTAATTTTGACGATTTAATGGATTTAAATCAAGTGCTCACGCTCACTGACCCGATAACTTACGTAACCGGCGATGTTGAATTAAAAGGCGATCAAACTTTAATTATAGACGAGGCATTATTGATTGTTGAAAAAGATTTTACGATTGGCTTTAAAAAAAACGGGCATAGCCGCAATGGACCAAGTAATTTAATAATTCAAAGCGCGTCAGGGACTCCAGCCGGAGTTTTGGCCGGAAGGCACGTTGACTTTAAACAATACACGGAAATTGTGGATATTTACGGAGTTGTTTACGGCGCGGATTCAATGAATCTTGTCGGAATTGATTCTTACACTACTCAGTTTGATGTTCGCGGCGGATTATTGGCAAGAAAATTAACCATAAGCAGCTGCTGGCATCCGATTAATATTACGCATGACAACGAAATGCTTATTAATACGCTTGGTTCAGCCTCTTCATCACCGACAATAATTATAGAGCATTGGGAAGAGGAATATTAATTTTATATATGTTATAATATAATTATGTTTATAATAAAAACTTCAAAATACCCGATTGGCATTGATTTATCAGACACTTCATTAAAAGTAGCGCAGCTTAACGGAAAAAAAGACAAACTTTTTATTCAGGCAATAAGCAAAATACTCCTGCCTGCCGGAGTTATTGTTGAAGGGGAAATTAAAAAACCTGAAGTTTTAACAAAAAGCCTTAATTTGTTATTGAACAAGCCAAAATTCGGCGTTTTTAGCTCAAAAAATATAGTTGCCAATCTCCCGCAAACAAAATCATATATTAAAATTATTGAAATTGACAATGGCCCGAATAACATTACAGACTCAATTGAAAATGAGATTGAAAATCATATTCCTCTTGCTTTAAATGAAATTTTTTATGATTGGCAAATAGTTAAAAAAACAAAAGATAAAAATATAATTTTGATTGGAGCTGCTCCTAAAAATATTATTAATCAATATGTCAATGTATTTAAACAAGCAAAACTATCCATTAATGCCTTTGAAACTGAGTCTATCGCAAACGCTAGAGCTTTATTGGAAGAAGAAAGGCCAAAATTCAATAAAAACAACGCGATAAGTTACGGAATAATTGATATTGGCGCGAAAAGGGCGGCAATGGCAATATATGCCAAAAATACACTGGTTTTTACTATAAGCATGCCGATTTCAGGGCAGGAAGTTACGGAAAAAATTTCCAAAATCCTTGAAATAACCCAAGATCAAGCGGAAAAAGCAAAAATTATCTGCGGACTTGACGAAACAAAAGCTAAAGGCATTATTAATGAAATTTTATCTGACAACATAAAAAAATTAAACAATAAAATATGTGAAGCGCTTGAATTTTACGCAAACCACTACCCTGAATATGAAACAATAAAAAAAATCATATTAACAGGCGGCGGAGCCGCCATAAAAAATTTAGACAAGCTAATTGAAAAATCCATATCGATTGAAGCCAGTCAAGGAAAAATAGTAAGCAATTTAATTATTAATAATAAAATTATTGATAAAATATTTATTGAAACACACAATCTATCCGATAAAATAATAAAGAATTCTAAAAATCAAAATCTCTCAGCAAAACAAAATTCCAGCCTCAGCTATACAACTGCTATAGGACTGGCTATGAGAAATGTATATTGGGATATTTAAATTATGATCAACTTAAATATATTGCCGCAAAAATTAAAAAATGATACAAAATTAATCATTCTTGATAAATTTATAAAAAAAATTATTGGAACTGTTTTTTTATTTATTATAATTTTTTCGGGAATTCTTTTTGCCGCCAAATTTTATTTACAAATACATTTTGAAGAAACAATTGAAAGAAGCGCCAGCACTTCAAAGAGTACTGAAGATTATCTTAAAAAAATCAAAGAAATTAACAATAAGATTGATTACATAGCAAATATTCAAGATAATAATATTGACTGGACAAACATGGTTCTGCGCTTAAGCAAAACTATTAACAATGATATTGAAATTAACCAAATAAATATCAATAAAAATAATAATACCCTTGCTTTATCCGGAAACGCGAAAACAAGAAACAGTCTATTATTATTAAAAGACAGCCTTGAAAAATATAAAAATTTTGACGAAATTAAGCTGCCAATCAAAAATTTACTGGAAAAAAATAATATAGATTTTGAAATAATCACCGCTATTAACTCTTATGAATTTAAATAATAATTTTAATCTGGATATAAAGAAAAAAATAACAATTCGCGTTTTAACGAGTTTGATTTTGTTTTTTTTAATAATTTATTTTTTTACTTTTCCGTTGATAAAAAAAATTAAAACGCAAAAAGAAAATATTATTGCCAAGAAAATTGAACTGGAAGACAAGATGTCCAAAGATAAAAATATAAGCGGTTTAAACGAACAAATAAAAAAAATAGAGCCTGAGCTTCTTGAACTTGATAAAATTTTTATTAATATAAATCGCGAGCTTGATTTTATAACCCTCTTAGAATCCGTTGCTAACAATAACAATATTGAACAAAGATTAAACATTGTCCCTGGTCAAACAAAAAAAGACGATGATATTTATCAAACCCAGCCGCTTATAATTGACGCAAACGGGGAATTCAAAAATATCATACAATACATCGCCGACTTGGAAGCGCTTACTTACTACATAACAATCAATTCAATTAACATTGGACAAATGAGCAAACTTGGCAAAGATAATGAAAATCAAAATAATTTTGTAAAAGCGACAATAAACGGCTTAACTTATTGGAAATAAGCTTTGGTGTATAAACATATGAAAATCAACAATAAAAAATTATTTAATTATATTTATTTTTTTGTTTTATTTTTGGGTATGATTTCTTGTGTTTTTTTTGCTGAATTTCTTCAAGAAAATATATACAAGACAATAACAATTGACAGCGAATTTTTGCTTTCGCAAAGTAAAGTAGAAAAAGAAAGTTTAAATATCAAAGGTTTTGAAAAAATCTTGGAAGAAACAAAAAACAAAACAAAACCAAGACAGATAGGTTATGTGAATAATATTTTTGATTAGGCTCCACCGCCTAGACATGAATGTCTAGGCTAAATTTTTTTTAATCCAACACATCCCCCAACCTCCCAAAATAATTCTGAACTGAAAATTCGTTTATTTTATGTTTAGAGCTAATCCTGATTTTTCTTAAAAAATCAGGATTTTTTAATATATAATTTATTTTTTTGAATAAATCTTTTTCATTGCCGGCTTCAAAAAGAACTCCGCCTAAATAATGGATGATTTCGGTTATTCCGCCTATGCGCGAAGCTAGAACCGGCAAGCCCAAAGACGCTGCCTCGTAAATAACGGTTGGGGAATTTTCATAGCACAAAGACGGGACAATTAAACAATCGGCATTTTTCATAACTTTTTTGACCTGATCCACTGTTTTCCAACCCAGCACGTTAATTTTTTTATTTTTAATATTTTTAATTTTATCATACTCGCTCCCCTTGCCTATTACTGATAATTTTATATTTTTATTTTTGCTGAGTTTATTAAAAACATTAAGCAAGAACATTATGCCTTTATGACCCTCTAATTCCCCAACATATAAAAAATTAATCGCGTTATTTTTTTTATTTTTTAAATTAAAATTATTTTCAATCAAAACAGGATTTGGAATAATAATTTTTTTTGAATTTTTAAAAAATCCTCTTTTTTCATGCTCGCGCATAAGCCACCTTGAGGGAGAAATTATTAAATTGGGAGAATTTATTATCTTACTGACAGCAGAATAATAAATTTTAGCAAAAAATTTTTCCAGCATATCTTCTTTGCCGACAATCATTAAGCCTGATGGATGAATTGATTGAATATCATGCAAAACATGAGCATGTTTTATTTTGCTGTTCTTAATTGCTTTAAAAATCAACAATCCCAGTCCTTTAAAATTATGCGTGATAATCAAATCCGGTTTTTCTTTCTTTAAAATTTTTTTAATTTGAAAATATTTTTTTACGCTTAAAAAATCAGCCAGATGATAAAACAGTCTGACCGATTTTGGAATTTTATTTAAATAATGAAAAAAGGATTTTAAATAATAATTTTTATTATCAATATATTTTGAAAAATAAGGCTTTGTTGAAACAATAAAAACATTAAAACCGCGCTCACGCAAACCGCCGCGCGTTATTTCCAGCACCCGATCCGCTCCGCCGCGGCTAAACGGCTTATAAAGATTATTGATTAAACAAATTTTCATAAATCGTATATTTTTTCAAGTCTTTGTTTTAAAATTTTAAGACTATATTTTTCGCAGGCTAATTTTCTCGCGCTTACTCCCATTTGCTCGCGAAGATTTTTATCAGAAATTAAAATATTAATTTTTTCTTTTAAATCAAAAATATCACCGGGTTCAACCAATAATCCTTCTTGTTTATCTTTAAAAACGCTTCTTACGCCGGGTAGACTAGACGCGATAACAGGCGTTCCGCATGCAAGCGCTTCAAGCAGAACAACTCCAAATGCTTCGTGTGAATTAATTGACGGTAAAACAAAAAAGTTTGATTTTTGATAATTTTTAACCAGTTCTTCGTCGCTGGCTCCGCCTAAAAAATTAACATACTTTTTTATTCCTGCTTTTTTCGCAATTTTTTTATGCGCAGCCATCATGTCTCCTTGGCCTATTATATTTAAAATT
>JAYEHJ010000098.1:0-6906 GCA_034659435.1 Patescibacteria group bacterium | reverse complement strand
AAAAAATCCTTTAAACTTAGCACTCTTTTTAAAAATTGTCAAGACATCAAATGTGTAAATACCACACTAAGTAAAGATAAAAAAAATATTATAATATTTGAATAATTTTTTGTTTTTTTTCAATAAATGTATAAAGCGCTGCCGGTCTATACGCGTCTCCTGTTGTTTTCTTGTCTATTTTTTTTATCATACCCAAAGAGTGTATTTTTTTTTGAAAATTCCTTTTATCAAGCTTTCTGTTTAAAATTATTTCATAAACTTTTTGTAATTCACTTATGGTAAATTCTTTAGGCAATAAATTGCAGATAATATTCGTATATTCTAATTTAGCTTGCAGGCGCTTTATTGCCAAACTTATTATTTCTTTGTGGTCATAAGCTAAATCAGGTAAATTTTTTATATCAAACCATTCTACGCGGCTGTATTCTTCAGTAGTTTTAAGCTTTATGCCTTTACTTGGAATTAAGGCGTAATATGCTACCGAAATAACTCTGCCAAACGGATCCCTATCTACTCTGCCAAAAGTATATAGCTGTTCTAAAAAAATATCTTTAACGCCGGTTTTATCAAATAAACTGCGCTTGGCCGCCAGATCAACAGATTCTTCAGTTCTTACTAAACCTCCCGGCGCCGCCCAGCATTTTTCATAAGGCACTTTTTTCATCTTAATCAACAATACCTTCAACTTTTCCTGTTCTATGGTGAATATCACAATATCAACAGCAGGAATCGGATGAGCAAATGTTTTTTCAACAAATTTTATTTTTGCCATACCATTTATTACTTAATGTATTTATAACACTATAATATACTATATTTAAAATCTTGTCAAGGGTTTTTGGGGGTATTTTTTTTAGCTAATATTAAACAAAAAATAAAATCATAAAAAATAAAAAATTATTTCTTTTTTTTGTTAGTGTAAATTTTACACATTTATCCACACATAAAGCCATCGCAAAAACCGCCAAATTAATTAATTCCATAATCTAAAAACCTTATAAATATATCTCTTTATTCTCTTATAATTCAAAAATATCGCGATAATTGTTATGGCGCCGGCCAATATTTGCCATTTTACTGAAATTATCGCGCCGTAAGAAAATATAAACGCAAACGGTGTTATTCCAATTATTGTAGCCAACAAATACCATTTGAAAGGCATTTTTGTAAAATCCCTTTAGTGTAAGTCTCAGGGCTTGACAAATACCTTTTTGGCAGGTAAGATGAGGCGATAAATAATAAAATTATCAAAAAGAATAAAACAATTTCTTTTTTAAAAAATTTTTTAATTTTCATAAAATTAAAGAGGGGGGTAAATGGATTATTTAAAAATAGAAACAAAAACAATTAATATTTACAAAAACTCATACACAATCACATACTCGTTAAAAATTGTAGATCTGGAAAAAAAGTGCGAACGTTGCGGCTGTAGATTGATGGGAGTGCATATTAAAGATATTATTAATATTCAAGCTTATAATAATATCTGGCACGCGCAAAAACATCATCTGATTACTCTGCTTAATTTTGAACTTGAAAAAGAATCATCTGTTCACGCCAGCTGTATATTCCACGAAATAATAAATCCGTTCTTTAAATAACCCGCCAATAATTTTATGGCGGGTTATACTTTAATAAGTAATATTATAAAAATATTAAATACAAATTAAAAAAATGAAAATTTTCAAATATTTACATTATTTAACAATAATTATTTTGTTAAATTTTAATTGCAATTTAGCGCTAGCCCAAGAAATCGCGCTTGCTGAATTGCGGATAAACCCGGATATAGAATCTTTTCTTGATCCGGAATATTTTGTTATTCAAATAAGCGGCAATTCAAATTCCGGCGCTGTCAATTTAGCTGATATTAAATTACAATTTAACCCGGAAACTTTGATTTTTGATTCAATTGATTATTCAGAAAATTTTTGCGAATTTAATATTTTTGAAGATATTGATAGCCAAACGGGAAAAATCAATTTTATCTGCGCAACGCAAAACGCAAGCACAAGCCTGAACATTGCCGAAATTAAATTTAAAAAAATAAACCAAGGCTGGAATAAAATTACTTTAAGCGGCTCAAGATTCTTTTTAAATAACGGGCTTGGAGAATCAATATTGCCTATAACAGAAAGTCATAATTTTTATATTTATAAATAGAAACATACAACACATAACTCATAACTCACAACTTATAACAAATAAATATAATATAAAATTCATCAATAAAAAAACCTTAATAAACAAGGTTTTTTATTACTACCACTTAATTATAAAAGTTATGAGTTATGAGTTATGAGTTATAAAAATTCGCTATTTCACAATATCCTCCACATCTTTAATTTCTTTTAAAATTTTCTTTTCAGCCGATTCTATTTTCTTTTTAAGAATTGTCTTGGTTTTTAATTTTTCTTGCTTATACCCGGTTTTTCTTTCGTATTTGCTTAATCTTAAAAATTCTTTATCAATATCACTCGCGTAAATTTTTAAATTATCATGCAAAACCTGTTCTATCTCAATTGTTTCTTTTTTTAATTTTCTTTTAATAGCGATAAATATAAATAATATCAAGGCAATAATTAAGAAAATCATAAACAGCAAACTAACCAAAACAGTAAAATAATTTATTACAAACGAGCCAATTACGGCAAATACCGGCGGAGTTGCTAAAAAGCTGATTTTTTTGCTAGGAATGCTTTTAATTCCGTTATTGTTTTTTGCCACTGCCCAAAAAATATATCTGCCTTTATCAAACTTTTCCAAACTTAAATAAAACCAATCGCCGTTAATATCGCTTCTTACGGCATCTTTATAAATATCACCATTGCTTTTTTGAATAAAAAGCAAAATTTCACTGTCCGCCGGCGCTGTGCCGTTTACATAAAAATTGTCATTTGGTTTTATCTCTCTTGGATAATTTTTAATTTTGGGAGATTCCAAAGCGTTAATGCTAAAATTAACAGATGCTATTCGCTCATTTCCGGCATTATCAATCGCTTTTACTATTGCCGTATGCTCCCCGACATTTAAATCTCTTAGCTGAAACTCAGTTTTGTCCGCTTCCAGTTCATAAACCTCCCCATCTAATGCCCCCGCTAAAATTTCATATTTTTTTAAACCCGATCTTTCATCTTTAGCGCTGAATTGCATTACCGGCCATTCGCCGATTTCAATCTCGGGAATAAATATTTCAAAGGGAAGCGGCGCTTCAGTGTCTATCATAATTTTATAATGCGCAATCGTCCCCCATTTTCTGCTGTCTTTAAATTTAAGATGCAAATACCAAACACCGTCTTCCGCGTCTTTATATTCTTTGCTGTTAAAATCTCCGTCTGATTTCGGTCCGGGATCGCTTATCGGCTCTTGATTAAAATCAATGCTTACGCCTGTTGCTCCGCTTGGCAATTCCCAAGAAAATTTGACATTATTATTGTTATACCATTTTTCCGTGTCAGGATGAGTTTCTGATTTTATAATCGGCTTATTATATTCTTTTTCAGGCGCTTTGGACTCTTGTTTATCACTAGCAGGTTTGCTTTGTTTTGGCGCGTCAACTTTTGGAGATATAACATAACTGGCGCTACCCATGCTGGATAATATATTAGTACCCTTGCCGTCATTTGCCAAAACCGCGCCGGAAGCAAACCTAACTGCCGCCTTGCCGGCTTTTTTTGCTTTAAAAGTAATCTTAATTATATGCCCCGCGGCGCCGGTATAAGCGGGCGGAGGCAATCCTCCGCCAAAACGTATGGTTCCGCCTGAAATAGCCGGCTGAACCGTCCAAAACGGAAAAATAGAACCGCCATTGGAAACCGCTGTTGCGTCAAGCAGGTTAGTATCATAATTTATTACTCCTTCGGCCGCGTTAATACCTTCACCGCCGCCGGAATTTACTTTAATTGAAACAGAAAAACTGCCGCCGATTACATAAGTTCCGGATGCCGGCGCCAAATACAAAGAAGCGCTGGCGGCTTTGGCGTTCTTAACATGAACTTGCGAAAAATTAAAAACCAAAAATAATAAAACTGCTAAAAATTTAATTCTTGATTTATTCCTCCTTAATTTTTTGAACATTCTTTTTCTTTTTAATAGCTATTATTAAAAAAATCAATAAAATCAGGACAATAAAAACTCCTGCTATAAATAATAACACATACAAGTAATCGTTTGAAGTTTTTTCGGCTTTAATTCGCAGTTCCGCGGGAGGAACATACTCCACATAACGTTCGTTGCCGGCTTTATCAACCGCTCTAACTTTAATCGTGCTTTCCAAATTTTGATCTTCCAATAAATACGGCATCGCGGCTCTTTTCCACTCGGGAATATACGGCTTTTTACCCATTATTTTATCCCACCAAGACAATTTTAAGGCAACTCCGAGCTTATGTTCAGATTTAATTTCCAAAACTTCATAGCGATCAATTCCGGACTGTTTGTCGCTTGTGTAAAAATTAATATAATATTGATTTTCAAAAATCCCTTTATCTCGCCTTAATTCAATGATAAAAGGTTCCGGTTTTATTTTATCATTTTTAATTTGATTTTTCCATTCGCCTGATTTTAAAACAGGACTGCTTAAAACTTTAATTTTAATTCCGCTTGTTTTAAGGCTATCCTCAGTGCCAAAGCCGTCATTTAACAAAACTTTTGTGCTGTCTAAAAAATCAATCTGCGCTTCATCGCGCTTAACATCGCTGATAACAAATCCGGGAATCGCAAAAATCAATCTGGCAAGCAGATTGCTTTTTCCCGGATCTCCGGGAATATGCCCGCAATAACCGCCCGGCACTCCGCCGATAAATGTGATACTGCCGTCTGCGTTAGCCTCAGTAATTTCTTTCTGCCCGGGTTTTTCAAGCCATAGATTAATCAAAGATTCTCCCTCAATAAAATCTACCATGCTTAAATAATCATTTGGAAAATTAAGAGTAACCGACATTGTGTTTACGCACGCTTCAACATCATCAATCAAAACATCAACAGCGAAATTATCTCCCGGACCATAAGCGTCCAAATCAGAAACCAAGCGCAAATTGGAGGCGCTAGCCACTGCTGGAAATAAAAAAAATAAAACTAAAAAAATCTTTATAAAATTTAACATATTCCTGACTAAAATAAGCCATTTTATTTAAATAAAATTTTAACTTGATTTTTATAATATATATGCTATAATATAATTATCACGATGGGAAAGCACACCTAAGGTTCTGTCCGAAGGTTACTCTTTCTCAACGAAAAAGCCGTCAAGATCATTGGCGGTTTTTTCTTTTTCCAAGCTTCTTTTTTAAAACATTTATATAAGCAAAATAACTATAAAATTTTCTAAGCAAAAATGTTAATTTATTTTTCATAACATCTTTATTATAACATAAAGCCATATAAAAATACAAATTTTTTAAAATTTATTTTACTGATCTTTTGACTTCTTTTTCTAACTCTTCTTTTCTGAATTATTTATGATTTTCCAGAATTCCTAAAAATTCAAATATATTAGGCAGACACTGTCTGCCATTTTGGATAAGTAGCGTAAAAACGCCTCATATCTAAAACATTTCTTCTGCTAAATCCTTTTCCGAATTGAGACTTTAAGTCTTGCGCAAATTTGTCTAAAAGTTTTGTTCCATATTCAGCGGTAATTTTTCCATC
Organism: Patescibacteria group bacterium; assembly: GCA_034659435.1. GTDB lineage: Bacteria > Patescibacteriota > Patescibacteriia > Patescibacteriales > UBA12075 > JAGLYP01. Next base: position 1,257 of record JAYEHJ010000098.1, on the reverse strand, counting down.
TTGTTCAAACTCAACAATTCTTTTTCCAACTTCCCAATATGTTTTTACAAGAATATTATTTACTGATTTATAGGCTTGTTTTCTGCCTTCATCAAGAATCGATCCAATGTCTTGTATTAGATTTTTATAATCTTTTTGTGAATTTAATTTTGTCATAATTCTAAAAGTTTAAGAATGGTAAAAAAATATTTATTTCACGCAATATTTAGTATATGTGAAGTTTTCTAATTTTTTTTCTGGTAAAATTGGCTGGAAGACTACCATGAAAAAATTAGAAAATTTGGGTGGAGGCTTTTGCATAAAAGCCGTAATCAGATATACGCTGTTAGCTGATGTATTTCTTTTATTTTGTTTTCTGATAAGAAAACTTGTTTTAAATAATTTTCAAATTTCTTTTTCCGTTTGAGGGAGGGGAAGAGGGAAATTAAAGGGGTAAATTCCCCCTCCCTCAAACTCCTTTATACGTAAGCATAACGCCCTTTTATTTATCCAACTCAACATCTAAACTAGAAACAAATCCATCTTTAATTTCATCATTACGAATACTTTGGAAATAATTACTAAAATCTTTTGGTGTTAAAAAGTTAAAATTATATCTTGTGTTTAACTTTTTTCTTTTCATTTCTTCATCTAACAATTTAAAATGCTTTAGCGCATATTCTCTCTTTTTCTTATTCTCTGGCGATGGTTCACTAATTTCACTATCATCTTTTATCTCTATAACTGAAATTAAATCCCCAATTTTAATAAAGAAATCTGGGTTAAATTGTCCTTTTTTGGGATGTTCTCCTTTTCGCCAATAATAATCGATTGAATAAAAATTAGTTGTTGTTGATTTTATCCATGCATCAATATGACTCACATTATTATCACTTGTTAATTGTTTGATAAATTTTTTCTCATTTTCATGATCTGCGATAACGGCATTAAGAGGTGTTTTAAAGTCATAGTGATTTTTTATTTCAATTATTTTATAGCCAATTCCTTCTTCTGTTGCATCATCAAAAAAATCAACATATTCATCTGACAATGTTTCTTTTGTCTTTTCTGTATAAAAATATGTCTTTGCTCCACCGCCTTTAATACTTGATGCACTAACACTTTCTTGTGGTCGTATTTCTGTTGATATAGTAAAAAAATCAGTTGGTTCAAAATCATATCTTACAACCTTAGCCGATTTTCTTCTTAATGTTCCAAGCGATTGCAGAAATCTCTGTCTTAATTCGTTGGTTATAACTCTATTTTTACTTTCTTTCA
>JAYEHJ010000097.1:0-7318 GCA_034659435.1 Patescibacteria group bacterium | reverse complement strand
GAACATTTTGAACTAATTTATTTATCAAAAAATTCTGTTTTATCTTTTGGGGGAATAGATACTTTGAAGCATATTGCTGAAATAAGCAGAAATTCAAGTTTATTATCAGATAATAGTATATTTTTTTGTCCAGATATTCCAAAAAATGAAAATTTTTTAGATGAGTATAATAAAATTATTTTATCTAGTTCTGAAAATATATTGGATTTAATAAAGCCTGAATATTTAGTATCGCCATCAAGCTATGTATCTGGAGGTGATCCTACTAAAGATGTATGGGTGAACAGTAGCTATAGAGATGATGCGCAAAATAGATTGTTAAGGCAAAATATTAAAAGTTACCAATTAGCTCTTGGGGGAAGATATATATATAGCTACCATAGGGGCGTGGTTGATATTCCCGTGGATATAAATCAGGACGAGAAATACAAGATATTGTTAAGACATATACCGAATCGCATTGGGGGAGAAGTAAGTGTAAAAATTAATGGATCAGATTATATTACATCAACAATAAGTGACAGAAATGAAGCTAAATGGTCAGAAATTTATGAAGGAAAAATTGAGCTAGATACGATTAGTATCTCAAATATTTATGGCTTTAATGTGATTGATGTTTTGGCTGTTATACCGTTAGATGAATATAATATTTTTTTAAATCAAATTGATGATTTAATGCAAGATAAGGAAATAGATTATTTAGTGAGACCGGCGTATGATGTTAATAATTACATTAATGTTGTTGATTATAAAACAGATAAATTAACAATTTCAAGATCTTCGGAAAAATTTAATATAGATAGCAAAGAGTTAAATAAATTACTTCTAACGCCTAAATATTTTAAAAATATAAATATATATCCTAGTATAAATAGTAATTTTTTCTTTTTTGATGAAAAAAGCGGTGAGTTAAGATATGATATTAAAGGAGAACAATCTATAACTACTAATTTTATGCAATTTGATCTTGATGTTAAAGATTTGTCATATTATGATGGTTTAAATCTAAAAATGCATACAAATATACCTTATGAAAAGATTTCAGTTGTTTATTCCAACGGTAAAGAAAAAAAGGAATGGCCTTTTTTAGAACGAGTAAATAGTAAAGATGAATATACTTTTTTGTTTGGAGATAGAAAAAGAGATAGCGTTGATTCAATCCATATATGGTTGCCCTGTGATAGATATCAAGGTTCTTGCAATGTAAAGTTGTCTGGGATTGAATTTTTTAGGATTAATTCTGTTTTATCAAAACAGATAAATTTTATAAAAAGTTCTACATATGAGTTATTGACTGATTTAGAATATAATAAAAATAGTAGTAATATTGTATTAAGCTATGATAATCAGGAAATTGAGTGTAAAAATGTTAATGGATTAGTTGGGTTTATGCTTGGTCACATTGATAAGGGGGTTCATGAAATTAAATTAAACCTTTTTGATGGACAAAAAATAGGTACGATATATTTACATGATTTAAATACTGTTAAAAAAGATAACATGAATATTCCAAAAATTGAATCTATTTTGAAATTTAAAAAAGCACATAAATATAAAATAATTTTTGACAGGGAAGTAGAAAAAGAAGTTATAGTATTTTCAAAAGAATTTAATAATTTTTGGGTGGCTATAGACGATAATGGAAATAAATTAAAACCTAAAAAAGTTTTAGGCATAAATAACGCTTTTTACATTAAAAATAAAACAAAAACAATTACAATTGAATTTTGGTTGCAAAGGTGGTTTTATCTAGGACTTCTGATTTCAGGAATGACATTTTTAGGATGCGTAATATATTTAATAGCGGATTTTATAAAAAGACGCAGACGACCGAAACACAAACAATTTCGTAATTTATTTAATTTTTTAAAATGTTTTCAAAAATCAAAAAAATAATTTGAGAATTAAAAAATTGGCATTTTTTAACATTTGTGCTACAATTATTAACAATATTGTTAATAAACTACTTATTAAAGTTAAATTATATGAAAACAAGTATAAGAGAAAAAATATTATCAAAGCTAAACAAAAAAAGACAAGAAATCTATTCTTTTAATGAGATTTTTAAAATTTCAGGCAGCTCTGATAAAAACGCGATTAGAGTGATAATTTCCAGGATAGTAAAAGAAAAAAGATTAGCGCCGTTAAAGCATGGAATTTATCTGTATGTGCCGGAAGGATATGAAAAAAATTGGACAACTAATAATTTTTGGATTGGAGCGAATTTAGTTGAACCATACGCGATTTCGTTTTGGTCAGCGCTTAACCACTGGGGATTTACCGAGCAATTACCCAATAAGACATATATTCAAACCACTAAAAATTTAAAAAGCCGCAACAAGGTAATATTAAATAATAATTATCAATTTGTTAAATTTACCCGTAAAAGATTTTTTGGCATTACTAAAATTTGGGTTGCCAATCATCAAGTAAGCATAACCGACAAAGAAAAAACATTAGTTGATTGTCTTGTTTATCCGCAGTATAGCGGCGGGATTATAGAGGTGATTAAAGGAATTTATCAATTTTACCAAGATAAACAGCCCGAAAATATTGTTTTTTATGCTCAAAAAATGGGACAGCCGGCGCTAAAAAGATTAGGGTTTATTTTGGAATTGCTGGGGGTGTCCAACCAAAAAGAATTAAATAAAATCAAAAAACTTATTAATAATCCTAATTATATCTTGCTTGAGCCTCTTATTAAAAATAAAGATTCTATAAAAAATTCCAAGTGGAAAGTAAAAATTAATATCGCGCGAAAAGATTTATTGGAATGGAAAATAACATAATATGATTGCCAGAGAAGAAATTTATCAAAAAGCGTCAGAGGGCGGTGTTGATCCGAATATTATAGAAAAAGATTACCATTTGGGAATTGCGCTTAAAATGATTTCAAAAAATCCAAAAATTAAAAATTGGATTTTTCGCGGCGGAACAGCTCTTAAAAAATGTTATTTTAATGATTATCGCTTCTCGGAAGATTTGGATTTTACCTTAACCGACAGAGCGATAAAAAATGAAAAAGAAATAAAAGAAATATTGGAAAAAATTTGCGAACAAGCCAATCAAGAATTTGGAACCGCTTTGAATTTTTTTAAAATTGTCAAAGAACGTGAGAAATACGGAGAAGAAGCATTTAAGGCGATGCTCCATTTCCAAAGCGTTAAGGGGATATCAAAAATAAAAATAGATTTGTCTTTTGCAGATAAAATTTTTATTAAACCGATAAAACGGAATATTTTTCATTTATACTCGGATGATTTTATTTTTGGAAAACCAAATATAAATACTGTTAAGTTAGAAGAAATTATCGTTGATAAATTAATGGCGATTTCTTTTATCAGAACCTATCCCAGAAACAGGGATTTATTTGATATTTGGCATATATTAAAAAATAAAAAATTAGATTTAAAACTTGTTAAAGAAATATTTAATAAAAAATGCGATTATAGAGAAATAGACAAAAAATTAATATTCCAAATAAATCAAAAACATCTAAGCCAATTTAAGCAATATTGGCAAGCACAATTAGCTTCGCTAGTAAAAGATTTACCTGATTTTGAAATGATAACAAAGGCAATTGTTGCTGATATAAAAAGAATATTTAACGACAGGGATAAGTAGTTGCAATTTGTTCAGTTTATGAATATAAAACAAGAAAAAATAAATAAAAAAAATGTTTTTAAAAATTAGAAAAATAAATTTTTTAAAGTCTGGTAATTTAAATTGCCGTATTTTTATTAAAATAGAACAGGCCATTATTTTTATTGTTTTTTGGATTATAAAAGGCGCCAGGCGCGCGATAGCTGATATTCAAGAAAAGAAAACATACAGCGGATTGCTTGCTGTTTTTTTCGCTTTGATTTTTTGGAAAATAAGCTTAAGCGCGGCCTTGCTTTGGGTTTTGTTTTTTTCTTTTTTATTTTATAAATGGGAAAACCGCGTTATTGTCAGTTTGGCGCTTTTGTGCCTAATGTCTTGCCCCTTTTTATTAGCAGGCGGCAACCAAGAGATGGCCGAGATAATGGCGGTTTACGCTTATTATTTTTTGGCAATGGGAGTTGTTTTGCAGATTATTGAATTTAAGCGAAATCCGGAAAGAATTTTTGAGAAACAAATTAACAATGATGATGAAAAATTGCAGGAAAGCATTAAGCTCAAGATTAGCGCTTTACTGAATGCGCAAAGAACAAGTAAAAAAGACTTTTATTTTTCCAAATCCCACATAGTTTTTAATGTGGCGGCAATCGTATTATATTTTTTTATTTTCAGCTTCCGCGATTTAAGCAAACAAACGGCAATCGCCTTGACCGCGGTGGTTTTAATTTTAACGGCTGTTAATTTGTTAATATTCGCGCGCGAACATTCTATAAAAATATATGCGAATATCAAGCAAAAAATAAAAAATAGCAAAATATTGATATTTTTAGCCGGAATTGTGATTATTCTCTGGCAGATGCTAAAGCCCGGATACATTCTTACGCAAGATATGATTTTTGCTCCAAGCATAAAAATATTGCCAAACGGCAATGGTTTTTATAATGATTTGCCTGTCAAGTATTTAATGAAATTTTTAAATTTGTTTATGGACGGCTGGCTTATACAAAAGCTAATGCTTATCGCCTTGTTTTTTTGCGTTGCTTATTTTGCTTTTAAATTTTTACCTATTCCAAAGAAATTCGGCGCAAGATATTGGGCATGTTTGTTTTATACTGTGAATCCGTTTGTTTATGAAAGATTTTTAGCAGGACATTGGATGCATTTGTTCGCTTACGCGTTTTTGTCGCCGTTTATTTTTTATTTGTTAAAACTGGGTCAAAAACCAAAAATAAAAAAGGTGTTAAGGCTGTTTTTTTGGCTGTTTTTAATCGGAATGTTCTCGCTTCATTTTTTGGTAATGGCTGTTATGATTTTATTCGGGTATATTTTTTACGCGGTTATTACGGAGATAATTAAACAGAACAGAAGAAAAATAAGAAAAATATTAAAATGCTGTTTGATGGGAGGAATAATGTTTTTGCTTTTAAGCTTTTATTGGATTGCGCCTTTTTGCTTGCGCGCGGAGCAGTCTGTTGTAGAAACATTTACGGAAGATCATTGGGACGCGTTTAGAACTTCGGAAGACGCGCGCTTGGGAGCGGAGTTAAATGTGCTGGCGCTGTATGGATTTTGGGGGGAGCGGGAGCCATGGGCAGGTTATTTTATTTGGGCAAAAGATAATTTTGCCTTATGGGCTGCGTTTTTTGTTTTGTTGATCGCGATTATTTCCATTGGAGCCGCAAGCGGGCTTAAAAACAAGAAAACCCGCAGGCAGGCGATATTTTTTGTTATTTTGGGCTTGTTTAGCTTTATCTTTTCATGCGGCTTGGCTGAAACGGCGTTTAAAAGTTTTAATTTATGGCTGTTTGAAAATATCGGGATTTGGCGCGGATTTCGCGACACGCAAAAATTTTCAGGCTTATTGGCTTTAAGCTACGCGTATTTCGGCGGTTTGGGATTTATTTTTATCGCAAAATTTATAAAAGAAAAATCAGCCAAATTTTTAAAGATATGCTTAGCGCTGTTATTTTTAATTTTGATTTTTTATACTTATCCGATGCCGGCCGGCTTTGCCGGACAGATAAAGCCTGTTATGTATCCGCAAAGCTGGAGTGACGCCAATCAAATATTAAATAATGACAAAGATGAATTTAAAGTTTTGTTTTTGCCATGGCATCAGTATTTTTCTTTAAATTTTAACAGAAATTTGATTACGGCAAATCCGGCCAGGCTTTATTTTGATAAAGAAATTATACAGGGGTACAATATGGAGATTGGAAAGATTTTTAGCCAGGAAGGGCATTATGAAAGCAAAAAAATAGAAAAAATAGTAACAAGCGATTATGTTTTACAGGATGAAGCAATTAATTTTTTTAGCAATTCAGGAATTAAATATATTATTTTTATTGATGATTTAAAAGGCAGCGACATATTTGAGTATGGGTTTTTAGAGTCAAGGTTATTAAATGTTGTTTATAAAAAAGACGGCTTGACATTGTATAAAATAGTGCTATAATTTCAGCAAGATTTAAAATCAAGTTATACCCACAAGGGGCACTTTGCCCAAAGGGCATTAACAGTAGTCGGGAATATTCAAATTCCTTGACTATAAATTAAATATTTTTAAGGAGGGACTTTAAATTAAAGTCTTTTTTTGCTGTTATTAGGCTAATTATAGTATATGTTAAAACTTATAAAAAAAATAAATACTAATATTATTTTCAGTATTTTGGCTGTTATGGTGATAATTTGCTTTTCAGGTAATGTGGGGAATAATGAATTTTTAAATACAAAAACGGCTTTCGGTTATGGGGGCACCACATTTTTAAAAGTTCATGATGAGCAAGTAACTTGCATATCTGAAACTTCCGCGATTGCTACATGGAGAACCAATAAACCGGCGACCAGCCGCGTAGTTTATGGAACAGAAAATCAAATTTCAATCGGTTCTGCTCCAAATTACGGTTATGAATTTTCCACAATAAAGAATACTGATAAAGTTACTCATCATTCAGTGGTTATTGAAGGCTTAATTAAAAATACTCCTTATTATTTTAAGCCGATTTCCAGCGCTTCTCCTGATGTTCACGGAAGGGAATTAAGCTTTAATATGGCGGAATGCTGCAGTCTTGTTGTGTTGGGCGAGGAAGGCGAGCCAATATTGAATATAACAAAGTCAATAGCGCAAGAATTTGCAAATCCCGGAGATACAGGCATTGAATATAAAGTTATCGTAACCAATATTGGAAATTTAACCGCTTTTGATGTTTCTCTTACGGATGTATTGCCGTCAAGCTTGTTTTTCAGCAATGAAAAAATTAGCAGCAAAACATGGGATTTGGGCGATATTGAACAAGGCAAAGCAAAGGAAGTTTCTTATTCGGTTGATGTTAACGCGAACGCAAAGCCGATTGTTTATACCAATATAGCGGTAGCAAGCGCGTCAAACCATAAAGCGATAAGCGCTGAAGCGGATTTAGAAGTAAGAGTTGTTAAAGTATTGGCTGAAACCGGATTTAGCGTAAAAGATCTTATGGTTTTGCTTGTGTGCCTTAGCGTTATAACCGGTTTTATAATGGTATTGAAAAGAGAGAATTCATAAAAAATAAATTTAAGCCAAATTAAAATACAAGAAAATAAAATTCTCAAATTGAGAATTTTATTTTTTTTAATCAATTTTTAGAATTATTTAACTCACCTTACGCAACATCCATCTGCCATTCCATTACTCTCTTAATCTGTCATTCCCGACACACAAGCGCGCGCAGGAAAATAATAT
>JAYEHJ010000096.1:0-7414 GCA_034659435.1 Patescibacteria group bacterium | reverse complement strand
TTTGGCATATTCGTATAATTTTACTATGATAGTTAGTGAGGATATAAAACCTTTATCATCAATAGTTAGTATATGAAGTTTTTAGCATTTAGTCAAACAAAAATTTTAGGGAGTTCCTTAATGTTGCCCCCGAATGGGTTGGGTTGGCCAAGGGCAATTATAAAAATAAAAGCCCCGCAAAAAAATCGGGCGAAGCTAGAAAAGCAAAACAGAAAATTTTTCATCTCCTATTAAAAGAAAAAAATGGGGGGCAGAAAAAAATAAAAAATGTAATGAAAAAATTTCTGTTTTGGTTTATCGTAGCGAAGCGGAGGCAAGCGGAAATACACCAACAGAGTTGCCAGTTTTCTCGGAGCGTAAGATTTCGTTCAGAGCCACCACGCACTCGGCGCGTGGTCAGTCGGGGTTCTGTTCAAAAAAAGTTAGAATTTCAACCAAAAGGTACCGCCAATTTACAATTTCAGAGTTTTGGAGGATTTTTATTTCTTCCTGCGCCTGCGGCGCGGTCGCGCTCCGCGCGAAAAGGGCTGAATTTGCAACGATTTGCCACGCTCCGCGTGGCGAAAAAGAAATGTTTTGGTTTTGGATTTGGAAATTCGTTTGGGCGTTGCCCAAAGCAAAACAAAGTTTTGCAACCAATCTTTTTTCGTTTCGCCTTTGGCGAAACTTGGAAGCGATAATTTTTAATAATATTTTGACTTATGACAAACTTAAATAATACAAAAGAACAAACCAGAAAGTTTTTCATCTACGCCCGCAAATCTACTGATTCAGAAGATCGGCAAGTGCGGAATATCGGCGACCAGATTTCTGAACTCAAAGAATTGGCGAAAAAAGAAAATTTGGAAATTGTTGATACTATAGTGGAAAAACAAACCGCTAAGAAACCTGGTCGCCCTCTCTTTGCCGATATGTTGAAAAGAATTGAAGCGGGCGAAGCTGTGGGAATTTTAGCTTGGCACCCCGACAGACTGGCAAGAAATAGTGTTGACGGCGGGCAAATTATTTATCTCGTTGATACTGGAATTATCAAAGAGCTAAAATTCCCAACTTTTTGGTTTGATCCGACGCCGCAAGGCAAGTTTATGCTCTCAATCGCCTTCGGGCAGTCAAAATATTATATTGATAATCTTTCGGAGAATATAAAGAGAGGTCATCGGCAAAAATTGAAAAATGGCTTATGGCCTCAAATGGCTCCTTTAGGATATTTGAATGATAAAAAAACAAAACTGATTTATGTTGATAAAAAAAATCGCCATTTATCAAAAAGGCATTTGAGGTATACGCCACTGGGAACTATACATTGAAAAATCTCCGAAAGATTATCAACAGCTTGGGGCTTGTCGACAAGAAAGGCAAAATGCTTTCCATTTCAAATTATCAATATCTTTTACGAAATCCTTTCTATCATGGACTCATTCGCTATGGTGGTGAATTTTACGAAGGAAAGCATAAACCGATTATTTCAAAGAAACTTTTTGACCAAGTGCAGGAAGTGATGAAAAGAAAATCTAAACCGCAGAAAGTTGAGACGATGAAATTTTTTCTTTATCGTGGATTTTTCAAGTGCGGTGAATGTGGATTTACAATTACGGCAGACAAGAAAATCAAGAAAAGCGGTAAAGCATATACTTACTACTACTGCACCAAGAAAAATCCACATCACAAATGCACGCAAAATGTTTTTACGAGAGAAGAAAAAATTTCATCTCAAATTGCAGAGGAACTTCAAAAAGTTTCTTTGCCTGATGATTGTGCTGATTGGATGATTAAGGAATTGAAAAAAGAGAAAATCCAATCAGACACATCATCAGACTTTTTTGTGCAAAAGACGAAAAAGGAACTTTCAAAACTTGATGAGAAGTTAGAAAAATTAATGACTGCTTATTTGGAAAATGTTTTGAATATCAAAGAATACCAAAAAGCAAAAAATGTTCTCATCAATCAAAAACAAGTTTTGAAAGACAAATTGAACGCTTTTGAACTAAAAAGCAATAATCGGTTCGAACTCGCTGCCCGATTCGTAAAAGACAGCAAACAAGCCGAAATTATCGCTTCCAAAGAAAATCCCGAAAGGATTCGGGATTTTCTAAAAAAGATTGGTTCGAACTTCCAAATCCAAAACCAAAATATTTCCTTTTCGCCACGCGGAGCGTGGCAAATCATTATAAATTCAGGGCTTAGCGCGCAGGGCGCGCCGTTTGCGGAGCTTTGCTCCGCCCACAATCCCCCCAAAATTTCAGATTTTAAAAATTGGCGGAAGGGGCGGGATTCGAACCCGCGGAGAGCGTTAGCCCTCATCGCTTTTCGAGAGCGACGCCTTAAACCAGCTCGAGCCACCCTTCCCTGTCAACCGTTAACTATTAACTTTTTCAGCCCGAGGCTGATCCGCCTCGGGCGGAAACAATTAACATTTTTAAATTTAATAAATTTTAATTTCATTGTTGCTTAATTTTTTCCATTTTCCCTCTCCCAAATCTACCAATTCAATATTTCCAATCGCCGCTCTTTTTAAATCAACAACATCCAGTCCAATCGCCTTAAACATCCTTCGGATCTGCCGTTTTTTCCCTTTGGTTAAAATAATTTCAAATTTATTTTTTTCTAAATATTTAATTTTTTTAGCTTTCACAATCCCATCGCCATCGCCAATATCAATTCCTTTCAAAAAACTACTTGTAATATCCTTGATTCTTAATTCTTGACTCTTGATTCTTAATTTAACAATATATTTTTTTTCATGCCCAAATTTCGGATGCGTCATCCGCATAGTCATATCCCCGTCATTAGTCAATAATACCAAGCCGCGGCTGTTTTTATCAAGCCGTCCGACAATATGCAAATCTTTAAATTCATTCGGCAATAGTTCAAAAACATTTTTCTCTCCCTTGAATTTTCTATTGGTGCAAGTTAGCCCAATCGGCTTATTTAAAATAATATAAATTTTTTCTTTTGGCAACACTATCAATTTATCCCCGATTTCAACTTTATCATTTTCTAATGCTTTCATGCCTAATTCCGCGATTTTATTGTTTACTTTCACCCGCCCCAAACGAATAAGCTCCTCGGCCTTGCGCCGAGAGCAATAACCTGCGTTAGAAATATATTTTTGCAGAATTATTTTTTTCATCAACATATATTCCTGCCAAGCTTTGCCAATGCTTGACATAAAGTTTATATTTGCTATTATATTAGTAACTCACCTTACGCGCCTATCATCTCAGACACACAATAACCCATTCATTTTTGTCATCTTCGACACACCTAACCTCGTAGAGGAATTATATTAAATGATCGGAGATCTCATAAAAAGCAATAAATATTCAAAAAACATTAAACGTCTAAAAAGAATATAAATAATTGCTATATTAACAACCATTATTTTAATAAAATGATTTAGATGCTTTTAAAGAGATTCCCGATCATTTAATATTATTTCCCTGCGCGCGTGCTTGTGTGTCAGGAATGACAAATTAAGAGAGTAATGTAATGGCAGATGGATGTTGCACAAGGTGAAGTTAATAATAACAAAAATATGAATACATACAATATTTCATTAAACAAAGAATTGGCTGTTTTGGTTGATAGACAAATCAAACTGGGTAAATTTGCCAATCGCAGTGAATTTTTCCGCCAACTTTTAAGGCACGCTTTTTTTTCAAAAACCCAATCGCAAGAAGATTGGATTTATAGCGAGCCGTTTTTTAGCGAACTGCGAAACAGAGTATCTAATATTCACAATGGGAAAGAAAAAATAATTAGCGGCAAAAATTTTGATAAAGAATTTAATTTATAGTCAAGGAATTTCAATACCCCAAGGGCACTTCCTTCGGGGCGTATTCCTGACTACTGTTAGTGCCCTTTGGGCAAAGTGCCCCTTGCGGGCATAACTTGTAATTTATGTACGAATTTTTTGTCATTAACAGCTGTAAGAAAGATTTTAAAAAATTGAGCCGCGATGTTCAGCTTTTTATTCGCCGCAGTATTTTTCCAATTCTTTTAAAAAATCCTTTTGCAGGCGAAAAACTTAAAGGCCAAGAATTTAAAAATTTACACAAATTCGGTATAAGATTCAGGTCTGTGGATTATAGGATTGTCTACAAAATAAAAAACAAAGAATTAATTATTATTTTCATCATGATTGCCAGCCGTGAAAATTTTTATAAAAAACTCAAACAGCGCGCCTAAAAATTAAAACTATTTATTAGCTTGATTTTTTATCAAGTTTTTTGTTATCCAAATTAGTCATCCCCAAAACCGCGGCAAAAACCCAAAACATCACTGCCAAATCATTTTTAAAATACGGAACGTCAACCAATCCGTGAACTACAATTACCATCACAGCACCCAACAAACCAAGCACTATAAATTTATCCTGCTTAATACTTAAAAATACCATTTTCCCAATTATCCAAACAAACAGCAACACTCCCGCAAGTCCCAGCTCAACCCAAAAATTTAAAATTAAATTATGCGGGTACATATATATTTCCACAGGCCGCCAATGCGCGGCTTTGTATTTTTCATCAAACAAAACCAGCTTGCGCCGAAAATCAATATCGCGTTCGCTGTTAAAAAATATTCCTTCTTGGTGGTAAGGTTTTATTGCCTTTTGATAGCCTGATAAACCGGCGCCAAAAATAAAATTTTTGGGGCTAGCGCTTAAAAATTGCCAAGTCTCGCGCCATTGCTGTTTTCGCACTTCCCCTGAAAAATCTTTAAGCATGGTTTTGTCGCTAATATAATTTAAGGTATTACTGTTAAAATTAAAATATTTATGCTCCGGAATTATTTTTAAATATATAAAGGGACTGGTAATCGCAAAAATTAAAATAAAACTGATAATTATTTTGGGGATTATCCGCCCGAGGCGGACCAGCCTCGGGCTGGAGAATGAAAATTTATTAAAGAGCCATACGAGCAGCATTATAAATAAGGCAACAAAAATCCCGATTAGCGCGCCTTCGGATTTGGCGAAAAAAATTGCCAATAAAGATAAAATAATTGTTGCTAAAATAAATAAAATTTGCCTGTATTCGCTTAACGGGTAAATTTGTTTGGAATTTGTGATTTGTGATTTTGAATTTGTTTGTATCTTGTATCTTGTATCTTGTATCTTTTTTATTCCATGCAAAAAAAATCCAATCATAACTATTAAAATCGGTCCCAAATAAAGCCCAAGCGCGTTTGGGTAAAAAAATGTTCCTGTTACGCGCGGCAAAAAATTTTCAGGAGAATATAATAATCCTATTTTTTGCAAAATCGCGTAGAACGAAACAAAAAAAGCCGAGAACGCCAAAGGCCAAAATGTTTTTTTAAACAAGGAGCTTAGCTCCGAAGCTTCGGATCTAAGCTCCTTGTTTAAAAAAACATTTATAATTAATATAAAAACCAAAACTGATTCAAAAAAATAGGCTTTAAAAACACCAAAGGCCGGATCAGTAAAGCCGGCGATTGCGATAGATACAAAAGCAATCAAAAGCATTAGGATTATTTCAATGTCAAAGGGATATCTGCCGGATTTTCCGCCCGAGGCGGACCAGCCTCGGGCTGGCGGATTTTTTAGTTTTATTTTTACGTTTTTGATTATTTTTTTATAATTTTTAAAAAGCCAAACCGCAAAAGAAATTAAAATCATTGCCTCAAGCAAGGTTGCCGGAACGCCAAAACAATCAAACCTTATCTGATAGCTTGGCAAAGCAAACAAAAAAAGCATAATCGCCCAATCCAAACGGATTTTGGCTAAAATGAGGTAAAATATTAAAAATAAAATCAAAATACTTGACATAAATTTTGTGTGCTATGATTAAAAATGAATGTCGGATTTTTAATTTACGCTTTATTTTTAACTTTATCTTTAATCTCTTTAATAAAATCTGTTTTTTTAAGATTTCTTGTTTCTCGCAAGCCGCGATCTCTGATTGCCAGTTTATCTGTAGCCATTTCTTTATCGCCGACAACTAAAATATACGGAACTTTTTCTTTTGTTGCTTTTCTGATTTTATTGCTGACTGTTTCATCGGCATCATCTATTTTAATTCTTATATTTTCATTTGTAAATTCTCGCGCTAATTTTTTGCAATATTCAATATGCCCCTCGCCCACTGAAATTATTTTAACCTGCACGGGAGAAAGCCAGACAGGAAAAGCGCCGCCTGTCTGCTCAATTAAAAGCGCCAAGAATCTTTCAAATGATCCCATTATCGCGCGATGGATTACAACAGGCCTTTCTTCTTTGCCTTTGTCATTAATAAAAGTTAAATCAAAGCGCTCAGGCATATAAAAATCTATTTGAATAGTGGCGATTGTGTCTTCTTTGCCTAAAACATTTTTTATCTGAACGTCTATTTTCGGACCGTAAAACGCCGCTTCGCCTTCAACTTCTTCAAATTTAACTTTATGTTCGCGCATGGCATCGCGGGCGATATCAGCAGAATATTGCCACATTTCCTTATTTTTTAAATCACCGTATTTTTCAATATCATTATAATCAGGTAAAGACAATCTAAACCAATAATTTTTTATATTAAAATCATTATATACTTCATCAAATAATTTCAACACATTAATAAATTCTTCTTTAACTTGCGTTTTTGAGCAATAAATATGCGCGTCATTTTGGCTAAAATTTCTGGATCGGATAATGCCTGTTAAAACGCCTGATCGTTCATACCTGTGAATCATGCCAAAATCGGCAAATCTAATCGGCAGATCGCGATAGCTTTTTTTGCTATTTTTGTACATAATATGATGATGCGGGCAATTCATTGGTTTTAAATAATACTTTTCTCCGTCAATATCAATCGGGTTATACATATCATCACGGTAATGCGCCAAATGGCCTGATTTTTTATACATTTCTTCACGGGTTAAAACTGGTGTCATAACATAGCTATAGCCGTGTTTTTGTTCTTTTTTATACATATAGTCTTCCAGTTTCTTTTTAAGGAACGCGCCGTTAGGCAGATACATAACCAAACCGCGCCCGACTTCTTCGGAAATCATAAACAAATCCAATTCTTTGCCCAGCTTGCGATGGTCTCTTTTTTCCGCCTCTTTCATTATATTTAAATACTCTTCAACTTTTTCTTTTGATTCAAAAGCAATTGCGTAAACGCGGGTAAGCATTTTATTTTTCTCGCTTCCTCGCCAATACGCCCCGGCGATTTTGTTTAACTTAAAATTTCCAATTAAATTCTTGCCCGCTTTTTCTACATGCGGCCCTTTGCATAAATCTTCAAAACCGCCGATTTTATAATAGCTTGCCTTGGCTTCTCCGTCATTTTTTAAATCTTCCAAAAGCTCTTTTTTATAAATTTGTTTTGCTTTATCTTCTTTTTTAATTGCCTCTGCAATATCCAGCTCTGTTTTTTCAAAAACATGATTTTTTTTCAAAATATTCTTCATTTCTTTT
>JAYEHJ010000095.1:0-7541 GCA_034659435.1 Patescibacteria group bacterium | reverse complement strand
CTAATAATTCTATTCTTGTATGGTGTCCGCCCACTTCGCTTGAATGTGCGTTATGCGAAGTTTGCCTCATTTCAAGCTCTGAGCGCGCGGCATCATCGTTTGCCTTAGTTAGATGATATTGCGCCGGAAAAACCTTCACAGCACTGTTCACGCTCCTGCTCCGGCGCTTCCGATAAACACGCCTACGAAAATTACGACCGGGAAGCCGTTCGGTGCTTTTGCCAAATTCGTTTTCCGGTCGTTTTCCGCTTCGCGGATAGGATTTTAAGGCTATATTTTTTTCGCGCGCTATGCCAATGATTTACAAAAACAAATTTCTGATTTCCTTCAAACCATAAATGGCTTTTAAGTGTTGGGAGTTGCTTTGTGATGGATTTTTTTGGAGAAAAAGGAGTTTTCGGGAGTTGCGGAATTTTTTAGTTTTAAGATGAGTTTTTAATTTTCTACAATTTATTTTATAATTCTTGTTCAATGCATCTTATATACTGTGTCATAAATGTCGTCTTCAATATGATATTTTTGTCGTTATTGTGGAAAAAGTGTTAATATTTTTTATCTTATTCTTTCTTTTTTCATATAACTTTTCCATTTTGGATTTGTATTGCCTGGCGGCCAAATTACATAATAATTATTGCTACGATATTCTGTTCCTGGTTCCACAGTTAACCAGCCATATTTTGACAGCTGAACTTGGTAGCGCTGTATTGTTCTAATTGTTTTATTAAAAAATTTAGCTAATTTTTTTTGGCCGTAATAACTATGCCCTTTTTCATCTCCTAACGCTTGAAGAAGCTGCCAAAAACATTTTGCTCCGCTAGATATTCTGCTATCCACAAGTAATTGATTAGGTATAGGCGTCCATTTTTCATAATCAAAACCTTTTAATATAAATGCTGACTTGTAATCTTTTCGCAATTCAAGTTTATATTTATCTTTATTTAATTCTGTGCTTAACGACGTAAACCCTGTGTTCATATTATTTTATTTGTTTTTCTTTTAGTCTTTTATCTATTCCGTAAAGCACCTCAAAAAATCCCAGCAGATTATACCTGGCTTCAAACAAATCTTCTTTTTTTACGCCGAGATCTTCAATAAGGCATTTTCTCTCAAGCTCTTCAAAATGAGACATGCGAATTTAAAAATTAAAAAATTACTAATCTATTATAACATAAAATATTACCTAATATAAGTCAAAAAACAACAAAAAATAGGGGTTTAGCACCTGGGCTAAACCCCTATTTTTTATTTGTTGTTTTAGCTTATATTCTTAGATTAGTAATTTTTTGAGTGACGGCAATTTTTAGTTTTACACAGTTTTACGAAAAAATTTTTAAAACCTTTCTTCAAAAATATTTCGTCTTGTTAATTTTTTTATTTCTTTTAGCCTTTCCGAAACTTTTTTTGACGTAAAATTATTATACCCCTTATAATATAATTTATCTGAAATTGCTTTGGGTTTTTTTCCTTGATCATATAAATCAATAATAATTCTGTCTATTTCTAAATTAGCGCGCTTTTTCATGGAAATTATGTGTTGACGCTGTTCTTTATATTCGGTTTGAAGTTTTTCAATTTTTTTCCAAATACTGATTACATCTTCTTGCGTGGTCAATTCGTTGATTTCAATTAGCAGCCGACCGTTATTGCAATAAACGGAAGGCAAATAATATTTTTCACATATTGATTGGCGGCAATTCAAAATATTTTCTTCGGGAGCGCCCAAAATTATTGCATCCAAAACCTTTCCCCAAACATTCAAATTAATGCGCGCGGGGAATATTAGATAATTATCGCTTAATTTATAACTATCCAGCTGATGTTTTAAATATACGTCTGTTTCCATCAAAGAAATATTCTCAACTATATCTTCAAATTCCTTTTTGCTTAATCTTTTATCGGCTTTTTCATGTAAAAGGATTTTCTTTGCCATTCTTTTACCAAAAACTCTTCTGACTTCTTTATTTTTGAAACTTTCTTTAATCCAATTTTTAGTTAAAAATTCTACCAATTCATCAATATCAGTTATTTGACTTATTTGTTTTATGGTTTCATTATTCAATTTACTTTTGATGATTAAGTGATATCTAATATTGCCCACTGCTTCTTGGATAATTTTATCATCATAAAAAATGTTAATATTATTTGTAATTATTTGAGGAATATCAATTTTGTTAATTGGTTTTGAAGAATTTTTTTTATTTTTATTCTTTTTTTCTTTGCTCATAATTATTTGCGAAATAATAATATCTTTATTTTATCATATTTTTGATTATTTTTTTACTTCTATTGTAAATTTTGTCATTTTTTTTGCTCAATAATTCATCAATACTCCGCTCGGAATACCGCAACCCTTCCCAAATTTCCACCCAATCAAGAGTTCTAAAATCGTCCCGCAACCCCCGCAAAAATAAAATGTACGTACATTTGTACGTACATTTTTAATTTTTTGTTCATTGTAATAATAATTTTCTCTACTGCTCGCTTTCCAAAATCTTCCCACCATATCACACACGAACGAAATCCAAAAGGTAACACTAATTACTGCAATTGTAACATGTTTTGTCAATATTTTGAAATAAAAATGCATTATTACAGCCATAAAATACAAAAATTGCTAGTTTGGAAATGATTTGTTATTATAAAAATAGTCTATGCGAAACACGCAATTTCAAACAAACGAATATTACAATATTTATAATCGCGGAACCGACAAGTGAGGCATCTTTATTAACGAGAAAGATTATTTTTGATTTTTGAAAGGTATGCGTGAATTTAACAGAATAAAACCAATCCAAAGTTTATATCAACAAAGTAAAATTAACAAAAAGGCTCTTGGAGCCTATCAAATATTTTAGTAAAATGCAAAACATAAATCAAAAAAAGCAGGAAATAATTGAGCTTTTGAAACTGCATTACGGTTTTGACAGTTTTCGCGCAGGGCAGGAGCGGGTGATTGATAATATCTTGGAAGAGAAATCAACGGTTGTGATTATGCCTACTGGTGGCGGAAAATCGCTTTGTTTTCAATTGCCGGCTTTGGTGTTGGAAGGCGTTACTTTAGTTGTGTCGCCTTTAATCGCTTTAATGAAAGATCAGGTTGATAATTTGGAAAATATCGGTATTCCTGCTAGTTTTATCAACTCTTCAATTTCGCCGGCGGAAACTTCCACGCGTTTAAACGCGGTTAAAAACGGAGCTTATAAGCTTTTATATATAGCGCCGGAACGTTTTTACAGCCATGATTTTCTCAATGCTTTAAAAAATATAAAAGTGAGTCTATTCGCGATTGACGAAGCGCATTGTGTCAGCCAATGGGGGCATGATTTCCGCCCGGCTTACTTGCGCATAAAAAACGCGATTGAATTTTTGGGCAGCCCGACAGTAGTCGCGCTTACCGCTACAGCCACTTTGGAGGTAAAAAACGATATTAGCAAACAGCTTGGTTTAAAAAATCCGAAAATTGTCGTTACCGGTTTTGCCAGGCACAATCTGCAATTCGGCGTTGTGCAGGCCAAAGAAACGCAAAAAAATCAGCTTGTTTTAGACGCGATTGCCGGCGCGCCGGGTGAATGCGGAATAATTTATGCTAGCACGCGAACGCGCGTTGATAATTTATTGCAATTTTTATTGGAAAATAATATTGAAGCAACAGGATATCACGCAGGAATGGATGCTGAAGACCGCAAATGGGCGCAAAATGATTTTTTATCCGGGAAAATCAAAGTTATTATCGCCACCAACGCTTTTGGTATGGGTATTGATAAAAGCGATGTCAGATATGTAGTGCATTATGATATGCCGGGCACGATTGAAGCCTATTACCAGGAAGCGGGACGCGCCGGACGAGATAATAAGCAAAGTTTTTGTTTATTGCTTTTCAACTCCCGCGACCGCGCATTGCACGAATTTTTTATTAAAGGAGACAACCCACCGCCGGATATTATCCGTGAAATTTATAATCTGCTTTTATCTTATGAGTCTGACACAATTTTAATTACTTATGCCGAACTGTCTGATATGCTTTTGGACGACGCGCCTGATATGGCGATTGGCACAAGCTTAAAAATTTTGGAAAAAGAAGGTTATATCGCGCGTTCGCGCGAAAAAAATAATAACTCATATTTAAAATTTCTGCAAGATTTTTCGCGCATTAAAAATACAATCGGAACGCGCGCTAAAAAACAGTTGGCGGCTTTGGACGCTCTGGAAAAAAAATTTACCATTGAGCTTTTGCAAGGCTCTGAACTTAATCTTGAAGAAATTTCCGATATTATAAATATTAAAAAAGAAACGCTTTTGCGCTTGATAAAAAAATTAACGGAAAATAATCTAGCGGAATACCGCCCGCCTTTCAGGGGAACGGAAATTAAAATTTTAAAAAGAGTTGATTCCAAAGATTTGAATATTAACACAAGCGCGCTTAAAGAAAAACTGCGAAGCGCCCGCAAAAAACTGGACAAAATTGAAGAATACGCCTATGCTTTTGGCTGCAGGCAAAAATTTATTCTGAATTATTTCGGCGAAGCAGATTCACGCGCTTGTGGAAAATGCGATTCATGCTTAAACGCAGGCGGATACCGGCGCAAACACGAAGCGCCGCAAAAAGATTACACTCCGAAAAAATTCAAAAACAAAACTGAAACGAATTTCGCTGTTGCCGATCCAGAAAAAAAATCCGGACTGAACACAAAACTTACTCAACTGGAAACGCTCAGCTTGCATCAAAAAGGCTTATCAATCGCCGAAATCGCCATAAAAAGAAATTTAAGCGAAGATGATGTAATTTTGCATTTGGATTTTTTAAAAGATAAGGGGATTATACAAGCTTAATTCTTAATTCTTGATACTTAATTCCAAAAAAACCATGAACAAAAAAACTCAAAAAGAAATTTTAAATATTGTTAAAAAAAATTATTGTGAAATTGCCGAGCATTACAGTGAAACCAGAAAAAAAGAGCTTTGGCCGGAATTAATTGATTTAACAAAAAATATTCCGCGCGCCGCGCGCGTGCTTGATGTCGGCTGTGGCAGTGGCAAACTGCTTAAAGTTTTGCAAGAAAATAAAATTTATTATTTAGGCATAGACTCGTGCGCTGAATTATTAAAAAAAGCCAAAGAGCAATTTCCCAATTTTAAATTTAGTAAAGGCGATATTTTAAATTTAGGCGCGGTTAACAAACTTAATTTTGATTATGTTTTTTGTATTGCCGTTTTGCAGCATATTCCGGGAAAAGATTTGCAAATTAAAGCGTTAAAACAATTAAAAAATAAATTAAGCAAAGACGGAAAAATAATTCTTTCAGTATGGAATCTTTGGAATCAAGAAAAACACCGCAAGCTGATTTGGAGATTTTGGTTTTTAAAATTAATTCATAAAAATAAAATGGATTTCGGCGATATCTTATTTGATTGGAAAAATTCGCGAGGCGAAAATGTCAGCCAGCGCTATTACCATGCTTTTCGTTTATTTGAATTAAAAAGAATAATCAAAAAAAGCGGGCTTAAAATTAAAAAAGTATATAAAGATGATTATAATATTTACGCGATTTTAAAAAAATGAAACTAAACAGCGAACAATTTGAACAGCTTATCGCCGAGGCGCTTGACGGGCTGCCAAAAAATATTTTAAAAAAAATGCATAATGTGGTAATTACGCAAAGCGATTTTCCAACAGAAGATCAGCTTGACAGGCTTAAAAAAGATAACAAATTCAACTTGCTGGGAATTTATGAAGGCTGCACGCAATCGCGCCGCACAAATGTCGGCGCTGTTTTGCCGGATAAAATAACTTTGTTCCGCGTACCGATTATTAATGCTTGCTCTTCGCTTAAACAATGCAAAAAAATTGTTAGCAATACTTTAAAGCACGAAATCGCGCATCATTTTGGTTCAGACGAAAAAGGCGCACGCAAGGCAGAGAAATATCGTAAAGGACGTGCCGCCAATTAAATCACCGAAGGCGATAAAAAAAACAGCCCGCAAGGGCTGTAATTATCCACAATTTTACCATAGAAAAAAAGTTAAATTTATGCTAAAATTACAGCCCCTAATAAATCAAATAAAATAAAGCTCCTTACGGAGCTTTATTTTTATGTAGATAATTAATCTTTTAGTATTGGGCTAAAACATCATCATCAACATTGTTAATCAACTGGCCGGCATATTTTCTAAGTTCATTTAAACTGGCAACATGATTCTTTTTTCCATTTTTAATAACATACACTTTCATATCACCGCCTCTAATCAATGCGCCGTCTCCAAATCCTTGAACTCTCAAAACCGATACTTCCGCGTACTGTTCAATGACATCATCCGCAACATTGGTAATCGGCTGGCCAGCGTATTGTCTAAGTTGAGCTATTGTTTTAATGTGAAGACGCGTGTTATTTTTAATCAAATATATTCTATGCTTTTGATCGCGAATCAATTGACTTTCTTCGTTTGTATTTGATTCGTCGTATTGGCTTAAAGTATTTTCGTCAACATTAATAATCGGAATTCCGGCATACTGTCTTAGTTGAGCTAAAGTTTTAATATGCTGTTTAACACCATTTTTGATTACATAAACCTTCTTGTCAGTTCCGCGCAGTAGAGCGCCGTCTCCATGGCTCTCAATATTCAAAACAGCTACTTTATCATCATTTTTTTTGTTATTTTTAGTATCAATATTAGATGCTTGTTTCTGTTTTGGTTCTTTAGCAACTGCGATCTCATCCGCTCCTCCTTTGATTATTGAAAAAGCCGTTAGGTGATCAACTATAATAGTAGCCTTGCCAGTATCAGAATCAAAAACTGCTCCCGGAACAAGAATCCATTTTCCTTCAGTGCTATTAAGCCAATAAACCCCCAAATTGCTATCATCCGCAGGCAATTCCGGCAATACAAAGGATATTGTTAAAACTTTTTTAAAATCCGTAACATTATTTTTATCTATATCAGTAGCCTCAATGTAGAAAATTTTATCTCCAACCATGAACGCACCACCACTCGTATCCAGCCTTTGATTGGCGTTAGCAGAACTCATCCGAGTCTTAAAAGTAGCTCTACCTGATACAGCTCCTTTGGGAACCTGCACTTGAACAGTAGCCTGTTGGCCAAAATTATTGGTCACTGTTCCCTCCTGTGCCGGAAGAATTGTCATAGGTGAATTAATAGAAGTGATTGTGCTTGACACCGGCGGTTTTCCACCTCCCACACCACCATATCCATAAGCCGCGCTAAACCCGAATAGTGAGAACGCAAAAATAACCGCAAACACCATTAATGATTTTAAAATTGTTTTTTTCATAATAAAATGTATTAAAAGACTAAATAGTTTTTCTATATAGTCATTAATTAGTTTACTTATACTTAATAAAATTATATAATTAAATTATAATTTTGTCAAACGTTTTTTTATGAATTTTTTAATGAAATTTCATTTTCATTAATTTAGGCTTAATTTAGCCAAAAAATCACCATTTTATGCAAAAAAATCTCAAAATATTTATAATATCAGCTTCTTTATTATTTCTTATTTTTGGAATTTTTTTAAGATTCTA
>JAYEHJ010000094.1:0-7547 GCA_034659435.1 Patescibacteria group bacterium | reverse complement strand
ATAATGATAGTGTTAAATTAAAATAGTTATCTATGAATTTATTTAAAAATATTAAAACTAAACAATTAAAATTATCTTTGTTATTAATTTTTGTATTTGTTTCATTTGTAAGTTCTTTTTTTGTATTTTTTCCTTTTTCCTGGCAGCAAATTGCTAACGCGCTAACCGGAAATTATAGTAAAATTGATGGAGATTCTTTAGGCGTGGCGGATTGGAATAAGTTGGATGATGATTTTGTGGCTAAAAGCGGAGATACGATGCAAGGAAATCTGGATATGGGCAGTAATAATATTACAAATTTGGCTAATCCAGATAACGATGGAGACGCTGTAAATAAAAGCGCGTTAGATTCCGCTATTGCGGATATTATCCTTGGGAGTGTTGTTATTAATGACTCAAGCGGAGCTTTAAAAGTTTTTTGCGGCCGCACAGAACCAGGGATTACTAATTGGATAGAGGGTTTAACATGGTATGTTGATATAGATATTTCGGCTGCTAATTTTACAGAAGGATCAATGCCGTATGTTTTTACCAGTCTTGGCGGATTAGGGCAACAATGGTCTAGTAATGGATTTAATGCTATTTCCTCAACTAATCCGGCAACTCTTAATAATTTAGATGATGTTATTAGAGTTTATATCCATGATTATAACGGTTTATCTTTTAATGATTTTCTTCTTTTGGATTGGTATGTGAATTGGTGCGCGTTTGGAATGTGATTTAAATTATAATTATATGAATTTTCAAAAAATA
Source organism: Patescibacteria group bacterium (assembly GCA_034659435.1). GTDB lineage: Bacteria > Patescibacteriota > Patescibacteriia > Patescibacteriales > UBA12075 > JAGLYP01. The sequence goes on along the minus strand of JAYEHJ010000094.1, from coordinate 6,794 downwards.
TTTTTATATTTAATAATTTTTTTATTGGTTTTTACGTTGGGCGGAATAGCCGGAGGTTTTTTTATTAAAAATAAAATAAATATAGAAAAACAAAATATTTATTCAGCTTGCTGGGATGACGCAAGGAAAGAATTAATCGGGGTTTGCAAGCCGCCTACAAATATAAACGAAAATGCGCCGGTTACTAATTTTTATGGAAAGTTAATAAGCGTGAATTTGGAAGAAAAACAAATAATTATTGACCCGGCGCCTTTGGGTGATGGCAAAGACAATATTTCAGAATTAATTTTGCAAATAAGCGGCAGCTCAAAAATTGAACAGATAGTTAAAAAAGACGATATTCAGTATAAAAAAGAACTGGAAGAATATAATGAAAATTATGAAAAAGATGAGAATTTGATTTATCCAATGAAATTTGTTTATAAACAGGTTGATTTTATTGCTTTTCAAACAGGGCAAACAGTTACAATTACAAGTAAAGAAGATGTCAGAAACAAAAAACAAGTTGAAGCCGTAAAGATTGTGATAAATTATTAAAATGATTTATAGAACAATGAAAAACCGCCCTTTGGGCGGTTTTTTGGTTTTTTTATTCAATTTTTATTAAATCCGAGTTACATTTTCCCCCAGCTAAACAGCAACTTGACTTTAATTTTGTAATGGTATTTTGTGATGGTAAAGATATTTTATTGGTGGGAGTTGATAAATTATGGTATTATGTAAATAGATTAATAAAAAATTGTAATGAAAGAAGCCATAACTCAAGAACAAAAAAATAAAATTTTAATGTATTCCGGCGGAGGATTGATTTTTGTTTTACTGCTTGTTGTAACATTTTTAGGGCTGTCTGTGGCAAAAAAGCAGTCGCGGGATATTATCAGGCTGTCGGCAATAAGAACTTTGCAGTCTGATTTGTTTTTATTTTATAAAGATCGCAATAAATTTCCGGAAAGGATATTGGTTAAAAAAGAAATAAAAAAAACAGAAGAGTGCTTTAACGGCTTGTGTCTTGACAGTTATCCCGTTGATCCGTTAAGCAATGAAAGATATTTATATGTTCCATGTTATGATGAAATGGGTGAGAATTGCGAGGCAGGAGCTGTCGACGCGAAAAGCTATATTATAAAATATCGTATGGAAAGCAATACATCAGGGCTTAAGCCCGGAGTTTATAACGCAGCGCCGCGTAAAATATATTAATTTTTTATGTTTTATTTTGTTTTATTTTTAATATTCATTTTCGGGACGGTAATCGGCTCTTTTTTAAATTGTTTGATTTGGCGCTTGCATGAAAAAAAAACGATTTTGGGGCGTTCGTTTTGCCTAAAATGCAAGAAACAGATAGCTTGGTATGACAATATCCCGATTTTGAGCTTTATTATTTTAAAAGGCAAGTGCCGGCATTGCGGCAAGAAAATTTTATGGCAGTATCCGGTGGTAGAGTTAGCAGCGGGGATTTTGTTTGTTATCGCTTTTTTAGTGAATCAAGAATCAGGAATCAGGAATCAAGAGTTATTTATTTTAAATTTTTCCTTAATTCCTGATTCTTTATTCTTTATTCATTTAATCCGCGATTGGTTCATAATTTCAGTAATGATAATAATTTTTATCTATGATTTGCGCTGGTATTTGATACTTGATATTATTACTCTTCCGGCTTGTTTAATAGTTTTTATTTTTAATTTATTGCTTGGCGCAAATTGGCAAAATTTTCTGATTTCTGGTATAATAGGAGGTAGTTTCTTTTTATTGCAGTTTGTAATTTCACGCGGAAAATGGATTGGCGGCGGTGATATTCGCTTGGGACTTTTAATGGGCTTGGCACTTGGCTGGCCAATGATTTTAACGGCTTTATATATTGCGTATATTTTAGGGTCAATTGTCGGAATATATTTATTGGCAACCAAGAAAAAAGCGTTAAGCGGTAAAATTCCATTTGGCGTATTTTTATCAACGGCAACAGTTATTACATTATTTTGGGGCGGCGCGCTTGTAGAATGGTATTGGGGGATTTTTATTTAGGATTTATGATTTTAGATTTATGATTTTATTAAAAAAACAAATAAGAAAATTATTAATTTTTATTATAGTATTTGCGATTTTTGTGGCGGCTGCCGGTTTTTTTATTTTTAAGCTTAATAAAGACGTCAGTATTGTCATGGCGGGAACGGGACATAATGTTTCAGGATTCGCGTGGAACAGCAATATAGGATGGATCAGCTTTAATACTATTGATTGCGATACTAACGGAAACAGCGCTTATGACGCGGGCGATGCGGGTCCGGCAGGATGTCCGGCAGTTGGCGCGCCTTTTTTTGACTATGGCGTAAATGTTAACAGTATTACGAAAAATCTTTCTGGGTACGCATGGAGTTCCAATGTCGGCTGGATTAGTTTTCAAGAAAACAATACGCCGAATAACGCGGCCGTTACTGCCAATTGCGATGCAAGCTGTAATCCAATGGTTGATTGTACGTCCTGTTATAAGCCTGCTGACAGTAAAATATACGGTTGGGCTAAAATTTTATCAATGGGTGATGACGGCTGGATAAGATTTGATCACGGACGAACCGGCTTTGAGGCAACAGGCGATGTTGCGAATAGTGGTTTGAATGGATGGGCGTATAATGAAGGAAACAACAATGTCGGCATTGGCTGGATAAGTTTTAGCTGCAATAACGCGCTAGCCGATTGCACGGTTTCAGATTACCAAACAACAGCTGAGCTTAATCAACTGCCTAGAGCAGATAATTTAAAAACTCCAAATTGGTGGCCGGTGCAAGCTTGCGACACCGCGCTTGTGGCTTATTTAAAATGGGAATATAATGACGGCGATGATCCGTTTCCAGGCGATAAGATGTCGGCTTATCGGCTGATTATAAAAAATGAAACAGACAGCATTGAGGTTTTAGATACCGGCAAATGTATTAAGGTGTATGACGGCGATAATTCTTGCTGCGCTGTCGGTGACGCGAATTGCACTGACAATCCGTCTGATTGTCAAATTGATATTTTGGGCATGATGTATGGCACTGGAAACGTAATATCTTATGAACTTGATTCCACTGTTTTGGATTATGGTAAAAAGTATTCATGGAGCGTGGAAGTTTGGGATTCATATGATGGCGGCTCCGGAGCAACTTTTTATAATAGCGCCGCAGACACGCCTGTGTCTGTTGATGACGGCAATCCTTTAACTTTCACAACCTTTGTAAGCGAATTCCCAAATCCTGATAATTTCATTTGGTCGCCAAACAGTTTTAGCGCCGAAGAGGATGTGTTGTTTGAAAGTATGGACAGGGCTAAATATTATGTTGGCGGCGTTGAGCATGACTGCGATGAGAGCAAGTGTTTGTGGGATTGGATAGATGTTGATAATAATATAGAGCCGTTTGTTGACGCTTCATCAACTATTATGATTTTTACGGCATACGGCATTCCAAGCAAAGTTAAGCTAAAAGTAACCGATATCAATACATCGTATTCATGCTCTAGCACCACTGAAGCTTTCATAATAAAACAAAAACTCCCGTCTTGGATTGAAGCTAAATAATATTTTATAGAAATAATTTTTAAAAAGTCCGGCTGCTCGCGCTTGTCGGATTTTTAAGAAGAAATGCTGAATTTTTTCAGCCCTAGGCTGATCCGCCTTGGGCGGGTAATTAAAAACAAGCAAGGCTATACTTTAATAGAATTAACCGTGAGCATGGCCGTAATCGTGATTATTTCTTCTATTGCTTTGGTTAATTTTCGCGGGCATGACATGCGGAATAAAGTTGATCTGGCCGCGTATAAGCTTGCAAGCGATATTCGCAAGGTGCAGGGCTATGCTTTGAGTTTGAAAGAGTTTGATATCGGAGGCAGCATGGAAGTGCCTGACAGGGGTTGGGGAATGTATTTTCGCAAAAATAATCCAAATAATACTTTTTATATAGTATTCGCGGACGGGGACAATGTTGATACGGATAATTGCGCTTATGACAATGTTAATGAATTATTAAATCCAATAATTAATATCATAGATGGAGTTAAAATTAGCGGTTTAAAAATTAACGGAGGAAATACAGTAGTGTTTAATATGATTTTTGAACCTCCTAATCCAATTATATATTTATGCAGAAACACAGTTTCTTGCGCCGGCGCGCAATGTAATTATGAGAACGCGGAAATAATTTTATCTGATTCCGGCGGCGCGTATACAAGGACAATTAAAGTAAATAAATTCGGCCTTGTGGATGTTGAATAAATAATGAATATGTTTAAAATAAATAGTAAGGGATTTTCCATAGTAGAAGCGTCAGTTGTGATGGGCGTTGTTAGTATTGGAGTTTTAGGTGTTTTTTCTTTGGTTTTACAGAATATTCAAGTGCAGAAAGTAAATAGAAATATGCTGGTTGCTTCTATGCTGGCGCAAGAAGGTCTGGAGCTGGTTAGAAATATCAGGGATGATAACTGGATTGCCAGTCCCGCAGTTAATTGGGACATGGATATTGCAGGCTGGAATAATAATAATTTTACAATTGATTATACAATGGCTATGGCAGATGTTGATGACACAAATGTTGCGGAAAATATAGTAGAGGAGGCCGGAGCAAATCTTTATTTTGTTAATGGCGGTAATTTTTATACGCACAGCGCGGCTGGAAACGCGGCAACCTCATATTCACGCCTAATAACCGTGGATGGCATTGATGCCAGCAGTATCGCGGACGGAGCAGTTGATTATTATAAAGTAAAATCCCATGTTCAATGGAAAGAAAAAGCCGTTTTAAAGGATTATATCGCGGAAACGCATTTGTATAATTGGAGGTGATTATTATGCTTAAAAATATTTTAAAAAACAAATTAGGCACTTCTTTGATTGAGATAATGTTCGCTGTTAGTATTTTTGTGATTTTAATCGGATTAACATTAGGCATTTTTAAATCAACAATAGAAAGCCAAAAAAACGCCATTGCCGCGCAAAATATCCAGGAAAATCTGCGGTTTTTATTTGAGATTATAAGCAAAGAAATAAGAGGCGCGAAAATTATGGATAGCGCGTGCGATGGTTTTTTTACTATTTCCTCTGATAAAAAAATATATTATGTTAATGGCGGCGTATTATATTTTAAAAACAAAGATGATGAATGCGTTGCGTATTATGTTGACGGCAATGACGATTTTGTCATTGAGCGCGATAACGGTATTGGCGCCCTGCCGATTACTCCAAATGATATTAAAGTGACAGATTTGGATTTTTTTGCAAGGGATAATGATATTGGCGTCCTGCCTGACGCGAAAATCCAGCCGCGCGTAACAATAAAAATAGAAGTTGAAGCAAATAATTCAGGTGCGTATAAACAGCATACAATAATGCAGACAACAGTTTCGTCGCGCCGCTATGAGTGATTTTTTTGTTTTGCGCTGTTTGATATTTTAAATAGAAAAAGCGACATAAATGCTCAAGTCCATACTAAAAAACAAAACCGGCAGCGCTATGCTTTTAATGACTCTTTTTACGTTAGCGAGTATTTTAACGATTTCTTTGTCATTAAGCGCGATTGTTGTTAACGGCTTAAAAATGGGCGTAAATCAAGTTCATTCCACAAAGGCTTTTTTCGCCGCCGAAGCTGGAGCGGAGAGGATTTTGTGGGAGGCTAGAAAAGAGAATCGTATAGATAATGATCCGGGGAAAGGAGAGCCTGGTGATAATTGCGGTGTTAATCCGGCGTGGTTTTGTTTTTCAAATAATACAGACGGCACATTGGATGATTGCGTTTTAGATTGTTTCGCTGCCGGTAAATTTTATAAACAGCAATTGGCAAACAATTCAACTTATAAAATCAAATTTGATTACATTATAGCGGAATGCGCAACAAGGCTTAAATCTTATGGAAATTACAATAATGAAATAAACAGGGTAATAGAATTAAAATACCTTGACTAATTAGTAAAAAAATGCAATTATAATATCAAATTACGTATATTTTGGTCTTTAATAATTTAAAAATTAAAAATCACAGAAATTAACTCAAATAATTTCAAGGAGGTGTGAAATGAAGAAAAGAATTGCAAGCATTTGTTTATTTTTATTTTTTATTTTTGTTATCAACGTTTATTCTTCTGAAATTGTTACAGAACCTGTTTCTGGCGCAGGGTTTAAAAAGGTTATTAATCTTTATGAGCCAAGAGGAGGTGCCGATATTGTCGGCACGCTAGAGGTTACTTCGGCTGATGCCGGCGGTCGTGTTGATTTTTGTATTCGCGATGTTAATGGGATTGAAATTTATGCGTCTTATTTAAGTGGTATTTTTGGAGGAATTGAAGTGCTTTATAATGAAGCCGATGAGTATATAACAGGTTTTCGTTATTTCGGCGCAAGAACTTTGGATCGAGTTAATGCCACTACTCAATTCTGGGTAATTTATTCTGACGCGAAGTTAAACTGGTCGACAAATTATATTTTTAAATGGCCTACAGATACATCCGAAACTAATCAAAGGATGTATTCTCCGTCTGGAATGGTTACTTTTGATGACGGAAGCTATACAGTTGTTGGTTTGGACCAAAACAGTGATAAAATTTGCATAACTTATTTTGATTCTGAAGATACGATGATTGGTTCGGAAATAAAATATTTGGATATGACCGAGCAGTCCGGCGGTTTTGTCGGATCAATTTCGCAGGTAAAAGTTGCGAAGTTAAGCGACGACCAAATAATTATCGGCGCAACAGTCAGAAGCGATCAAATGTATGATTTGTTCCTGGCAAATATTGATACCAACGGCGATCACAATTTGCCGCCTTTGGCG
>JAYEHJ010000093.1:1586-7955 GCA_034659435.1 Patescibacteria group bacterium | reverse complement strand
ATTACCATGTTAGGTAACAATGATTTAAAATAAATTGAAAAAATAATGGATAGCGGATTTGAAAAAATTGCTATTATCGTCAATAAAGGTTTTGAAGATGTTTATAAACGTTTTGAAGGCGTTGACAAACGTTTTGACGATGTTGACAAACGTTTTGAAGAACAGACTAAATATATAGATCAAAGATTTGATGAAGTAATTAATACTATTAGATATGAAGTTGCCGTAATTTATGAAAAATTTGATAAATTAGAACAAAAAGTTGATAGATTAATTGATACCGAAAACGAAGATATTATTGCTATTAATAAGGATGTTCAAGAAATAAAAGAAAAATTAAAGATTTTGGAAACAAAGATTTATGAGCATACTATGGCGGCGTAATTGTAAGATTAAAAAAACCGTCCCGCCTTTTGCGAAGGGCGAGACGGTTTTTTAAAATTTTTTATTTGCTATGAGATATTTAGCAGCAGCAATAGTAATGTTAATATTTTTACCAAGCATTGCTATTGCTAACGGCTTGGTTGATTCCGATTGGGACGGCGTGCCTGACAGGGATGAGGAAAATATTTATTTTACGGACGCTAATAATCCTGATACTGACGGTGACGGCTATTCGGATTGGCTGGAATTAAATACAGGCTATTCGCCGCATAATTCAAAAGCCGTAAAATTGGAAGATAATGATTATGACAAAGACGGATTATCTGACAGGGATGAGCTTAGGTTCCATACCAGTTTGATTAATAAAGATACTGACGATGACGGTTTTTCCGATTATGAAGAAGTTAATGCCGGCTATGATCCATTAAATAAAGATAGAATTTTACTTGATAAGCGGATTGAAATAAATATTGCCAATCAGAAATTAAGTTATTTTTTAGGAGGCGTGCGGATGGGAGCTTTTCCTGTTTCAAGCGGACTTAATAATTCAACGCCGCTAAAACATTATAAAGTAGCGAATAAAAATCCCAAGGCTTGGTCGCCTTATGGATTGTGGATGCCATATTGGCTCGGACTTGATTCCGGACGGATAGGAATACACGAACTGCCGATTTGGCCGAACGGCTATCGCGAAGGCGAAAACCATTTAGGAAAGCCGGCATCTCATGGCTGCATCCGTTTGGGCGAAGGACAGGCTGAGCTAATTTATAATTGGACAACGATTGGGACTGGAGTATTCATTTATTAATTTTGAATTTCCAATTTTGAATTTTGAAATAATTTTGAATGATTAAATTTTGAAACATTAAAAATTAGAATTTATTTTAAAATTCAAAATTCAAAATTATTAATTAATTTTAAACTATGCCTTATTCACAAAAAGTTTTAGAGCATTTTAAAAATCCGCGCAATCAGGGGAGTATGAAAAATCCTGACGCGGTCGGCAAAGAAGGGAATCCTGTTTGCGGAGATGTTATGAAGATGTATCTTAAAATCGGGAGAAAAAAATCGGGAGGAGAATTTATAGAAGATATAAAATTTGAAACTTTGGGCTGCGCCGCGGCGATTGCCATATCTTCGGCTTTAACTGAAATTGCCAAAGGAAAAACATTGGACGAAGCGCTTAAAATTAATAAAGACGATATAGTTAAAGACCTTGGCGGTCTGCCCGCGCCAAAAGTGCATTGTTCAATGCTTGGGGTTGATGTTTTGCATAAAGCAATTAGAAATTATCAATTACACCCGTCAAGCGAGTACAAGCAAATTACGAGTTAATAATTTAGAATAATATGCAAAAAATAATTGAAGAAAAAATAAAAAAAGCTTTAGACAAAGTTCGTCCGGGCATGCAGGCTGACGGCGGGGATGTTGAATTTGTTAAATGGGACGAAAAGACAGGGCAGGTTCAAGTGCGCTTGGCCGGAATGTGCGTCGGTTGTCCTATGGCGCAGATTACATTGAAAGAGGGAATTGAGGCGGAAATTAAAAAGATTGTGCCTGAGGTTAAAGAAGTTGTGGCAATTTAATATTCAATGTACAATGTACAATATTCATTCAATATTTAATAAACAATTTTCAATATTTATACATGAAAATATATTTTGACCACAGCGCCACTACTCCTATTGATAAACGAGCTTTAAAGGCTATGGAGCCTTATTTTAGCGATATTTTTGGAAACGCGGCATCAATCCATAGTTTTGGACAAGAGGCATCGGCAGGCGTTGACAAAGCTAGACAGCAAGTTGCTGATTTTTTAAATTGCGATTCTGATGAAATAATATTTACGTCAGGCGCCACAGAGTCTGATAATTTGGCAGTTAAGGGCGTTATGAACGCTTTGCTTAAGCAAGGGAAAAAATATAAAGATATGCATGTTATCACCAGCATTGTTGAACATGACGCGGTTTTGGAGCCGTTTATGGAACTTGAAAAACAAGGCGTTGAAGTTACTTATATGCCGATAAAAAACAACGGCATAGTTGATATTGAAAAATTTAAAAAAGCAATTAAATGTAATACGGTTTTGGTTTCAATTATGTGGGTGAATCATGAAGTAGGAGCAATTACGCCTATTCGCGCGATTGGGAAAACTATTAAAAAAATTAATGATAAAAGGCTTAATGATTGGAAAAAAACGCGTCCCAAAACAAGAGGCGCGAAACCAGAACCGATAATTTTTCACACAGACGCAACCCAGGCGATAAATTTTATAAATTGCGATGTAAAATGGAATTATATAGATCTTTTATCAATGTCAGGGCATAAAATTTACGGTCCGAAAGGCGTTGGCGCGCTATATCACAAGGCGGACGTTCCGCTTTTAGCTCTGCAAAAAGGCGGACACCATGAAAATAATTTTAGAAGCGGCACTTTAAATGTTTCCGGCATAGTCGGTTTAGGCGCGGCTATTGGTTTGCTTGGAAATGGCAAGAAAGGGAAAGAAAGCCGAGAACAAGAAAAAAATAATAAAAAAATCGCGGCAGTAAGAGATTATTTGGTATCGGAAATACAAAAAAATATTTCTGATGTGATTTTAAATACAGACAGGGAAAATTCAACGCCGTCGCACGCGCATTTTTCATTTTTGGGAGTGGAAGGGGAGTCTGTCTTAATTGGTCTTGACTTGGAAAGAATAGCGGTTTCAACTGGTTCCGCCTGCGCGTCAGGCAGCCTTAAAGCCTCGCACGTTTTGATTGCCATGGGCATTAAAGTGGAAGTTGCGCATACTTCTATTCGTTTTACTTTGGGAAAAAGCAACACAAAAGTGGAAGTTGATAAAACCATAAAAATTTTAGCGCCGATAATAAAAAGATTAAGAAAGATGAACCCGATTTATAAAAAATAAAATAAAAAACATACAAAAAAGAGGTTTTTGTATGTTTTTTATTTTAATGCAATTTTAATTTTATTTATGTTATAATTTAATATTAAGGAGGAATTAATAAATGTTTAAAAATAACAATATGAGCAAGAAAATTATTTTAATTCCTTTTATTTTTGTATTTTTATTATTTTCAGCATTGCCGTTAACGGCTAATGCTCAAAGTTCTTATTATATATTTCGCTCTACCGCACTTGGATCAGGCGTAAAACAGACAGGACAATATGTGTATGAAATTAATAACGAAAAAATAAATTTTGGCGTCGATGAATCGGTATTTTTTTTAACAAGAATTTTTAATATAACCAATGTTGATAGATTTCAATTTAAACATGAAATCCGCTCGTCGTCTTTTGTAAAAGATGTTTTTTCGCCAATATATTATCCGCACAAGACTTGGTGGGCTGAAATATATTATTGGAATGAGCTAGGGCGTTTGCCTGCGGGGAATTATGAAATAAAAACTTACATAAGCATTGACGGCGGTTATTACGCTTTTAATCGCGCGGCAAATTTTACAGTGGCGCAGTATGAGCAGTATTCACAATACGCGCCGCCCAGCGATTATTATTATGGTGCTCCGATTCAGCCAATTTTTCAGCCGACGCAGGCCTATCCGTATTATTATGCCCAAGCGCGAAATTATTCTTATAACTGGACGCATATCGGCAAAAATGTCCGCAACACAGGATCTTATTCTTATGAAATTTTAAATCCAACAATGGATTTTAGGAGCGATGAAGATGTTTATGCTTTAACAAAAATATCAAATGTTTCTGGAATTGACAGCTTTCGTATAAAATATGATATTTATTTAAATGGAAACAGATATTACAAAAGCAATGAAGTGCCGGCTTTGTGGCCTCGCAATAACGTTTGGGAAAGCAATTATTCCTGGGGAAATTTAGGCAAACTGCCTGCCGGCTATCATGAAATTAGGACATTTCTCAGCATTAACGGCGGAGCTTATACAAAATTAAACAATCAGCAAATTTCAGTGGACAGGTATGCGGACAGGTATATTGATTATTATGACCCGAGGTATCGGCAAGATTATGATAGGCGAGATAGACGCAGTTATAGGCCAATAGAAGTTGAAGTATCGTATAAATATGATTGGACAAGGGTTAATACTTATATCACCCATGTAGGAGGATATAATTATGACACCGCGGACAAAAGAGATTATTGGCAAGATGAAAATATCAAGGTTTTGACAAAAATTTTAGATATAAAAAATATAGATACTTTTCGCGTTAAGCATAAGCTTTATAGGGGGAGTATTTTTGTTAAAGAAATAATTTCATCAGAGCGCCATCCAAATAATAATTATTGGAATTATAATTACGCCCAAAGCGATTTTGGGAAACAAAGCGTCGGCAGCTATACAGTCAAAACGTATATCAGTGTAAATAAGGAAACATATAAATTATTAGGCTCTAAAAATTTTACGGTAAAAGCGAGAAGAGTAAGTTCTGATTATAGATATAAACAGAATTACAGTTTTAGGGATAGATATCCTTTTAGAGATTATGACCGCAGGTATGATTCAAGCAGATATGATTCCGGTTGCACTGGATATTATAGCTGTCAAGATCAAAATTATTATAGTTGGTATAGATAGAAATAAAACCCCTGTTTTTATTAACAAAATAGGGGTTTTAATTATTCACTTGACTTTCGTTTTTTGTTCGTGTATAATAAAGATAGACAATAAAATACCTGTGGATAATTTAGCTAATATAAAAATCAGCGGCCTAAAAGAGGTTTTTATAAGCGGGCAGGTCATTTAATTTTTAAAATAAATAAACAACCTGCCCGTTTAGCTGTCAAACTGTTCTCTTTGTCATTCTCGACACTCACAGCCTCGCAGAGAAATTATATTAAATGATCGGGAATCTCAACCGTGAATTTCATAAAAAATTTTAATTCTTAAATAAAAATATATGGGTAATCAATTAACAAAACGTCAAAGAGAAATATTGGATTTTGTTACGGAATTTATGGAAGAGCAAGGGTACTCGCCAAGTATTCGCGAGATTGGAAAACATTTTCAGCTTTCAAGTCCTGCAACAATCCATTCTCATTTGGAAAATTTAAAAAGCAAAGGATTTTTAAAGAATTCTTTTAATGAAGCTCGCTCTATTGAGCTGGTGTCAGCTGATATTAATTGGGCAAGAGCCTTGGAATTGCCCTTGGCAGGCTTAATTACAGCCGGAGAGCCGATTGAGGCGATAGAAGAAAAGGAAACAATTGCCGTGCCGGCGGATTTTGTTTCTGATAAAATAAATAGCTATGTTTTAAAAGTTAAAGGTAGGTCAATGATTGATGAAGGAATATTAGACGGCGATTATGTTATTGTTGAGCGCAATCCTTCGCCTAAAAACGGCGATGTGGTTGTCGCTTTGTTGAATAACGCTTACGCTACTTTAAAAAAGTTTTATCGCGAAACTAACCGCATTCGTTTGCAGCCGGCAAATTCAACAATGAAGCCGATTTATAGCAAAGATCCGTTAATTCAGGGAATCGTAAAAGGCGTTATCCGCAAATTTGCGTAGATACCACGTCGCGCCGTGTGCCCACTTTTTTTATTTGCAAAATTATTTAAGGTATGCTATAAATTATTATGGTGATATACACGCAGTTAATAATATTTTATCTGTAGTAGCGAATAAATTCGTTGTTTCAGAGAAAATACTATTGCTCCCTTTTATTATGGAAAGGGGGGCTTTTGTTTTTTTTAGATTTAAAAAATTATTAATTTCAAAAAAATGTATACAAAAAAAAGTATTAAAAAAATCGCTTACAGTGTTTTTTTATTTGTGGCCTTGGCTGCTCCGATAATTTCTTTTGCATCGGAACATAGCGATGAGGCGTCTTCCGGTCACGGGGATATAGCTTTGGTTTTTGGAGCTATGGCAATTTTGCTTATTTTAAGCAAGCTGGGTAGCTTGATAACGCGTTTTGGACAGCCGGCTGTTTTGGGAGAGATATTAGTCGGCGTTGTTTTGGGAAATTTGGCGCTTTTGGGTTTTTCTTTT
>JAYEHJ010000093.1:0-1576 GCA_034659435.1 Patescibacteria group bacterium | reverse complement strand
GGGAATTGGAGCATAACGCGATTATCGCGTTTTTAGCTGAATTCGGAGTAGTGCTTTTGCTTTTTCAAATCGGACTGGAAAGTAATCTTAAAGAAATAAGAAGCGTTGGTGTTAAATCGCTTGTAGTTGCAATAATCGGCGTGGTTGCTCCGTTTGTGTTAGGGACTTATATTATAGGACCTTATATTTTTCCAGGATTGGAACAGATAGCTTATTTATTTATAGGAGCGTCTTTAACCGCGACATCGGTAGGGATTACAGGCAGGGTGTTTAAAGATTTTAATAAATTGCACATAAAAGAGGCAAAAGTTGTTTTAGGCGCGGCTGTTATTGATGATGTTCTGGGCTTGCTGATTTTAGCTGTTATTACAGCAATTGCCACTGTCGGCTCAATAAGCCCCGTCGCTATCGCAATAATTACGATAAAAGCTTTTGGATTCCTTTTTGGAGGCATATTAATCGGCAGTTACATTGCCAAGAATCTGGGAAAAGTGCTTTTAAAAATTCATACGGGAATCGGAATGAAGTTGTCTTTGGCTTTATCAATCGGCTTATTTTTTTCCTATATTGCCAGCCTGTTCGGTTTGGCTCCGATTATTGGAGCCTTTGTCGCTGGATTGCTTTTGGATAATGTTCATTTTAACGGATTTAAAAGCTACAGATTGGTTAGGGACATAAAAAATTGGATGGAAAGCAGGGAACGCAATGGCGTTAACAAGGCGCTAAACGAAATTTTAGAAAAGCATTCCCGCAAGCACATTGAAGACTTAATAGAAAATGTGGCTTTTGTGTTTGTGCCGATATTTTTTGTATATACCGGCTTGCAGGTAAAACTGGAAACTTTTTTTAATCCGAAAGTTTTGTTGGTTGCTTTGTTAGTAACTATTGTTGCGATTGTTGGAAAAGTTATTTCCAGCGCGTTTTTGCCTAAAAATTATAATAAATGGATAGTCGGGTTTGCCATGGTGCCGAGGGGCGAGGTTGGATTGATTTTTGGAAATATCGGCAAATCCTTGGGAGTAATTTCTGATGGAGTTTTTTCAGTTATTATTGTTATGGTAATTTTAACAACGTTTGTCGCTCCGCCTGTTTTGTCAGTGTTTTTAAAGAAGCATAAAGAACCAGTTACAAATTAGCAATTACGAATTACGAATCGTGAATTAAGAAATTAAGGTTAAAAAGAAAAACACCGCCAAAGTCGTGTTGATGACTTTGGCGGTATCGTATTTAATTTTAAAGAAAATTATTGCAATTTTTCAACAATCGCCTGCCAAACATAACTATCATCGGCCTTATTGCCGACATCCAGCAATTGATTGACATCAAGTTTTCCAGTTTCAACAATCGCTTTCCAAACCCTCCAATTACCGGCCTTATTGCCGATATCCAGCAATTGATTGACATTAAGTTTTCCAGTTTTAACAATCGCCTGCCAAACATCACTATCATCGGCCTTATTGCCGACATCCAGCAATTGATTGACATTAAGTTTTCCAAAATTTAGTTTTTCAATAATCGCCTGCCAAACATCACTATCATCGGCCTTATTGCCGACATCCAGCAATTGATTGACATC
>JAYEHJ010000092.1:0-8124 GCA_034659435.1 Patescibacteria group bacterium | reverse complement strand
TTTGAAATCAAACGGGGGATTTTATTTCCCCAAAACCCCGCGCAAGCCAAAATTTTCTACTTTTTCTATCTTAACTTTAACAAACTTTCCAATATATTTTTTATCACCCAAAAATTTAACGGTTTTATTTGTTTCGGTTTTGCCAAACAAAATTCCTTTTTTATTCTGTCCTTCAGCCAAAACCTTAACTATTTTGCCTAAATATTTTTGATTATTTTTTAACGCGGTTTTTCTTAATATTTTCATTAACTTTTTTTCCCTGTCTTTTTTCTCTTCCACTTCCACATCATCTTCCATTTTTTCCGCGTCTGTTCCCGGGCGAGGGCTATATCGTGCTATATAAGCCATATCATATTTTACTTCTTTAAATAATTCCACAGTTTTTTTGAATTGTTTTTCTGTTTCACCCGGAAAACCGATAATAATATCAGTAGTAATCGCTATCGGCAATTCGCTTTTTATGTTATTTTTAATTTTTTTAATTAATTCCAAATAATGCTCAATTTTATATTTCCGATTCATTGCTTTTAAAATATCATTATCTCCGCTTTGCGCCGGCAAGTGGATATGCCTGCAAACTTTTTTACATTCTGAAATCGCCAAAATCAAATCATCGCTCATGTCTTTTGGATGGCTAGTTGCGAAACGAATCCAAAAATCGCCGGAAATATTGTTCGCCAATCTTAATAAGCGCGAAAAATTAACATAATTATATTCCAAAACCTCTTGATTCTTAATTCCTGATTCCTGATTCTTGATTCTTGATTTATAACTATTAACATTCTGCGCGATCAAAATTATTTCTTTATATCCTCGCCCGGCTAAATCTTTTACTTCATTTAAAATTTCTTCCGCGTCCCGATAAACTTCATGCCCGCGCGCGTAAGGCACTACGCAATAAGTGCAAAAATTATCACAGCCATTCCCAATCGGCACAAACGCGCTGAACGCGGAAGTATATTTCGGTTTAATTTTCAAATAATCGCAAGGTTCAATTTTTAAATTCTTAGACTCTGAATCAGCTAATATTTCTTTAAAATTTATAATTTGATTTATTGGCAGCCAAATATCAATATTTTCTTTTAATCTTTTAATAACATCTTCCCGCTCTGACAAGCATCCGGTTAATATTATTTTCGCGTTACTATTTTCCTTTTTAATTTTCGGAATCAAACCGTAAACACGATTCTCAGCCGACTGCCGAACACCGCAAGTAGCAAGCGCGACAAAATCCGCCTGGCTCCGCTTTGCAGCTTCTTTAAAACCCAAATCCTCAAAACAAGCCGCAACCCGCTCCGAATCGCTCTTATTCATCTGACATCCGATTGTGATTATGCTATATGTTTTCATATTTACATATGCTAAGCCCCGCAGCACTTCTTATATTTCTTCCCGCTGCCGCACGGACATGGATCATTGCGGCCTACTTTTTTTCCGCTTTCGTCTTTATTTTTTGCTTGCGGTTCAGAAAAAATGCTCGCATTGCCATTATTCTTATTACTGCCTCCGCCAAATCCGGAAAAAGAAGAAGTATTGCCATTGGCGGTTTTTGCCGGCGAGCTGAAATTTTTAGCCAAGTCCATAAGCCCGGGCGCGTTAAATTGGCGAATAATCGCCTCTTGCTGAGCATTGCCGACTTTATATATGGAATAAACAGTTTCCTTATTAATTAAATTATTAAGCTCGTTATAAAGGCGATAAGCCTCTTTTTTGTATTCCACAAGCGGGTCGCGCTGGCCATAGCCCCTAAGGCCGATGCCCTGCCTGACGCTTGACATTGCTTCTAAATGTTCAACCCAAAGCGTGTCAATTGAACGAATCAAAACCGATTTTTCCAATCTTGCCCAATCAATATTTAATTCTTTTGCCATATCAGCCATTTCTTTATATTTCTTTTCGGCCATTGCAGTTAAATGCTCAATTATCGCCGTACGCGCCTTGGCTTTATCAAGCTTGCTATTATCCTCCGTAAACCTGTTGATATCGCCTTTTA
This sequence comes from Patescibacteria group bacterium, assembly GCA_034659435.1. Lineage (GTDB taxonomy): Bacteria > Patescibacteriota > Patescibacteriia > Patescibacteriales > UBA12075 > JAGLYP01. The sequence goes on along the minus strand of JAYEHJ010000092.1, from coordinate 6,131 downwards.
AATTTTCCTCCACAGGAAAAATAGTGGATGCAACCTGCGCGATTTCCTCTAAATTCCAATCCTTAATATATTCAGCGTCAGTATGAAAACTAACAACCTGTTCAATCTCTGACTCTATCATTTTTAATATAATATCTGATAATTTTTTATCTGATTCCCTGTTGTCATTTTTCGCCAACTCTAAAATTTCCTTGCGTCTGCGATAAATAGCCTCTCTATGCTTATTAATCACATCATCATATTCAACCAAATGTTTTCTAATGTCAAAATTATTTCCTTCAACTTTTTTCTGCGCCGATTCTATAGAACGGGAAATTAAGCGATTCTCAATCGGCATATCCTCGGGAACATTCAAGGTCGTCATAATATTTTTCATGCGATCACCGCCGAATATCCGCATTAAATCATCATCCATGGAAACATAAAACTGCGAAGAACCGACATCACCTTGTCGTCCGGCGCGCCCCCTAAGCTGATTATCAATCCGCCGCGATTCATGTCTTTCCGTGCCAACTACATGCAATCCCCCGGCTTGAATTACTTTCTTATGCTCTTTCCTCCACAATTTATGCTCCTCACTTTCCTCATTAGCGGGCTTGCCCTCCGCAGCCTCAGCGAAGGAGGGCTCCACTCCGCCAAGCACAATATCAACTCCTCTGCCCGCCATATTGGTTGCAAGCGTAACCGCTCCGGACTTGCCGGCCTCGGCAATAAAACGAGCTTCTTTTTCATGGTTCTTGGCGTTCAAAACATTCGGCTTTAAACCCTTGCGCTCCATCATAGACACTAAAAGCTCATTTTTTTGAATTGAAATCGTGCCGACCAAAATCGGTTGCCCGGCTTCCGCGCGTTTTTTCACGTCTTCAATAACGGCTTTAAACTTGCCTTCTTCAGTGCGATAAATCAAATCATTTTCATCCTTGCGGATATTGGGCTTGTGCGTTGGAATAATTACCGTGTCTAACTTGTAAATTTTTGAAAATTCTTCGGCTTCAGTGGCGGCTGTGCCGGTCATGCCTGACAATTTTTTATACATGCGAAAATAATTTTGAAAAGTAATGGTTGCCAAAGTCTGGGATTCGCGCTGAATCTTTACGTTCTCCTTGGCTTCAATCGCCTGATGCAAACCCTCGCTGTAACGGCGGCCATGCATTAAGCGCCCTGTAAATTCATCAACGATTATTACTTCGCCATCCTGAACGACATAATCCCGATCACGCTTAAAAAGCGTATGCGCCTTTAAAGCCTGTTCAATATGATGCACTTCGCGGATGCCGCCAGTTGTGTAAATATTATCCACTCCAAGCCATTTTTCCATGCGCGTAATTCCATTTTCAGTCAAAGTAGCAGCTTTCATTTTTTCATCAACATTATAATCTTCATTTTCTTTAAGCCTTCCGACCAATTGCGCGAATTTATAGTATCTATCCGTTGATTCTTCTGCGGGAGCGCTGATAATCAAAGGCGTGCGCGCCTCATCAATTAAAATAGAATCAATCTCATCAACAATCACATAATTCAAATCTCTTTGAACTTGATCGCTTAAATTTTGCGCCATATTATCCCTTAAATAATCAAAACCGAATTCATTATTTGTTCCATAAACAATATCGCAAGCGTAAGCTTCTTTGCGTTCAACTTTGCGAAAATGCTTAAGCCGCGCGTCATATTGCGATTCATCGCTAAACTCCGGATCATACATAAGCGCGGCATCATGGATAATTACGCCGACATTAAGCCCGAGAGCGTGATACGCTTTTGCCATCCAGCCGGCGCCGATTTGCGACAAATAATCATTCACGGTAATCAACTGCGCGCCTTTTCCTGTTAAAGAATTCAAATACAAAGAAAGCGTGGCAGTTAAGGTTTTTCCTTCGCCGGTTTTCATCTCCGCGATTTTTCCTTGATGCAGAATTATACCGCCGATTAATTGCGCGTCAAAATGGCGCATCCCCAAAATCCGCCTGCTTACTTCTCTGACAACAGCGAAAGCCTCCGGTAATATCTCATCCAAAGCTTTGTCCTCGTTCTCGCTTTTTTTCAAGCGATCTTTAAAATTAAAAGTCATTGCTTTTAATTCATCATCACTCATCTTTTTAAACCTTTCTTCCAGAGAATTAATCTCATCAACAATCGGCTGTAAATTTTTTATTGCTTTTTCATTCGGATCACCGAATATTTTATCTAAAAAATTCATAAATACTAATAATTATTTAATAATAAAGCATATTTATTATATTACTTATTCTTAAAAAAATCAAATCTAAATCAGACACAAAAGAGGTTCGGCCTCTATGATTTTGTAAAAATCGTAGAGGCCGAACCTCTTTTTTCAATATTTTATCCAACCCTACAAAACCCCTTTAATCCACTCAACCAACAAACGCACACCTGCGCCGCTAGCGCCAACAGGATTTACGCCCCATGGCTTATCTTTAAAAGCCGGACCGGCAATATCAATATGCGCCCATTTTTCTTTATTCTTTTTTTCAATAAACTCTCCTAAAAATAATCCTGCGGTAATTGCTCCTCCATAGCGAGAAGCTCCAACATTGCTAACATCCGCGATTTCACTTTTTAACAATTTTGGCAAATATTTATTAAACGGCAAAATGCCGGCAAGCTCTCCCGTGTTTTTTGCTGATTTTATAATTTCATGATTCAAATCATTATTAAAACCCATAACCGCGCTCGTGTATTCACCCAAAGCAACCATAGACGCTCCTGTCAAAGTAGCGATATCAATAATATAATCAAAATTTTCTTTTTGCGCGCGGCACAGGCAATCAGCCAAAACCAGCCGGCCTTCAGCGTCTGTATTTTTCACTTCAATTGTTTTTCCATTCATTGCTTTTAAAACATCATCCGGCTTATACGCGTCCTTTCCAATCGCATTTTCAGTGGCGCCGATAATCGCCTGAACTTCAACCGGCAATTTTAATCTGCTCACTGCCATAATTACACCTAAAATCGCGCCGGCTCCGCCCATATCCATTTTCATTGTTGCCATGCCCTCGCTTGGTTTTAAACTTAATCCGCCGGTATCATAGGTCAATCCCTTGCCGACTAAAACAATTTTCTTTTTTGCATTCTTAAATTTGTATTTTAAATGTATTAATTGCGGCGGATAAGCGCTCGCCCTATTAACAGCTAAAAACGCGCCCATTCCCAATTTTTCCAATTCTTTTTTTCCTAAAATTTTAATTGTTAAATTATTTTCTTTTGCTTCCGTTTTGGCGATTTTAGAAAATTTTAACGGAGTCAAATCAGACGGCGGCTCATTCACGATATCACGGACAAAATTTACGCTTTTAGAAATAATTTCTGCTTCTTTAATTTTTTTTATTAAATTTTTTACTTCAACTTTTTTATCATAATAATTTTCACTGGAAATTATTATCTGTTTAATATTATTTTTCGCTTGTTTCGACTTATACTTTTGATAACTGTAAGCGCCAAGCAAAAACCCTTCGCTTAAAGCTTTGATTGCTTTTCCCGCATCATCAAAATAATACAAAGCGATTTTTAATGACGTAATTTTGCTTTTTGCAATAGTCCTTGCCGCCAGCGCGGCAACCGAACGCAAACTTTCCAAATCTAAGCCATCAATCCCAATATACATTCTTTTCTTTTCCGGCAAAAACAAAATTTCATCAGCCTCGCCTTTAAAATTCATTTCATTTAAAACATTTTTATCGCGAATAAACTTGTGTTCTAATTTTTTGTTTACAACAAAAATAATCTCGCAATCAGCTTTTATATCTTTTAATTTTTTATCTGATAATTTTATTTGCATGGGTTTGAATTAATTTCTTATTTGTCATTCCCGACACACCTTTGCCCCGCAGGGTATTATATTAAATGATCGGGAATCTCTTTAAAAGCATCTAAATTATTTTTTAAATAATGATTGTTAATATAATATTCTTTATAAAATATTTTTCTATTTTTTATGTTCGTTGATTTTTACGAGATCTCCGATCATTTAATATAATTTCTCTGCGAGGCTGGGAGTGTCGAAGATGACAAAAAAAATAACAAATTTCTAAATAATTTTATTCTCTATTAAAAAATCCCTAACCCTCTTAAACATTTTTTCATGCCCATCCGAATTCGGATGCAGACCGTCTTCCAAATCTTCATCATTTAATAAATCAAACATTTCTATAAAAGGCAAATTATTTTCTTTGCATATTTATTTTATCGTATCATTATATACGCATAATCATATCATATTATTATAAATTATTGAATTTTCATTAAAAAATTTCCTTATTTTTCGCTAAAACTAACGAAAAACAATAAATTAAAATCATATCATTAAAAAAACAAATCATATCATTAAACATCCATTCCTCTTAAAGCCGCAACCCGTTCGCTCACTGGCGGATGTGTCATAAAAGCCTTTTTGAAAAAACTTTTTTTACTTCTCTTGTCTCTTTTGCCTTCAAACGGCGAAGAAATATAAAGATGGGCTGTCGCCCGATTGGCAGCTTCCAACGGTTCGCTATCCGCTGATATTTTTTCCAAAGCGCGCGCCAATCCTTCAGGGTAGCGAGTCAACAGCGCGCCATCGGCATCTGCTGAAAATTCACGTTTGCGGGAGATCGCGAATTGCATCATATAGGCGAAAATCGGAGCTAAAACAGATAAAACAATAGCAACAATTATTATAACAATCTGCAATTGTCCGCCTTTTCCATTATTCCTTCGTCTGGCGCCGCCAAAAAAAGTCCAGCGCCTGAACCAGTCGGCCAAAAGCACGACAACTCCGACCAAAACCGTAACTACGGTAGCGAGCAAAATATCCCTGTTGCCTATGTGGGATAACTCATGCGCGATTACGCCTTCCAATTCGCTTCTCTCCAATTTTTGCAAAAGTCCGGCTGTTACCGCGACAACAGCATGTTCAGGATCGCGTCCGGTAGCAAAAGCGTTGGGAGCCGTATCGTTAATTATATATATTTTTGGCGCCGGCAACCCGGCGGTAATGCAAAGATTTTCAACCAATCTATATAATTCTTTATTATCTTTAAATTTAACCGGCTTGGCGTCAGACATTGCCAATACAATTTTATCGCTCCACCAATAACTGACAAATGCCGAAATAATGCTAAAACCGACAACAAAATATAAAATAACAGGACTTTCCATTGCAACGCTAAAAATATATCCGATAAAAATAACAAAAATCAAAAAACCTGATAATAAAAACCAAGTTTTTCGTTTGTTTGAATCTGAATGACTGTAGAGTGTTGGCATATTATATAATTTATAAAATTTGCAAAACAAAGCAATTTTTTGTTATAATATAGATGAGTTTTAATTATCGTTTTTATAAATATATTCTAACTTATTTTAAATAAAAAAACAATAATCAAATTTCGTATGAAAAAACACAAAATAATGGGACAAGTCTTTACTCCAGATTGGATTGTTGAAGAAATACTGAATTCAGTGGAATTTACTGGTTTAAATATTTTAAATAAAAAAATAATTGACCCTACTTGCGGAGATGGGGCTTTTTTAAAAATAATTGTTTCAAAAATAATTGATGTATGCGTAAATCAAAATTATTCTGTTGAAAAAATAAAAAAATATTTGGAAAATTATGTTTATGGCATAGAAATTGATGAGTTAGAATTTTTTAACTGCATAAATAATTTAAACAAAATAGTTAAAGAAAAAATAAATCAAGAAATAAACATTAATTGGAAAATATTTAATAAAAATACTCTTTTAGAATACAAAAAATACTTAAATTATTTTGATTTTGTCGTAGGCAATCCTCCATATATTAGAATCCATAATTTAGACAAGGAAACTAAAAATATTTTAAAAAAAGAATTTATGTTTTCTCATGGGACAATAGATATATATCTATCTTTTTTTGAGCTTGGGTTTAAATTATTAAATAAAAAAGGTATTTTAGGCTATATTACCCCAAACAGTTATTTGCATAATTCATCTTATGTGAATTTTAGAAAATATTTAAAAGATAAAAAAGCCATAAAAATTCTTGTTGATTTTAAAGCCAATAAAATTTTTAAAAATTTTTCAACATACACGGCAATAACAATAATAAATTTTTTCCAGGATAATAAATCATTTAATTATAAGGAATTAATAAG
>JAYEHJ010000091.1:0-35587 GCA_034659435.1 Patescibacteria group bacterium | reverse complement strand
CTTAAGGAGCTGTTAAATCGTAGAGGTTCGGCCTCTCTAAAATTTTTATCCAATATTATCAATCAAAAATCTCTCCAAAACCTCATAATCATGATATTTTTTTCCGATTTGAAAATTTTTCTCAAGTTTTTTTTGCAAATTTTTATCATGGAGACATTCAAGCGTTTGTTCCACGGCTTTATCAATATTTTCCTGTGGAAGCGTGTAAAGGCCGTTTTCATCTTTTTTTACAGAGTTATTTCCCAAAGAGATAATCTCATATCCTTCCTGCTTGATATCTTTCGCATAAACCGGATATTCGTGTATAACAATAGGTTTTTTCGCGAAAATCGCTTCAATAAATTGGTTGCCCCAGCCTTCCCAAACGCTTGGGAAGCTGATAATATCAGCGTAAACATAGGCATCCCAAAGCGAATAAGTCTTTATGCCGTTGCTGAATTTTCTGGAAGACGTTACATGCCCTGAAATAAATTTGACATTAAGCCGGCTGTCAAAAGCTTTTGATTTTAATTTAAATAAATAGTCTCTTTTTTCATCTTCAGCGTATCCTGCCAGTATCAAGGTTATTCTCGGATTAATCGGCAGCCTTTTATTATTATAAATTTTTTTTCCGCGCAATGTTTTCAGCCAAGGCGCGCTTTGTATCTTTTTCTGCATCGCGGCCGCGTAGTCAAAAGCCAGTTCAATTCCTTTGCGGGGTATTACTCTTGTGGCTTGGAGTATTATTAAATCATTTTCTTTAATATCAAATTCTTGCAAAAAATCGCTGTTAAATTTATCTTTTACCCATGGTTTTTTCTTAAAATCAAATACATCCGGCATAACGCATGCTTCTATATCGTTTCGCCTTTTTAATTCTTTTCGCGCCAGAGAATTGATTACAACATGCTTAATATACGCGGATTTCGGCGGCATGAATTTTTTTAAATAGCTGCGCAAATATTCGTTAATCGGTATTTCAAATTCTTTTCTTTCCCAAAAAAAATCATGATGAGTCGCGAGCGTTGGAAGCCTGTGCCTGTTTATCCATTTGCTGAATGCCTTGGCGGCCGCAATATGCCCGCCAAAAGAAAAAATGTTATGCACTAGGCACAAATCAAACTTTTCTTTTTTTTGGATTTCCTCAAGCCTTTCTTCAATCATCAAAGAAACCTTATTCATTTTTCTTTTTAATTCTTGCGCGCTTAAATCATTGCGGCCAAAATGAACAAAGCCGTTTTCTTTAATAATGGGAATCATGCCGTTGTCCCATTCCATTTCCTTGATAGTATAATCAGCGCCGTTGCTTCTGCCGCCGGCAATTAATTTTACTTTATGCCCGTGTTTTTCCAAGATTTTTTTTCTTTTTTCAATTTCCAAAGACACGCCATCGGTTCCTCCGACCCGATAATGGCAAATCGCGATTTTTTTCATGGGAATTATTTTTATTTATTATCAATACTATAATTTTATAACTTTTTTGCTTTTTTGGCAATGGTGAAAGTTTATAATAAAATTATTATTTCAACACTTTCTTCAAAAATTTCCCTGTATGCGTATTGGTTTTTGCCACTTCTCTAGGCGTGCCCTGCGCTACGATTTTTCCGCCTTTGCCGCCTCCTTCCGGACCCAAGTCAATGATATGGTCAACGGATTTAATTACATCCAGATTATGCTCAATAATTAAAACAGTGTTTCCTTTGTCAACCAATTTGTTTAGGACGCTTAAAAGTTTTTTAATATCTTCAAAATGCAAGCCGGTTGTCGGTTCGTCCAAAATGTACAAAGTTTTGCCTGTCGCGCGGCGGGAAAGCTCCGTTGCGAGCTTAACGCGCTGGGCTTCTCCGCCGGAAAGAGTGGTTGCGGATTGCCCTAGTTTTATATAGCCCAAGCCGACTTCATGCAAGGTTTTCATTTTTATATGGATTGCCGGAATATTTTTAAAAAATTTCATTGCCTCTTCAATCGTCATGTTTAAAACATCGGAAATATTTTTTTCTTTATAATAAATATCTAAAGCCTCTTTATTGTATCTTTGCCCGCGGCAGACTTCGCATTCCACGTAAACATCCGGCAGAAATTGCATTTCAATTTTTACCATGCCGTCGCCGGAGCAGGCTTCGCAGCGGCCGCCAACGACATTAAAAGAAAAACGCCCGGCTTTGTAGCCGCGGATTTTCGCTTCCGGCAATTGCGCGAATAAGTCGCGGATTGGAGTGAATGCGCCGGTATATGTGGCGGGGTTGGAACGAGGAGTGCGTCCTATCGGCGATTGATCAATGTTGATTACTTTATTAATAAAGCCAAGCCCTTCAATTCGTTTATGCGCGCCTGCTTCGGCTTTGGCGCGATAAAATTTTTTGTTTAAGGCTTTTGCCAAAATATCAGTCATAAGGGTGGATTTGCCGGATCCTGATACTCCGGTAATGGCTATGAATTTTCCCAAAGGAAATTTTGCGTCAATATTTTTTAAATTATGTTCTGACGCGCCGATGATTTTTATTGATTGTTTAAGGCCAAAGCGGTATTTGCTTGGAGTGGGAATTGATTTTTTATTGGCAAGATATTGTCCTGTTAAAGATTTGGCTGATTTTTTAATCCGCGCGGGGGTTCCGGCCGCGATAATCTCTCCGCCTTTAGCGCCCGCGCCGGGTCCGACATCAATAATCCAATCAGCGGACATCATGGTTTCCTCGTCATGCTCAACCACGATTACTGTATTACCGATATCCCTTAATTTTTTAATAGTGGAAATTAATTTTTTATTATCTCTTTGATGCAAGCCGATTGACGGTTCATCTAAAATGTATAAAACACCTACCAATGATGTGCCGATTTGGTTTGCCAGCCGTATGCGCTGAGCTTCGCCGCCGGAAAGAGTATTGGCGGCGCGGTTCAGGGTTAAATAATTCAAGCCGACATTAAGAAGAAAATCAAGCCGCGTGCGGATTTCCTTAATTATTTGATTTGCTATTTTTTTATCGCGAGCGCTTAACTCTTTCGCGGTTTCAAGCGAGCAAAAAAATCTTTTTGCTTCATTGATTGTTTTGATGCTGACATCATGAATGGAACGGCCAAGAATTTTTACGGCTAAAACTTCTTTTTTAAGCCTTTGGCCTTTGCATTTAGGGCATATTAAAACGCGCATATATTGTTCAATATCTTTTCTAACCCAATCCGATTCGGTGCGATTATATCTTTTTTCTAAATTGGGAATTACTCCTTCAAATCCGGTGTTTAGCTCTCCTGAAAAGCGATCGCTGTCGTAATCAACATTGTAATTTTTATCGCCGGTGCCGTAGAAGACAATGTCAAGCTGTTTTTTGCTTAAATCTTTGATTGGCGTATTCAAATCAAAACCGTTTTTAACGGCAACGGTTCCTAAAATACGCATTAGCCATGTTTGCCCGGCGCTTCCGTGCATCCATGATTTGATTCCGCCCTGCGCGATTGTTAAATTTGGATTAACAATTAATTTCGGGTCAATTTCCAGCTTAGTTCCTATTCCCGAACATTCTTCACAGGCTCCGTGCGGCGAATTAAAAGAAAAGCTGCGCGGCTCCAATTCAGCAAGGCTGATTCCGCAGTCAGGGCAGGCGAATAATTTTGAATAAGTGATTTCGTTTGTTTTTTTATCCAAAGGGCGCCCCGCGGGAAATGCCCTTGGGGCGCGTTTTGTATTTTTATTTGACTTTTTTATTGTTTCATTGTTAAATTGTTGAATTGCTGGTAAAACCGTGATAAGTCCGTTGGATAAATCAAGCGCTTTTTCAATCGCTTCTGTTAGGCGCGCTTGGTCTTCTTTATTTTTTTTGATTTTTACGCGGTCAATTATAATTTCAACCGTATGTTTTTTTTGCTTGTTAACTTCCATATCTTCTATTTCTTCCAAAGTGTAAATGACTTTGTCAAAACGCAGGCGGCTAAAGCCGGCTTTGGCGATTCCGTCAAGAATATTTTTATGCTCGCCTTTTTTATCTTTGACAATTGGCGCGAGAATAATTGTTTCTTGATCTAAAAAATTTTTATTGATTTGCTCAACTATTTCATCAACCGTGTACGGACGAATTTTATTGCCGCAATCAGGGCAGTGCGGAATGCCGATACGGGCGTATAAAAGGCGCATATAGTCATATATTTCCGTAACCGTTCCGACTGTTGAGCGCGGATTGCGCGGCGCGGTTTTTTGGTCAATTGATATTGCCGGCGAGAGTCCCTCAATTAAATCCACATCAGGCTTGTCCATAAGACCGACAAATTGCCGCGCGTAGGCTGATAATGATTCAACATATCGCCTTTGGCCTTCGGCGTAAATCGTGTCAAAAGCAAGTGAAGATTTTCCCGAGCCGGAAAGTCCGGTAATAACCGTAAATTTATTCCTCGGAATATCCACATTAATATTTTTTAAATTATGAACGCGCGCGCCTTTAATTTTAATAAAATTATTATTTTTAGAATTTGGCATTTATATAAAATTATTTTTAAATAACTGCTTCATTATACACAAAATTTTCGATTTTTGCAAGAAGAGCAAATAAAAATTTGAAACCCGAATATGCTTTTGCTAATGAACAAAATATTGAAATAATTGAAAATGAATTGGACAGAAAATTAAAAATATATGATTTGGATAAACTTGTATCTATTAATCTTATAAAGGGACTGCCGCTTAGGCTGTTTTTTAAAAAATATTCGCAATAATTTTTTATAAAGCCAATTGCGAAAAAGGTTCCATTGACATTATTTCATTAAATTCAATGTCATTTAGCAAATCGCGTATTTTTACTGTTATCAAAAAAATGTACGTACATTTGTACGTACATTTTTTTGATAAATAAAATTAATTGACTGCGCCTGACATAATGTTAAAATAAAAACAAAGACATCATAATATAATCATTTCAAAAACAAATGAAACAAGAAGAAGCTTTTCAATTATTAAAACTGGGCGCTAATGTTTTTTTGACAGGTCCTGCCGGAAGCGGGAAGACTTTTCTTTTAAATAAATATATCAGCTATTTAAAGTCAAAGCATATTAGCGCGGCAGTTACGGCTTCAACAGGCATCGCGGCTACGCATATCGGCGGCATAACAATTCATTCCTGGTGCGGGATGGGAATCGCCAAGCAATTAAGCAAAGCGGAATTTAAAACCATTTTAAATAAAAGATATCTAAAGAACAGGATGCTTAAAACAAAAGTATTGATTATTGATGAGATATCAATGCTTGATGCCGACAGGCTGGACTTGGTTAACAATATTTGCATGTCTTTCAAAAACAGCATCGCGCCTTTTGGCGGAATTCAGGTTATTTTTTGCGGTGATTTTTTTCAATTACCGCCGGTCAACGGCAAAGAAGAAAATAATGAATACGCTTTTAAGGCAAACGTTTGGAATGAATCTTGTTTAAAAGTCTGCTATTTAAATGAACAGCACAGGCATAGCGATAAAAAATTTATCAAAGTTTTAAATAGCATCAGAAATAACAAGATAGATAAAGATACTTTGATGACATTAAAATCAAGGCTTAACCGGCCGGTTTGCGGAAATATTACTCCGACAAAATTGTTCACCAATAACAAGGACGTTAACGCCATAAACGATTTTGAATTGGCAAAAATAAAACAAAGCGAAACAGTCTATCAAATGAAATCATCTTATAAAAAAGGACGAAAGCAATTGGTTGATTTTTTAATAAAAAATTGCATGGCGCCGTCAAGGCTTGTTTTAAAAAAAGGGGCGGTAGTAATGTTTGTAAAAAATAAATTCAGCGAATCCGGCTTTGCCCATTATGTCAATGGCACGCTTGGGAAAATTATCGGCTTTAGCGAATTTGATAATTATCCGATTGTTAAAACTAATGACGATAGGCAAATTATCGCTTATCCAAGAGAGTGGGCGGTTGAGGAGGGCAATGAAACGGTTGCCAAAATAAGCCAAGTGCCTTTGCGGCTGGCATGGGCGATTACGGTTCATAAAAGCCAGGGCATGAGCCTTGATGAGATGATTGTTGATTTGCGGGACGCTTTTGATTATGGTATGGGCTATGTCGCCCTGTCAAGAGTAAGATCGCTTAGCGGAATGGAGTTATTAGGTCTGAATAAAATGTCTTTGCAAGTCAACCCCGATATTGTGAAAAGGGACAAAGAATATATCAAGCAATCAGAGGAAGATTTAAAAAATTTGCGAAAAATAAGGGACTGTCGCCGAATGCCAGTTTTGGCATTTGGCGACAGTCCCTTTTAGGGGTTTCAAATTTTTTTATCAAAAAAATGTTAAATAAAAAAACAACCCAATTGCTGGGTTGTTTTTGGCATTTTTAAAATAAAAATAGTTTTAAAATTTTACGATATGTAGGACATTACATTTATCACCATGTAGGTATATGCAACTGTCGCTGAAATCGCCAAATAAGCGAATTTATCCCCAAAGGGAACCTGTTTTTCTTCAAGCTTGTCACAAGCTTGGATTGTTTCATTTTCCATTTTTTTATTTTTATTTTTATTTTTATTTTCGCGTATCTCTACGCTTATAAAATAAGTATATCATAAATTAAGATTTCAGTCAATGTGGACAAGTCTATTATTTGCTAATGTTAAATAAAAATAAAACAAAAAGCCGTTTCAAAGATTTTGAAACGGCTTTTAAATTTATGTAAAAACAAATTTTTATTCAATCACGAAAGTTGCTTCACTGCTTGTCGCAAGGTTGCCTGCCGCGTCTTTGGATTCAACTTTGTAAGAATAAGTGGTTGAAACGGAAAGGTTGATTAATTCTACACTGTGTTCCAGGACGAGATCGGTGCTTGTTGCCTCGTTTGGGCTTGCTGTTTCAAATGACCCCTCGGCATAAATTACTTTGCTGTCTGATAATTCATCAGTTGTCCATGTAATGACCGCTGTTCTGCTGCTCGTGGCTACGTGCGGATCATCCGTAATTTTAGGGGCTGTTGTATCCGGTTCAGCACTATCATCTTCGCATGCCCCCATAAAGCCGCCCTGCTTTAAATGGGCGCCGATAGCTGAAAGGTCTACGCTGATAGTTTTTCCTTCGTGGCAAAGAGTAGCTTTTTTTACGGAACGCAACGCGTTGCCGGTCATTTTGCCATCACTGCCTAAGCCATAGCATATCTTCATTAAATTTTTTCCTATGTCTGGGAGCGCTATTTCCCAGCGAACAAGCCGTTTTTGCAAACGATTTACGGCGCTATCCAACTGATCGCAAATTCTTTCATTTCTATTTTTAATACGCGCGGCAACTTTAGCTTTAAAACCGCGATTATGGCTTATGCTTGGTGTTTCTTCTTCTGTTGATGTTGGGTCAAAATCATCTTCTCCGTCAACTTCGCCGCCTACTTCATAATTTGTAAAAAACGAATCCGGCACATCGTCAACTAATTTATTCCAATTATTTCCATAAAGCGCTCTGGCGATTGGCTCGGTTTTAATCCAATGAAGTTTACCGTTATGTCCAACCGCGTAAACTTTCGGGTCGGTTTGAATTTTTACTAAAAGAGCTCCGGGTTTATAACGTGCATTGCCGCCTAAGGGATATTCATACAAAGTTTCCAAGGAAACTTCCACTACTTCTGAAAAATCGTCATACCAAGAGAAAAAAATGTTTGAGTTTGGAAAAACATAGCGCTTTCCGTCTTCTCCGATGTAATAAAGAGTGGAAAGCCCTTCTCCTTTGATTACCGTGCCGGCCGGCAAACTGTCTGCGGTGCTTGCCGAAATTTCGCTAACCAAAGATACTGAAAAAACAAACGCGCAAACAAGAACAATAACTAAAATTTTTTTCATAGTTTTTTATTAGTTAATAATTTATAGTCAAGGAATTTAAATATTCCCGACTACTGTTAGTGCCCTTTGGGCATAACTTGTAAATTAAGTATAGCAAATTTTACCAAAACTTGCAAAGCTGGTTTTCTTATGTTAAGATATTTATAACAACAAGCTCTTAAAAAAAGTGCTTGTTTGAATTAAAAAATTAATTGTTTTGCTGTTCGGGACAAATTTAACGGTTTATAGAATTTATCTAAAATTAGTGTAAAATTTGTGAATACTCAATTTATATTTATAAAAAATTCAATTTCGCAAAAAATTGCTAAAAAAACAAATAAACTTTTCAAAAAAATATTTAACTTTATTTGAAAGTTTTTAATTTGTTTATCTAATTTAAATAAAAACTCTACTTTTAATCTCCCGGCAGCAATAACGGCTTAATATATGGAATATTTAATATACGTTATTGTTCTTGCGGGCGGTTTTTTTGTCGGTTACTGGATAAGAAAGAAAAACATTGACACTAAAATTAAATCAGCCGAAGAAAAAGCGGAAAAAAGGCTGGCTGAAGTTAAAACCAAAAAAAACGAAATAATTTTAAGTGCTCAGGGAAAAGCGGTAAAAATTATTGATGAAGCCAAGCAAGAAGAAAAAAATCGTAATCTCCAAATTAACAATTTGCAAGCCAGGCTTGAAAAAAGAGAAACTCTTTTTTCGCAAAAATTGCTGGAATTACAAGATAAGCAGCAAAAACTATACAATAAAATTGAAAAAGTTGAAGAAGTAAAAAGCACGATCTATAAAATCAAAAAGGATCAAATGGAAAAGCTGGAAAAAATCGCCGGCATGTCAAAGGATGAAGCGCAGGGGATTTTATTAAAAAATTTGGAAGAAAAAATGAAAGAAGACTTAATATCACGCGTTCGCAAGCAGGAAGCGCTTGACACGGAAACATTGGAAAAAAAGGCGCGCGATGTGATGGCCGGTATAATGCAGCGCTTGGTGTCAAATTACACGACCGAAATTACCACCTCTTCAGTTGACTTGCCAAGCGATGAAATGAAAGGGCGCATTATCGGCCGCGAAGGCAGAAATATTAAGGTAATTGAGCAGATAACAGGCACGGAAATTATTGTTGATGATACGCCGAACACGATTACTGTTTCGGCTTTTTCGCCTATTAGGCGGCACATTGCCAAAAAAACATTGGAAAAATTAATTCTTGATGGTAGGATTCATCCGACAAAAATTGAAAACGCTATTGAAGAATCCAAGAAAGAATTGGCGCTTGATATTAAAAAAGCAGGAGAAGACGCTTTATACGAGATTGGCATTGCCGGACTTGATCCGAAATTAGTGCAGATTATAGGACGGCTTAAATACCGCACCAGCTACGGACAAAACGCGCTTCGCCATTCTTTGGAAGTCGCGCACCTTTCAGCTTTATTGGCCGAAGAGCTGGGCGCGGACGCAACTATCGCCAAAAAGGCAGGAATACTGCATGATATCGGCAAAGCGGTTGACCACGAGGTAAAAGGCACTCATCCGGAAATCGGCCGTGATATTGCCAAAAAATTCAATTTGCCTCAGGAAATAATTGATCCGATTGAAACCCATCATGATGACCGGCCGCGCGGATTAATTTCAATTATCGTAAAAGTCGCGGACGCTATGTCGGGCGCCAGACCGGGAGCTAGGCACGACAGCTTTGAACAATATATCCAACGTTTGGAAGAATTGGAAAAAATCGCCGGCTCTTTTGACGGTATTGAAAAAACTTACGCGATTCAAGCCGGACGCGAAGTGCGCGTGTTTGTTTCCGCGGACGAAGTTGATGATTTTAAAGCGCATGAATTAGCGCGCGAAGTCGCGAAAAAAATTGAAGCCGAGCTTAAGTATCCCGGTGAGATTAAAGTTAATGTAATACGCGAGATGAGGGTGATTGAATACGCGCGATAGGATTGTTAAAATAAAATTTTAAAAAAACACAGAAACGCGCCGCGGCGCGTTTCTGTGTTTTTGCCTACAATCCCCAATTCGCGCAATATCATCGCTTATGCTAACATGAGACTGCCGCCGAATGCCCCTTTTATAAATTGGATGAAATATTAGCAAACTTTACTTGCCTGATAAAAATTTATCTGCTATAATTGTGGATATGCATGTTAATTGCAGAAATTTATTGAAATAAAAAACTAATTAATTTTTTAAACTAATATTTTAATAAACTTTATAAAAAAATATGAACAAAGCATCTCTAATTGAGCGCATTGCCGCTGAAACGGCTAGCACAAAAAAAGAAGCCGAAGCTATGCTTGACGGTTTGGTAAAAATTATTATCTCCGAGCTTAAAGCCGGCAACGAAGTAACAATTACCGGTTTTGGAACATTCCTGTCCCGCACTCGCCATGCCCGCGGCGGAGTTAACCCGCAAAAGCCTTCCGAACGAATTCAAATTCCGGAAGTAATGGTTGCTAAATTTAAAACAGGAAAAACTCTAAAAGACGCGTTAAAAGGAAAAGGCGGAGAATAAAAATTTGTAAAATAAAAATAATCCCTAAATCGGGATTATTTTTATTTGAGCGGGTAACGGGAATTGAACCCGTCTCTCTACCTTGGCAAGGTAATGTAATAGCCACTATACCATACCCGCCTACGCTGAAGCTTCGGCGGGCAAGACCCGCTTATAACTATGTGTTTGCTGATTTTCTTACCTTTTTACAACTAAAATTTATTATAATCTATGTTTCGCGATTTGGCAAGGCTTTTTACTTGCAAATTTTTAAAAAATAATGTAATATCTAAATATTATAAAAATATTTTGATATATTAATATTTTAGCTTATTTCTAGCTAAAAATAATGTATTCAAAAAAACAAAACAGCAATTAACTAATATTAGTTAAAGGTTAATTGTTTTTTGTTGCAATTGTTTATTGGGCCGTTAGCTCAGCTGGCTAGAGCACCTGCCTTGCACGCAGGGGGTCAAGGGTTCGAATCCCTTACGGTCCACCACTTCGCTCTTGCGGCTTTGCCGCTTAAGAACTACGCGGTGCACGCACTAATTTTACAAGTTATACCCGCAAGGGGCACTAACAGTAGTCGGGAATACGCCCCGAAGGAAGTGCCCTTGGGGTATTCAAATTCCTTGACTATAAAATAATTTAATTGGCCCGAGTGGCGAAATTGGTATACGCGAGAGACTTAAAATCTCTTGGTGGCGACACCGTGCCGGTTCGAGTCCGGCCTCGGGCACATATAAAAAACCTCTTTTTAAAAAGGTCTTTTATATGTGCCCGAGGGCGAGGCTTGAACCAGTTTGATTATAGTTTATAAAAAGAGAAAAAATAATTAATTATAAAAAATAATATAAAACATACTCTACGTGAATAATGATGGTGTGGGGCTTCCGCCCCTTCGAGTCCGGCCTCGGGCACATAACAAAAAATTGTTTACTATAAACACATAAATCAGGGGGGGGTAAAATGATAAACAATGAAATACAAAAGGTTATAGATTTGAGCGTTGAGCTAGAAGGCAGGGGATATACCGGAAATGATATCATCTCAAAACTGCGAACAATAGGTTTTGAGGATTATGAAATCAAAGCCGGTTTAAAGGAGTTGGGCTACACGGTAACTACGGCTCATGAAAAAATTATTATCGTCTCAGCGCCACTGCCGCAAAAATATATCCCAGATTTTGATTGTTCACCAATTTTAAAATAAAAAATGCCCCTGAACGCGTTCACATGCGGTCAGGGGCGCTTTATTTAAAATTATTATTTCCAAATTTTCAATAACTCTTGGTTGATTTTATCAATCAATTACATTCCACTCTTTTAATTTACCCACCACTTTCCGAGTGCTTAAAATATTATAAATATAAGATTTGTACTCGGGAGTATTAACTTGAGCCAAGGCTTGCTTTGTTTCCAGAGAAGAGCTGCCGGCGTCTTTATAATGTTTTTTCATATCTTCAATTTGCTTATTTAATTCTTCATTAGCGACTTTTATTTTTTCCCGTTTAGCCACCTCCCTGATCATCATTGATGTTTTAACGCGCTTGACAGCGTCTGGAAGCAAATCCAAAGTAAGCTGTTCTCTGCTCTTGCCAATGCTTTGCAAATAATCTTCAAACTTGCCGCCTTGCCGCGCGATTGTCTGTTCCAGTTCAGCCAGCATCTTGTCGCCCTCGTGCTTAACCAGCATTTCGGCAATATCGCTAAATTTTGTTTTAGCAACTATGCTTTCCAGCATTTCCCTTTCCGCTCGCGTGTCAACATCTCTTTTCTTTTGCTCTTTTATGCTTTTTTTAATATTTTCTTTTAACTCATCAATATTATTTAAGCCAAAACTCTTGGCTAAATCACCGTTTAATTCCGGTTTAATCCGTTCGTAAACATCTTTAATTGTTACTTTAAAATCAACCATTTTTCCGGCTAAATTTTTCATATGATGATCTTTTGGGTAAGGCAGGCTAAACTCTTTAACTTCATTTTTTTTAGCGTCTAAAAGATGTTTGTCAAAACCCGGAATAACATAATTCTTGCCCATTATAATCACTGTATCCTTGTTTTGCCCGCCTTCAATCGGCACATTGTCCAAAAACATTTGCAAATCAGCCAAAACTTTGTCTCCCTCTTTAACTTCACGCTCAACCAAAGCTTCTTTTGTCCGCATTTCCAATATTTCATCCAAGGCTTTTTTTAGGTCTTCGTCCGTAACTTCCGCTTTTGACGTTTTAATTTTTAAATCTTTATACTTGCCCAAGGTTACTTCAGGCAACAAAGCTAAAACCGCCTTAAACTCCAAAGGATTTTCAGGAGCAAGCTTGGTAATATCAACTTTGGGCTGTCCGACCGGATCGCCGTCAACATGATTCTTGATTAATTCTTCCAGTTTTGCGCTAATGGCAGCGCGCGCGGCTTCTTCCAAAATCGTCATCTCGCCGATTTTCTGCTTTAAAATTTCATAAGGAATATTCTTTGAGCGAAAACCGTCAATTTTTACTTCCTTGGAAATTCGCTTCGCCGCCTTGTTAATAAACGGCTTAAATTCATCTAGGGCTAGCTCCACGTTTAATTCTATCTGTGATTTTTCTAAATCTTTTTTTTTAACTTGCATAAAAATATGTATTAAATTATTTATCAAAAACTTTTGAAATTAAAGGAACAACTTGTTTTTTTCTGGACATAATTCCGGAAATGCTTGGAGTACACGCTTTATTATCTTTTAATTCTCCGCCAAGCGCTTTAACAATATTTTTTTTATTATCTGACGCAATTAAAAATCGCGAACACTCTTTAATAACATCTGTAAAAAATAAAATAACACTATGATAATTTTCTTTTTCGCGCATTTTTTTCATTGTCGCTAACAAAGCTTCAGCGCGCGCGTCAAACTCGCTTAAATCAACCGTTTCCACCTGGCCGATGCCGAATTTTCCGGCTTTAAATTCAAAATCTTTAAAATCGTTTTTAATTATTTCCAAATCAGTAAAATCTTTAACGCTGGACTTTACTTTAAACATTTCAAGACCGTATGCTTTCCAATCGCTTATTCCCGCTAAACCGGTTAATTTTTCAATTAATTCCTTGTCTTTGTCCGTACAAGTGGGGGATTTTGTAATTAACGTATCATCAAGAATGGCTGACAGCATAAGACCGGCTAAATTTTTATCAATATTAATATTATTATCCAAATACATTTGCGCTAAAATTGAACAGGTTGCGCCCCAAGGCTTAATATTAGCCGCAATCGGCCGGTCATATTGAAAATTTAATTTATGATGATCTAAAATTTCTACAATTTCCGCCGCGTTAATTCCCTCCAAAGATTGACTGGCTTCATTGTGGTCAACCAAAATAACTTTCTTACCGTTCGCGTCATTTAAAATTTTCGGCGTTTCCAGATTAAATTTATCTAAAACAAACTTTGTTATCTGATTAATATCTTCAGTTATTGCTGGCATATATATATCAGTATTTTCCTGTTTATTTTTAAAACCAGCATAGCTAATGGCGGCCGCGACCGAATCCAAATCAGGCGATTTATGGCCGATAATATAAA
The DNA here is from genome assembly GCA_034659435.1 of Patescibacteria group bacterium. Lineage (GTDB taxonomy): Bacteria > Patescibacteriota > Patescibacteriia > Patescibacteriales > UBA12075 > JAGLYP01. The sequence goes on along the minus strand of JAYEHJ010000091.1, from coordinate 21,754 downwards.
TTTTTTGAAGCATATTTTTAGTATAATTACGCAACACGCAGCATATAACATGCGGCATAAAAAAATAATTAATTTTTATTTTTTTTCATCATCTTTTTCTTCGCCTGCTTTAACATTTTCAGAATCTTTTGATATTTTCTCTTTATTCTGTTCATCGTTTTTCTCTTCGGCATTTTCAACATCATCAACATTTTTGGTATCTTCCGAAGCTTCTCCTTGATTCTTAATTCCTGATTCCTGATTCTCTTTATCTTCCACAATATCAATTTTCCAACCGGTCAGCTTGGCTGCCAGACGCGCGTTTTGTCCGCTTTTGCCGATTGCCAAAGACAGCTGATCATTGGGAACGGTAACTGTGGCTTTTTTTGTCTCTTCATTCATATCAATTTTACCGATTTTTGCCGGAGACAAAGCATTGGAAATATATCTGCTAAGATCGTCATCATATTCAATGATATCAACTTTTTCCCCGCCAAGCTCATTGATAATAGTTTGAATTCGAGAGCCGCGCTGGCCGACGCAGGAACCTATTGGATCAACATTTTCCGAATCAGTCCAAACGGCAACCTTTGATCTCGACCCTGCCTCGCGCGCCACGCTTTTGAACTCAATTAAGCCATTGGAAATTTCAGGAATTTCCAAATAAAATATTTTTTTCAAAATTTCTTCCGAAGTGCGGGAAAGAATAATTTCCGGCCCCCTAGGCTTTAAAGTAACTTCTTTAACATAAACTTTAACCCTGTCGCCTGTATTATATTTCTCGCCGATAATTTGCTCATCCGGCGGAATAACGCCGACTGACTTGCCCAAATCAACCAAAATAATCCGGCCTTCGCGCCTTTGAATAACGCCGCTAACAACCTCGTGTTCTTTGTCTTTAAAATCATTAAAAATCATTTCCCGCTCTGCCTCCCGCAATCTTTGAATAATTACCTGCTTGGCGGTTTGCGCTGCCATGCGTCCGTAAGCATCCGGCACTTCAAGCTTGGTTTTAATTTCATCATCAATTTTCGCGGTTTTTTTAAGCATTTTGGCATCACTAATCTGAATTTCAGTTTTAGGATTAAATTTTCTTTCCTCGCCTTCCGCCGCTGAAGCTATGGCGGGCAAGTCCGCCGACTTTTTAGCGGTGGCGGATTCGTCCTTTTTATCTTCTTCTTTTTTATTTTTATCTTCAGCCGATTTTTCATCTTTTTTACCATCCGTTTTTTTAACATCAGGAGCTTTGCCCCTTTTTACTTTTTCATCCTTTATTTTTTCTTTTTCCTGTTCATCTTCTTCCAAAATATCCTCAACCACGGTTTTAACATCATAAACTTTTGAAGTCCCTTTTTCAGTATCAAATTCAACTATAATATTTTGATTTTTTTGCCCAAAATCCTTGCGATAAGCGGCAGCCAAAGCGTATTCAATGGTAGATATTACCGCGTCCATATCCAAGCCTTTTTCCTCGCAAACATGTTTGATAGCACTTGATAATTCTGACATATAATTTCACATAACATATATCACGCGACACATAATATATGTAAATTAATAAATAAAATTAGTATAAAAAAAGCTAGTGTATCTTAAATTAGATAACTAGCCTAAATATAAATTCAATATATCATAAATTTCCAGGGTTTGTCAAATTTTGTGGCTGCATATTATAAATTTACAAATATAATTTGAAAGAAAACGCTACGGGGATGCTGCGCTTTCGCTTCACTCCGTTCCGCCGACCCTCGCCTAGCACGGAATAAGCGGAAAAACTCTCGGCTCGAGTTTTTCCCAAATTCACCTCCCTTAGATACATCTCGTACAACACGTTGACATAATTCATTTCATATGGGACTGTCGCCGAATGCCGGTTTTGGCATTCGGCGACAGTCCCATAAAATCTTTGCTACATATATAACATAACAAAAACAGGCTTATTCGCCTGTTTTTGTTTTTAAAATCTCGCTGGGGTGGCTATCGGGAATCGAACCCGAATCATCGGAACCACAATCCGATGTTCTAACCGTTGAACTATAGCCACCATAATGTAAACAATTAACATTTAACAAATGTTAATATTTAAAGATTAACATTGAATTATTTAATTTTATAAAAATAAATTTTCTCAGTATTTTTGTCTCCGGCAATAACTTTTATCGGCTCAAACTCCGGTAATCTGAATTGATAGCTGACAATTTGCGCTCCCGGCTTTAATTCTTTTAAAAATTTATCTTTAAGCAATTTCATCATTTTTACGCTTAAAAAACAATATACCAAATCAGTTTTGCTTAAATCGACTTTGAATATATCATTTCTTCTAATATCAAGATTGTTTTTTCCAAGCCAATTTTGGACTTGCGCCAAAAAAAACGGCAACAGCGCGTATTCATAGCCGATTATTTTTGAATTTGAAAATTTCTTTCGCGCAAAGCGCAAAAATCCGGCTCGCCCACAGCCCAGCTCGCAGATAACAGCGTTATTTTCTAGCTCGATATTATCAATTATTTTTTTGATTACACTTTTCTTAGTGGAAATAAACGGGGCATAGCCTCTGAATATTATGTTATAAGCCTGCGCTATAAAAAAGAAAAACCAAAAAACCAATACAAGCAAAAATATAATTTCCAATAAATTGATAATACGCATAAATTTTTAGTAATATTATATCTATAACTATAAATTTTTGCTTTAATATTGTCAATGTGCGCCCAGAGGGAATCGAACCCCCATAACCAGCTTAGAAGGCTGGTGTTCTATCCGTTGAACTATGGGCGCTTATAAAATAAAATTGCCACAGATTTGGCAATAGATGTAATATACCAAATTAATTGATTATAGTCAAGATCACATTATGTATTATATCTTCTATCCATGAGACAAGACTTTCCCTTGCATTTTTTAAAAAACACTGTATAATAAAACCATAATCAAAATCAAATAAACACCTATAATAAATTTTTAGTGAGTATTCAGCTGATTTTAGCTAAAGAGGTGGCTAAAAAACTTCATCTCAAACATAGAGAAAGGTTAAAATATGTTTTTTTGTTGGGAAAATTTTTAAAAATATGCCGGAAGATAAAAAAAACAAAAATAATAATTTAAGCCATGATGACTTTGATAAATTATTAGATAGTCACAAATTTAAAACTCCGCAAGCTGGAGATTTGATTAAAGGAGAGGTAATTTCCGCTTCAAAAGCGGAAGTAAAGCTTGATATTGACGGAATTATGACCGGTGTTGTGCGCGGTCCGGAATTATACGAAGAAGATGAAGAGTATGCCGGACTTAAAGCCGGCGACATGATTGAGGCGACTGTTTTGGAGCCGGAAAATGAAAATGGCGAATTGGAATTATCTTTTAAATATGCCGGACAGGAAAAGGCCTGGGAAGGCCTTAGAACCGCGCATGAAAGCAAAGATACAATTAAAGTAAAAGTGGCTGATGCCAATAAGGGCGGCTTGCTGGTAAAATACCGCCAGATTGCCGGATTTTTGCCGGTTTCGCAATTGGCGCCGGAGAATTATCCAAGAATTAATGGCGGCGACAAAGGCAAGATTTTGGAAAAATTAAGATCTTTCGCGGGCAAAGAGTTTGAAGTGAAAGTAATGACTTTGAACGAGCATGAAGATAAAATTATTTTCTCGGAAAAAGACGCTTGGGGAGAAAAACAAAAAGACATTATTTCCAAATACAAAGTCGGCACGATTGTTGACGGCTCTATTACCGCGATTACCAATTTCGGCGTTTTTATCAGTTTTGGCGAAAATTTGGAAGGGCTTGTCCATATTTCCGAATTGGCATGGCAGAGAATTGACAATCCTGCCGAACTTTATAAGGTCGATGATGTTATCAAGGCGGAAGTAATCAATCTGAAAGATTCAAAAATATTTTTAAGCGCCAAAAAATTGCTTAAAGATCCGTGGGACGGAGTTAGCGAAAAATTTAAAGTCGGACAGATCGTCAAAGGAACCATTATTAAGATTAATCCATTCGGACTGTTTATAAAACTTGACGATGATATTCACGGATTGGCGCACATCAGCCAAATAAGGCTTGCGCCAAAAGAAAAAATCAATGATAAATTCAAGGCAGGCGATAAAATGAATTTTGAAATCGTGTCAATTGAACCGAAAGAGCACCGCTTGGGTCTGGCTTATTCTGATGAGATTGCGAAAGCGAAGGTGAAAAAATAGGATTGTGGAATTTTAAAATTCTGAAAATAAAAAGCCGCGGAAAAATTTTTAAATTTTCCGCGGCTTTTTAAATGGGACTGCCGCCGAATAGCAATAAATTATAGTTAGTGGCATTTGCCAAGTATAAATACATATTGTATACTAAAATAAGTAATTTAATTTAATTGTTAAATTGTCGCATTGTTGTATTATTTTAAGCATAAAGCAATATAATAATACGGCAATCTTATTAATACATGAAAAATTTATTTAAAAATTTTGGAATATTTTTTATAATATTTATTTTGATTATCGCTTTGTTTAATTTTATGGGCGAACCAAAAAAAGAATCAGAAAGAGTTAGCACCGGAGTTCTTATTTCTCGCATTAACAATAATGAGCTTGAAAAAATTATTGTTGAAGGCACAAAGATAGAGATGCATTTGAAAGACGGCAAAAAAGAAACTGTAAAAAAGGAAACAGGCGAATCTTTATCCGAATTATTAAATAATTTTGGAGTAGAAAAAGAAAAAATCGCGGAATTAAATATTGAAGTAAGAGAAGGCGAAGGTTTTGATTATTGGCTGGCAACGCTTTTGCCGTTTTTACTGCCGTTTTTGCTTATAGGCCTTTTTGTATTTTTAATGATGCGCGGCGTGCAAGGCGCTAATTCGCGCGCGATGATGTTCGGACAGTCGCAGGCCAAGGAATTTACCAAAGATGAAAAAAACAAAATAACTTTTAAAGATGTTGCCGGTGTTAAAGAGGCTAAAGAGGAGCTTAAGGAAGTGGTTGAATTTTTGCGCAATCCAAAAAAATTTTTGGATTTAGGCGCTCGCATACCGCGCGGAGTTTTGCTTCTTGGAAGTCCCGGCACAGGCAAAACCTTATTGGCGCGAGCCACGGCCGGCGAGGCAAAAGTGCCGTTTTTTCATATTTCCGGCTCTGAGTTTGTTGAAATGTTTGTCGGGGTCGGCGCTTCCCGCGTGCGCGATTTATTTAAAAAAGCCAAAAAAAATACGCCTTGCATTGTTTTTATTGATGAAATTGATGCTGTCGGCAGAAAACGCGGCGCAGGCCTTGGCGGCTCTCATGACGAAAGGGAGCAGACTTTAAATCAGATATTGGTTGAAATGGACGGATTTGAGCTAAATACCAATATTATAGTGCTTGCCGCGACCAATCGCCCTGATGTTTTAGACAAAGCACTTTTGCGCCCGGGCCGTTTTGACCGCCAAGTTGTTTTGGAAAATCCGGATATCAATGAAAGACAGGCGATTTTAAAAGTGCACGCCAAAAAAAAGCCATTTGCAAAAGATGTTAGTTTGCGCCGGATTGCGGAGCGCACTCCGGGATTTAGCGGAGCTGATTTAGCTAATGTTCTTAATGAGGCGGCGATTTTAGCGGCAAGAAAGAATAAAAAAATTATTGATATGGGCGAGCTTTTTGACGCGATTGAAAAAGTAATGCTTGGTCCTGAGAGAAAATCGCGGGTTATTACCAAAAAAGAAAAAGACATTACCGCTTACCACGAAACCGGACACGCGATTGTGGCGCATTTTTTGCCAAATACCGATCCGGTGCACAAAATTTCCATTATCGCGCGCGGCCAGGCCGGCGGCTACACTATAAAACTTCCCTCAGAAGAAAAGCATATGCACACCAAGTCTGAATATATAGAAGAAATCGCGGTTCTTTTGGGAGGGTATTTAACTGAAAAAATTAAATACGGCGAGGTTACAACAGGCGCCACTTCCGACCTTAGGCGCGCCACCTCAATCGCTCGGCGTTTGATTACCGATTTTGGCATGAGCGAAATTTTAGGGCCGCGCACTTTTGGCAATAAAGAAGAAATGATATTTTTGGGACGAGAAATTACAGAACAACGCGATTATTCGGAAAAAATAGCTGAAAAAATAGATGAAGAAATATTTACCTTTATTTCCCGCGCAGCCAAAATGGCCGAAGATATCATTAAAAATAAAAAAAATAAAATTGAAAAAGTTGTAAAAGAATTATTAAAAAATGAAACAATTGAGAAGGAAAAATTTGAGGAGTTGGTAAAAGATTAATTTTGTTATTTATGCTAAATATGTTATAATAAAACCATAATAAAATAATTTTTATATTTAAAAAATATGGCATTATATCGCACAATTTTAAAGCGGGCATGGGAAAATACATGGCGGCATAAATATTTATGGTTTTTCGGACTTTTTGCGGCGCTATTGGGCAATGGCGGCGAGCTGGAATTAATTTTTAGGGGTTTTGACGGACCGAGCAAAAATAATCTTTATGTCGGCATGCAAAGAATTTTGGAAACCGGTTTTTTTAGCAAGGGAACTTTAAGTAATATGGGGCATATGGCAGGGGAAGATCCTTTTTCTTTATTTTTAGCGTTAATGACTTTGTTTATTATTTTGGTTTTGAGTTTGTTTTTGTTGTGGCTCAGCATCACTTCGCAAGTGGCGATTGTTCATAACACGGCAAAAACAAAGCATAATAAAGAACACGATTTTAAAAACGGAATACTCACAGGCATGAAAAATTTTTGGCCGGTTTTAAGTTTAAATATCATCTCTCGCGTCATAATAGCGATTATGTTTTGTATAATCGCGCTGCCCTTGCTTTCGGAAGTATTTAAAAATTCAGGGCTGGCAAGCGGCTGGTATATTATAATGTTTATAATTTTTATACCGCTTAGCCTGGCATTTTCATTTTTAATAAAATATTCAATCGCTTTTGTGGTAATTAAGGGGCAAAAGACAATTCAGGCAGTAAAATCAGGCTGGAATTTATTTAAAAATAATTGGATTATAAGCATTGAAATGGCGATTATTCTGTTTTCTATTAATTTTTTAGTAGGACTCGCGGTAATTTTATTGCTTTTAATTTTAACTGTGCCGTTTTTGTTTATTATTTTAATGTTTTCCCAAATGGCATTTTATTTTAATTTTTGGTTTATAATTGTATCGGCTATTATTTTGTTTTTAATTATAATAGTGTTTATAGGCGCTATGCTTGCTACTTTTCAAATTTCTTCATGGACATATCTCTTTATGGAATTGATTGGAAAAGGCGGAATAAGTAAAATTACCAGAATATTTGATAAAAAAATAAAAGAAAGCAAGGCCTAAAATAAATATTAAATTTATAAATATTAAATAAAGAAGGCTTTTTGTCTTCTTTATTTTAAATGGGACTGTCGCCGAATGCCAGTTTGCCCTAAATTCCCAAATTTTGGCAAATTTATCTTAAAAAAATTTGGCCTACCCCAAGGGCACTTCCTACGGGGCGTATATTATCACATAAGCAAAATTTTTTTAAGAAAAGTTTACTCAAAATTTGAAAATTTATGCCAAAACTGGCATTCGGCGGCAGTCCCTTTAAATATAAATATGACTCAAAAAATTCAATCAATTGAAGATCTGATTGCGGCTTCAAAAAACAGTAATAATGTTGTTGATGATGAAAGCGCTCAGGCGAAATTTCAATCCAGGCAAAAGCAAATTAAAATAAAGGAAATGGAAAGAAAAGCCGAGACGGAAGCCGCCGGCATGGGAGTGTCTTACATTAATTTGTTTGGTTTTCCAATCAGTCCGGAAGCGTTATCGTTAATCAAAGAAGAAAATGCCGGAAAAATCAAGGCTGTTTGTTTTGTTTATGACGGCAAAAAAATTCGTTTAGGCGCTATTACTCCGCAAAACAAGGAGGTAATAGATGTATTGCAAAAACTATGTACGGAACTTTATTGTGATGGCGAGGTTTATTTGATTTCGCAAAATAGCCTTGATTACGCTTTGGGGTTTTATAAGGCTATTCCAAAAGTGAGAAAAGTATCGCGCGGCGTGGAGCTGACCGAAGCGGATCTTAATAAATTCAGCGAAAAATTTTCAAGCTTTCGCGATCTGCAATCGGAAATTGACAAGGCGAAAGTTACCGATATTGTTACTATGATTATGTCCGCTTCAATAAAACTGGATTCATCTGATGTTCATATTGAAGCAGAAGAAGAAGGAATAAAAGTGCGTTTTCGCGTAGACGGCGTTTTGCATGACGCTGCCGCGGTTGACAAAGAATTATGGAAAAAAATAATTTCCCGCTTAAAAGTTTTAGCCAAAGTAAAAATAAATATTACCGACAAGCCGCAGGACGGGAGATTGTCATTAATTACCTCAAAAGAAAGAATTGATATCCGCGCTTCGTTTTTGCCGACAAATTTCGGCGAGAGCGTGGTAATGCGTATTCTTAAATCAAGCTCAGTCGGACTGGGTTTTGAAGATTTGGGGATTAGGGATCGCGCTTTTCAGCAATTAAAAAAAGAAGTTGGAAGGCCGAACGGCATGATTATTACCACCGGACCGACAGGCAGCGGCAAAACCACGACTCTTTACGCGATTTTAAAAAAACTGAATAATCAGGAAACAAAAATCATTACCATTGAAGATCCGATTGAATACCAGCTGGAAGGCGTGAATCAATCGCAAATAAGCGAAAAATATACTTTCGCTCAAGGACTGAGATCAATAGTGCGCCAAGATCCAGATATAATTATGGTGGGGGAAATCCGTGATTTAGAAACCGCTGAAATCGCCATTCAAGCGTCCTTAACCGGCCATTTAGTATTGTCAACAATCCATACCAATGACGCCGCCGGAACAGTGCCGCGCTTTTTGTCAATGGGAACAAAGCCTTTTCTACTCGCCCCGGCTCTAAACGCGATGATTGGCCAGCGCTTGGTTAGAAAAATATGCGAAAATTGCAAAAAAGAAATTAAGCTTGAAGATGAAAAATTAAAAAAAGCGCTTGAAATATTAAAAAAACTTCCCAAAGAAGAACAAGCAAATATAGATTTTAGCAATTTAAAATTTTATCAAGGCGATGGCTGTGATGCTTGCCAGGGGATCGGCTACAAAGGCCGCATCGGAATATATGAAATAATAATTGTTGACGCGCAAATGGAAAAATTAATTTTATCAGGAAATATCAGCGAATATGACATACGCGGCGCGGCCGCGGAAAAAGGCACCATTTCCATGGCGCAAGACGGCCTTTTAAAAGCGGCTAGCGGCATCACTTCGGTTGACGAAGTGTTTAGGGTTGCTGAAGAAAAGTAATCAATTTTCAATTACAAATTACGAATTAAAAATTAATTTGATGCGTGTTGTGTGATGTGTGTTGCGTGATATGTGTCATATAAAAAAATGATTAACAAGAAGTTTATCCAAAAATTAAAAAAGGACTATTTGGAAAATAATAGCGAGCGCAGGCAGATTATCAGTTTGGCAAATGTTGTTTTGCATGATTCAAAGCGGGTGATTTTCGCTTTGCATCGTTTTGATAAAGAAAAGGCTCTTGCGAGTTTAAATGAAATTGAAAAAATATTAATAAAATTGGAAAAGAAATTCGGCTATGTTCGTTTAAACCAAGAAGGTTCATACAGGGCCGGCGTTGAAGAATACGCTGAAGCAAAAACTTTTTATATGGTTTTGAATAATAAAAAAATTGATAAATTTAAAAATATTAAATTAAGCTATGAAAGCTATTTAGGCGGAATTTGCGATTTAACAGGCGAGCTTGTGAGAAGGGCGGTTAATCAAGCGTCAGCCGGAAATTACGCGGAGGTGAAAAAAATTAAAAATATTATAAGCGATATTCTGCATGAATTGGTTGAATTTGACATGACAGGCTATTTGCGCACCAAATACGATCAAGCCAAAGGCAACTTAAGAAAGATTGAGCAGATAAATTATGATATTAATATTAGGAAATAGTATTTTTCAATATTTAATGTTCAAAAAAAAACATAAAAAAAACAAAAAATATTTTCAGGCTATAGCGGTGATGGTCGGTTATATTATCGGAGTCGGCATGTTTGGCCTGCCGTATTTGACGGTTAGAGCCGGCTGGCTGGCATTCGCGGTTTTACTCGTAGTTCTGGGGCTGGCCCAATATTTGCTGCATTTGGTTTACGCCAATATGATCGTGATCAACGGCTCTTTTCACCGCCTGCCCGGTTATGTTGAAAAATATTTGGGATTAAAAGGAAAATGGGCGGTTTTTCTAGCTAAGTTAATAGGAAATTACGGCGCTTTACTGGCTTATATTATTATTTCCAGTATTTTTTTAAGGCAATTGCTGGGCCGGTTTTTTGGAGAAAATTTAATTTTGTACGCAAGCATTGTTGTAATTTTAGCGGCGATTGTAGTATTCCGCGGCATAAGAGCGATTTCAAAAGCGGAGCTGTATATGTCGGCGTTACTTTTTTTTGTTATTGGCATAATGGCCTACAAAGGCTGGAACGCGATTGAAGCGGAAAATTATCTAATAATTGATTGGAAAAATACTTTGCTTCCGTTCGGCGCCATGCTAATGTCTTTGGACGGGAACGGCTCTTTGCCCATAGTCGGACGGCTGGTAAAAAAAGACGCGGTTTTGTTTAAAAGCGTTATCAGGACAAGCATGATTTTGTCTTCATTGATTTTAACTTTATTTGTATTTGTAATAGTCGGAATTTCAGGCGCTGACACCACTCCTGACGCGCTTGTCGGCGTTCAGAAGATTCTTGCTAACGGCGTTATTACTTTAGTTCTGGTTTTCGGATTATTCAGCATAATGACTTCAATAATCGGAGTGGCGGAATCAGTCAAGGAAACCCTTTGGTGGGATTTTAAAATTAACAAAACGCTTTCTTGGGCTTTGGCGGTTTTTACGCCTTATATTTTATATTTGGCGGGAATTACCGACTTAATCGAAGTTATAAGCTTTATAGGCGCTGTTGGCGGCGGTTTCTGCGCGATTGTAATGCTTACCGTATTTTTAAAAATAAAAAAGAAAAAAAACAAAATGCCGATGTTCACGGCCAAGCCGCCAAACGCGCTTGTTTATTTGTTGATGATATTATTTGCCATTGGCATAATTTATGAAATAGCATCAAAATTGCAAAATATAAACTAAAATATTTTATATAAAATTTATAATATTATATGAGAGTTGCTATAATCTCCGATATTCACGATAATATCCCTAATTTAAAAAAATGCCTTGCTTATTGCGCGGCAAATAATATTGAAAAAGTTTTTTGCTGTGGGGACGTAACAAATTCCGAGACATTAAAATTTTTGGCAAATAATTTTCAAAAAGAAATATATTTAGTGCATGGCAATATGGAAATTTTTGATGAAGAGGAGCCGAAAAAATACAAAAATATAATTTATTCGGGCCGGATTGCTAATTTCAAATTAGCGGAAAAAAAAATCGGCCTTTGCCATGAGCCGTTTTTATTGGATTATGTTTTAAAAAAAGGCGAGTGCGATATAATTTTTTACGGACATACCCACAAGCCATGGATAGAGAAAAAAAACAATTATTTATTTGTTAACCCCGGAACTCTGGGCGCGCTTTTTCAAAAAGCCACTTTCGCGGTTTGGGATTTTAAAAGAGAAGAGCCGGAATTAAAGATATTGGAGCAAATGTAAGTTTTTTTTAATTCAGCAATTATACCTCGCGTTTCATCTGGTAATTGCTTCGGTATTGGAGTTGTTTTAAAAACAAATCTTTTCAATTTTCTCAACATCAATATCTAAAAACTTTTTCGCCATTATGCGAAATCGTTCCGGATCATCGGTTGTGAAAAAATTTACGCTTGAATTTTCAACAGGATTAATTTTATATTCCGGATGCCTCGGTAAATAGTTTTTTAAGCTATCCGCGATAATTTTATTGCTATTTAAAACTTGGCAGCGATTTGTCATAATTTTTTTAATTTCCTTGAAAAGAATCGGATAATGCGTACATGCCGGAATTAAAATTTGTACTTGTTTAAGCTTAAGCGTATGCAGATATTTTTTAAGAATTTTTTTTGTTTCCGGCTTATTGGCCCACCCCTCTTCAATTAAAGGCACAAGCAAAGGCGCGCTTTTTTGAAAAATTTCCAAATCAGGATTTAATTTTTCTAATTCTATTTTATAAGCATTTGACTCAATTGCCGCTCGCGTGCCAATTACGCCAACGCGCTTGATATTTTCATTTTTAGCAGCTTCTTCAACTAATGGCATGATTACGCCAAGCGCATTTTTTCCCGGATATTTTTGCGGCAAATACTCTTGTTGGATTTTTCTCAAAGCCCGCGAAGACGCGGAATTGCACGCGATAATAATTAACTCGCACTTTCGCGCGAACAAAAAATCAACGGCCTCTTTTGTATAGCCGTATATCGCATCTTGCGAGCGTCCGCCGTAAGGCGCGCGGGCGCTGTCGCCAAAATATATATAATTGTAATCGGGCAAAACACGCAAAAAACTTTTTAAAACAGTCAATCCGCCAAGCCCGGAATCAAAGACTCCAATCATGTTTCTCGTAACACGCAACTCACAACTTATAACAAGCCGCGTTTAACAATAAAAACTTTTATTTAAAAAATCATCGCAAACAAAATCTTAACAATCTCAAAAATTTCACATCTTGCCAACCTCATCCTTAAACAAACGCCCGCGCTCTTTATAATTTTTAAACACTCCAAAACTCGCGCAGCCGGGAGATAATAAAACCGCGTCTCCGGCGCCAGCATTTTTAACGGCAATTTTTATTGCTTTATCCATGGTGTCAGCCATAACAATTTTATTATCGGAAAATGATATTTCGCGCAAACGATTTTTCAGCCTAACAGAGCCTTTGCCGGTAAACAAAATTAAAAATTTAACTTTTTTCTTAATCATTTTTGCCATATCCTTAAAATCATTACCCTTGTCAGCGCCGCCGGCTATTAAAATTATCGGGCAGTTAAATGATTTTAAGGCTGTAACCGCTGATTCCGGAATAGTGGCAAAACTGTCGTTATAGAAATCAATTGAATTTTTCTTTCCCGCGAATTCCAAACGATGTTCAAGCCCTTTAAAATTCGCAATCGCCTTAATAGTATGTTTCTTATTGATTTTTAAAATTTTAGCAGCCTCAAAAGCCGCCGCGATATTCTCTTTGTTATGCTCGCCGATCAACTGTGATTTTAAATCGGATTTGTTAAAATAAATTCTTTTGCTGTTGTTGTTAAAAATATTTTTAAAACTGTCTTTAACTTTTAATTTTAAATTTTTATTAATAATCGCAAAATTATTTTTTGTTTGTGAACGTATAATATTAAATTTCGCCTGCCAATAATCTTCAAGGGTTTTATGGTGGTTTGGATTATTCGGATCGGCAGGTTTTAAATGTTCGCGAAAAAAATTTGTAATTACGGCTACTTTTGGATTAATTCGCGAATTTTCAAGCTGAAAACTGGAAAGTTCCAAAACAACATAATCGTCTTTTTTAATTTTTTCAAAAAAACTAAATACAGGAATTCCAATATTCCCGCCAAAAAAAGCTTGCTTGCCGCCTGCTTTTAAAATTTCATAAATCAAAGATGATGTCGTGCCTTTGCCTTTTGTCCCTGTTACGCCGATAATATTTTTTGTCGGACATATTTCAAAAAACAATTTTATCGGGCTGGAAATCTCAACTCCTGTTTCTTGAGCTTTTTTAATTTCAGGAGAAAATAGCGGATACCCTGCAATGCGGAAAATAATATCATATTCATTAAGATTTTTGTCATAATTTTTGCCTAAGCGCCATTTGATGTTTTTGTTGCGTAGGAACGCGCCACGACGCGTTCCTACGGTATTTTCCCGCGCATCGCAAATAGTTATTTCACAATCTATTTCTTTGTTCAACAAAAATTCAACCAGCGCCTGATTTTCAATCCCAAATCCAAGAATGCAGATTTTTTTACCCAAAATGTACTCCGCAGGAAATGCCCTTGGGGTGCACTTTGTATTTTTTAATTTTTCTAAATTTTTATATTGAAGACTTGACATAATAAACGCTCTGCCATTTTTATTTTTAAAATTTTAAATGAATAATTCGTAATTCGTAATTTTTAATTGAGAATTGACCCCATCTCCCCCCAATTCTCCCCGGCCTTAACATCAACAATAATCGGAACGTCTAGTTTAACAACATTTTCCATGATTTTTTTAATTTTCTCAGCTTCTTTTTTAACCTCGCTATCTTTAACTTCAAAAATCAACTCATCATGAACCTGCATAAGCATTTTTGCTTTGCTGCTGCAAACTTTATCCATAACTTCAATCATGGCGATTTTAATTATATCCGCGGCTGTTCCTTGTATCGGAGTATTTATCGCCATGCGCTCGGCGCCTTTTTTTACCTGTAAAATACTTGAATTGATTTCAGGCAAATATCTTTTTCTTTTATACATTGTTTCCGCGTAGCCATATTCGCGCGCGAACGCGATTTTTTCATTCACATATGTTTTTATTCCCGAATAGACTTTAAAATAATTATCAATAAAATCCTTGGCTCGCGCGTAAGGAATATTAACTCCGCGGGAAAGTCCGCGCGGGCCTTGCCCGTAAAGAATGCCAAAATTTATAGCTTTTGCCTCTCGGCGCATCTTCGCGCTAACTTCATCTAAAGAAACATTATTTATTTCCGCCGCTGTCGCGCTGTGAATATCCGCCCCATTATTAAACGCTTTAATCATCTTTTTGTCGCCGGACATATGCGCCGCAAGCCTTAATTCAATTTGTGAATAGTCCAAAGCCAATAATTTATAGCCCTTGTCCGCGATAAACGCTTTCCTGATTTCATTTCCCAAATCTGTTTTAACCGGAATATTCTGTAAATTCGGTTTTGTGGAGGACAATCTGCCGGTAGCTGTAATTGTTTGATTATAGCTTGTATGAACTCGTTTGGTTTTTTCATTAACAAGCGCGGGTAAAGCGTCAATATATGTACTGACTAATTTATTTAATTCTCTGTATTCTTGAATTAAGGAAATTATCGGACTATATTCTTTTAATTTTTCCAATTCATCCGCGCCTGTTGAAAAACCGGTTTTGGTTTTTTTGATCGCTTCTGTCGGTAATTCCATTTTTTCAAATAAAATATATTTTAATTGTTTTGTTGATTTTATGTTAAAAATTTCTCCTGCCAAATCATGAATTTTTTTTTCAAGCGCTTTGATTTTTTTTGCCATTTTCCTGCTCATTTCTGACAAAAATTCAGAGTTAATTTTTACGCCGGTGTCTTCCATGCATGAAAGCGCGCTAATCAACGGCATCTCTATTGTTTTAAAAAGCGCTTCCAGATTTTCTTTTTTTAATTTTGGCTTTAAAGCATGCCTTAGCCGTTCGGTAAAATCCGCGTCTTCGCACGAGTAAAGGCTTAATTTTTCCATTTCCACTTCGCTAAAAGTTTTTTTGTCTTTTCCTGTTCCTAATAAATCATTCTTGGATATTTTTTCAAACCCCAACTCGGTAAAAGCAAGCGCGTCCAAGCCATGCCCGCGCGTTCCCGGATTCAAAAGATAAGAAGCAATCATAGTATCAAAATCCAAACCATTAACAACAACGCCTTTATTTTTCAAAACCCGCGCATCAAACTTGGCATTATGCGCTGTTTTTTTAATTTTTTCATCAGCAAAAATCGGCTTTAATTTTTCCAGCCAAATCTTTCCTTTGTCATCATCACAAAATTTTTTTGTTTCTCCAAACAATGACCCTTGACCACAATCCTTAATTCTTAATTCTTCATTCTTAATTCTTAACTGAACAAAATGCGCTTCTCCTTTCTTCCAGGAAAAACTAACCCCCAGCAAATCACATGTAATCGGATCAAAACTGGAAGTTTCCGTGTCAAAAGTAAAGTATTTTTGTTTTTTTAATTCAGCCAAAAAAATTTTAAACTTATTTTCATTATTAACAAAAATATATTTAAAACTATTCTTATTGCGCTTAAATTTATCTTCAGTTGCTTGCTGTTTTTTTTCTTTTGTATCCAACCCGACTTCGTTAAACAAACTTTGTACCCGTGGCAATAAAGATTTAAATTCAAGCTCGCTTAAGGCTTTAACAATTTTATCTTTATCCAAATCAAAAAATCGCATAGCCTCCAAATTAAATTTAATTTTCACATCACATTTAATAGTTGCCAATTCGCGCGACAAATAAGCGCTTTTTTTATGCTCAACAAGCAAATCCAAAATACGAGGCTTAATTTTTTTAGTTATGAGTTGTGAGCTGTGAGTTGCGTGTTTGTACAAATTATCCAAATTACCAAACTCTTTTAACAGCGCAACCGCTGTTTTGGCGCCAATTCCCGGCACTCCCGGAATATTATCGCTCGCGTCTCCGCTCAACGCTTTATAATCAACCACCTGCCCGACGTTAACACCCATTTTTTCTTTCACAAGCGCCTCATCATACAATATAGAGTCACTTAACCCGCGGCTCATAGAATAAACCTTTGTTTCTTTATTAACCAGCTGTAAAGTATCCTTATCGCCAGTAACGATAATACATTCTAAATCCTTGATTCCTGATTCTTGATTCCTGATTCCTGACGAAATCGTCCCAATTAAATCATCCGCCTCAAAACCGTCCTTTTCAAAAACAGGGATATTAAAGTCAATAGCCAGTTTTTTTACCATTGGAATTTGCGCGTAAAGTTCATCCGGCGCTTTCACCCGCTTTGCTTTATATTCTTTAAACTTTTTATGCCTGAATGTCGGCCCTTTTTTATCCAATGTTAAAACCACGTATTCCGGGCGCAAATCCCGCATGGCTTTAATTAAAAAACTCATAAAACCGTAAACAGCATTCACAACTGTTCCGTCTTTTGTCGTCATAGTAGGCGGCAAGGCATGAAAACTCCGATGAATCAAAGCATTCCCATCTATAATCATTAATTTTTTTTGTTTTTTGGGCATATTCTATAAATGATATTTATTATATTATCACTTAATAACAATAAAAGCAAACTAAATGCTAGTTTTAGCAAAAATCAAAAGGGTTCGCGTGTTATTTACGCGAACCCCGTGTTATTTTTCGTTTTAATATTCTGCCTTTGCTTTATCAAAAGCTTTTTTAATCGCGTCGGTAAACTTCACTTGCTCAATAGGCGCAACAACAGCATACCTAATATATGGATTAAAATGTACGCCAACAACGCCGGTTCGTTCAATCATCATAAAATTGAAATGTTTCGCGTCTCTTACATCTTCTCCAAATGCCTTTTTGGGACATTTCCAAAGAGTAAAAAATCCAGCTTTCGGCTCCACTGCTAATTGCATTCCTCTTTGAGTCAAAATATTTATGAGAGCACGAATCCGTATCTCATATCTCTGTCTAATAAATTGAATATTTTCCATATCATCCTTAATCGCCCGCAGAACACCCGATGCCAACGCCGCATTAAAGCCACTGTCCGTATTCCCTTTAATAGTCGCAATATCCCCGATAAAATCAGGAGAACCTGCCATTGCTCCAATTCGCCAACCAGTCCCGTTGCTAATTACTTTTGAAGCGGAAAAAGCTTCTGCCCACGAAAGATTAGGAAATCCAACAGCCACCTCGGTTAGCGTGCAGGCAATAGATGAATGAGCCAACATAGCATATGCTGCGTCGTTAAATACGCGAATATTACGTTTTTCACAAAACGCGCACAAATATTTCCACCACCCTTTTGTCGCAATTTCTCCAGACGGATTATGTGGAAAATTAAGCATAAATAAGCTATTTTTACCATAAGCTTGCTTACGGGGATCAAACATAAAATAGTTGTATGGAGCAAAATAAATTGGTTTGTTCGGTAAACTAAAATAATTACACCAAATACTCGGAGTAGGATAACCAGGATCAGTCATCGTTTGAACCATAATTTGAACATGCTGATTATTTATTTCCCCGCACGCCATTGGAATAAGTCCGAGCATGGGCTTAATTCCCGGAGTCGGCAAGTAGTCAATGTCTTCAACATACGACAAATCAAAACTTCCAACATTCGCTTGAACAAATGCCTTGCTAAAACCGGGGACTCCCGGCTCACCATTGTCCTGATATTCGTGCATTGATTCCTCGTCGCTCATAATCGCTTCTGCCGCTCCTTGTCTTGCACTCAATAAAGCAGGACCTGTCGGCTGTCCAATTGAAAGTTTATAAAGCTTTATGTCATTCGTTTCCGCTCGCGTGCACACTTTTTTTATCTCTTGAAAAAGATTTTCTCCGCCTTTTGGTAATCTGCTTTTTCTTGCCATTTTAACCTCCTGTTTTTAAATTTAATTAAAATTAATTTTCTTAAAATCACATTCCGTATCTGTTCGCATAAGATCTTCAATAGTTTGCGCTCGTTCAACCCTGGTAATGGAATTATCAGGATGAAAAGCTAAAACCTGCGAAGCTCCCCAGCCATTGTAATTTGAAGTCATTGCCTTGCAATGCGCTCCTGTGTCTTGCACAACCAATATATCGCCTTCAATAATTGCCGGCATTAACCGATTTTCTGCCAGCTTAAAATTTTCACAAAGAGGTCCGACAATATCAACCTTCTCTGCCATTTCTTCTTTGCCAACAATTTTAATTTCGTGGTGAGAATCTTTATAGATTACCGCCCTAAGAATATCAGCGGCATCGCAAAAATCAACACCAATAAATTTTTTATATTTTTGCATCACATTGACGCATTTGCCGGCAAGAACTCCATGCGGTCCCATAACATATCTTCCTGATTCAGTAAAAAAATCAGGCACATAGCCATTTTCTTTTTCAAAATCATACAAAGCATCGTTGATGCTTTGCGCCATCAACCAAATGTTAAGCGGTGGCTGGTTGTAATGATAAGGAATACCCAATCCTCCGCCCATATTGATAAACTCAAATTGAATCCCAAGTTTGTCTTGCACATTCCGAACAACATTTAACTGCATTTTCGCGGTTCCTGCCAAATTTACATAATCCATTTGATTTGAACAATACATTACATGAATACCAAATTTTTTTGCTCCTAAATCAATGGCTCTTTTATAGGCTTCTACGATCTGATCATCTCTTACGCCGTATTTTTGTTCCGGGGGACTACCGATAATTTTATTGCTTCCTGTTGTCCTTAGATTGCCCGGGTTATAGCGAAAACAAATTAACTCAGGAACCCCGGAAATTTTTTCCAAAAAACTGATGTCATCCAAATTTAAAATACAGCCAACATACAAAGCCAGCTCAAGCAGTTCAGCACTCGTGTTATTACTGGTAAGCATTATATCCGTTGATCGCGCACCAACCTTAAGCGCTCTTACTAGTTCGGTCGGAGAGGCGCAATCCAGGCCAAAACCCATTTTCAACATTAACTTTAAAACCCATAAATTAGGGTTGGCCTTAACCGCAAAAAAATTTTTGCCCTTGTAATCGGTAAACAATAATTTTTTCATTTCAGTGATAGTTTTTTTAATACCTGTTTCATCCAAAATATGCGCGGCCGGACTTAAAGCGCTTTTTGTAATGCTATTATTAAGCATACCTTGAAAATTTGGTAATTTTGGTCTAAATTTGTCTAAAACATCACCTATTATCGGAAACAACCTTTCTTTAAAATCATCTGACATTGGCATTTTATACCTCCTATACACTTTTTTAGAGTTAAACTAATTGTTAACGAACAAAAATAAACAATACTCCGAAAACTCCTTCCGGATTATTGTTATAAATTACATTGTTTTTAATTAAAAGTCAATAAAAATAAACATAAAAATAAACGTAAAAGCAAACAAAAGGCTAATTTTATTTTTCTTGATATCTTATTTCATTTTTGATACAATATTGTCATGTATATGAAACGTGCAGCTAAAACCAATTTAATAGAGGAATTAATTAAAAATAAACTTCATACAATATGCGATATTTTTTTGAACTAGGCAACAATCCGGCGCTGTCAATCGCGGAAATTTTTTCAATTTTAGGCGCGCGCGAAAATTATAAAATAATTAATAATAAAATATTAATTATAAAATCTGAAACAGAACTTGACGGAAAAAAATTAATAGAGCGGATGGGCGGAGTAATTAAAATCGGCAAAATTATTTTAGAAAAAGCTGAAAAAATAAGCTTGGAAAGCTTAAATGAATATTTAGACAAACAAACAAAAACAAAAACAAAAATTTTTTTCGGATTTTCTTATTATGGAAATAAAAATATAAATTTAAAGCCTTTGGGCATGGAAATAAAAAAATATTTTAAAAAAAAAGGACTGGCAAGCCGCTGGGTAAACAGCAAGGAAAATATTTTATCAAGCGTTGTTGTGGAACAAAATAATTTGCTTAAAAAAGGCTTTGAATTGGCTATAATAGAAGACGGGAAAAATTTTTTAATTGGCAAGACCATTGCCGTCCAACCTTTTAAAAAATTGTCTTTTAGGGATTACGGGCGACCGGCGCGCGACGACCATTCGGGAATGCTTCCGCCAAAGCTGGCGCAGATAATGATAAATTTGGCGCTCGCGCCTTTTGCAAGCAAAGAGGACGCGATTCTGCTTGATCCGTTCTGCGGTTCAGGCACGCTTATAACCGAGGCTTGCTTGATTGGAAACAAAAATATTATTGGAACAGATATTTCTTCCAAGGCTGTTTTAGACGCGAAAAAAAATATTAACTGGGCGATAAAAAACAAAGAAAAAAATAATGTAAAAATATTTGAATGCGACATAAAAAAAATCGCGAATAAAATTAAAAAAAAATCAATTGACGCGATTGCAACTGAGCCGTATTTAGGTCCGCAAAGAGGGCGAGTTGATATTAAAAAAACAATAAAAGAATTAGAAGAGTTATACACGAAAACTTTCGCGCGATTTGCTAAAATTTTAAAGCAAAAAAGTAGAATTGTAATGATTTTACCTGTTTTTAATTTGGGAAGGAATAAGAAAATTTTTATAAATCCAAATTTTTCACAATTTAAAACAGTCTCTCCTTTGCCGGAAAAACTATTGGAAAAATATAAAAATGTTTTAAGCAAAAGAGGCGCGATTATTTACGGCCGCCAAGGACAAAGAGTTTGGCGGGAGATATTGATTTTGGAGTAAAAGTTAAAAATTTACTCCCCAACCGTACCGCTCTCTATTTTTTCCAAATTTTCATTGGTGATTCCAAGTGATAAAAAGCGCATAATTTCATAAGCTGATTCTCCGTCTTTCATGTAATAGCGCCTCATGTCGCTTGGATTTAAATACCAAGCCTCGCCTCGCGATTCAACTTGCAAGAGAATTTTGCCTTTTAATTTTTCAGTTAAAGCGATGTTAATTTCTGTTTTTCCCGCGCCTAGCGGATTGAAAGAATTTAAAATTTCTTCCCCGTCATTATATCCATCGCTGTCGCTATCCCAATTACGCGTATCTGTTCCCAAAGCTTCTTCCATTTTGTCAGGAACCATGTCGCCGTCATAATCCCACTCATCAAAACGATTATCCAGTCCGATTGAAATTTTATTCAAATCTTCATTGGTGATTCCCAAACCGAATTCTCTTAACATCTCATAAGCTGTGTTGCCGTCCTTCATATAATACCGCTTTCCGGAAACAGTATCAATATACCAGGCTTCTCCATGAGACTCCACTTGCAAAAGTATGTGGCCGCTTAATTTATCTCCCAGCGAATACGACGTGTCAGGAACATCCAATTGAAACTTTTTATCCGCGTTAATAACTTGATTGCTCGCGAATTGAATGGTTATTGTTTGGCTTTTATTATTTTCCGTGTACAGCGCTTGTCCGTATTCCTTTTC
>JAYEHJ010000090.1:0-8330 GCA_034659435.1 Patescibacteria group bacterium | reverse complement strand
GCCATCAATCATTAAACTATATGACTCCGGCAGAAATTTATTTTAAATAATCGGTTCAAATATTTTAATAAAAATCTATCTCATTTTTTCAATTTTATTGTCTTGACAAACCCGACCACTATAGTCTCTTCGCTAATATAATAATGTAAAAAATTATTAGCTTAGGGAAGAGGGTTTGTTGAACAAACAAACCCTTTCTTTTGAACAATGGACTTTACGCAACAGCGTATGTCCATCTTATATTTTTCACCTCCTTTATTTTTTTTGTTTGTTCTTTCTTAATTCTTGGGCGACAAATTTTGCCGCCATTCGCAATTTCATTACGCGCGATTGAAATTGCGCGCATTACATCGTTATAATGCCCGGCCTTAGGGCACTTCATGGAAATTGCGATTATCAATTCGTTCTGGTTCTCCCCTTTATACTCGGGGATTAACCTTTTGGCGGTATTAATTACCGCCCGATCTATTCTCTTCCATCCATTTTTTTTCATTTTTCACACCCTTTCGCCTGAATCGCAGGCAATAAAAAGTTAAAAGTTTATTTCAATTGTCTTATTAAAAACAGCAAAATAATTTACTGCCTTAAATAAGGCAATTGAAATTTAGGAGATGAATTTTAAAGAACAGCTTAATTGTCTTGAACTATGATTTGCTTGATTATTTTGATTGGCTATGATTGTTTTTTTATTAGCAATCATGGTCATCATTGTAATCAGATAAATCATAGTTCAAATTATTTGATTTTTCATCATAGCATACTATTGAAAACTTGTCAAGGGGTTAGTGGTGTTTTTTGCTAAATTTAGGTAAAAAATATTTTCAAAAAATTTGCTTGACGCTTAAAAATTAAGATTAAAAATATCAGCATGCGTTTAAGCGCGTAAGGTGAATTTTTTAAATAAAAAATCCTATATTTTCTACCCGAGTAGAAAATTTTTGATAATTTTTTTTACTATGGTGTAATATATGGACGAGTGCATTTTTTTGCCCCAAACTAATAAAAATGGTATAATAAAATTATTAATTTATAAATAATTTTTTAGTATGCCACATAATCAAGCTGATATTTTGCGCGCGATAAATGAATTAAAAGATTCAATCGCGAATTTGAATTTTCGTTTAAGCGAGCAAAATAAAAAAATAAACAAGTTAGAAAATGAATTTTTTAAGCAAGACAATAAAGCAGGTCTTGCTCCGCCGTCTCCGCCGCCATTGCCAAACGTTTTTGAAAAAAGTAGCGACAAGACGTTAAACAGCTTGGTTGATAAAGTTGAAAATGTTTTATCCGCGGATAAGCATAATGTTAAAGCAGAAGTTGATGAATATGCTAAAAAACAAGAGTCAAAAAAGCATTCTTCCCAATCTTTGGAAGAAAGAATCGGATCAAAATGGTTTTTGAAAATCGGAATTATAGTTTTGGTTTTGGGTATTTCTTTTTTTCTAAAATATACTTTTGATAATGATTGGATTGGGCCTACGGCGCGCGTGGTAATTGGAATTTTATCAGGTTTAGCTCTTTTGGGATTAGGCGAGAAAACAATCCGCAAATATAATTTATATGGGCAAATTTTAAGCGGTGGCGGAATTGTAGCGCTGTATATGTCGGTTTTCGCGGCTTTGAATTTTTATGATTTAATCGGCTATGGAGCCGCTTTTTTATTCATGGTTATGGTTACCATAATCGGAGTCGCGTTAAGCGTGCGTTATAATGCTCCTCCGTTAATAATTACCGCGGTTTTAGGCGGTTTTGCAACACCGTTTTTGGTTTCCAGTGGAGAGAATCAGCAATTCGCTTTATTCTCTTATATAATATTATTAGATTTATCCATATTAGCCGTGTCTTATTTTAAAAAATGGCATTGGCTGCATTTGATTGGATTTGTCGGAACTATTTTTACATTTATGGCTTGGCATGGAGAATATTATACTTCAGATCAGCTGTTTGCCACATTTAGTTTTTTAAGCATATTTTTTATAATTTACTCTATCTCCGCTTTAATTTATAATTTAGCAACACGCGAAAAATCAAGCGGAATTGAGCAAATTATTACGCTTGTGTCGGGAATTGTTTATTTTTTGGTTTCTTACGGATTGTTAGAAAAAGATTATGATTATTTGCTAGGATTTTTCGTGATGATTTTAGCAATTTATTATTTTTTGTGGGCGCATTTGGTTAAAAGTTTTACGCCGAAAGATGAAAATTTATATAATTTTTTAGCCTTTTTATCAATTAGTTTTATTACAATAGCGGCTCCGTTGCAATTTGATTTTTTTGTAATTACAATTTGCTGGGCAATTGAAGCCGCGCTGTTATTTTATATAGGAGGACGTTCAGGAACCATGCAAGGCGATATAATAAAAACATTTGCCTTTATTGTTTACGGCTTGGCGCTTATTAGATTTTTTGTATTTGATTATACGGATTATGCTATCAGCGATTTATTATTTTTAAATAAAGCAGCATTGTCAGCGGTATTTTTAATTGTTTCTTTTTATGTCGGATCCTATATTTCCAAAAGGAGCGTAAAATCTGAAAGCGGAATTTTCAAACGTCGCGAAATAGCAAAGCTTTTTATTGTTTTAGCGAGTTTATGTACTATTTTTGCGGTAAGCCGAGATATTCATACTTACAGAGAAAATATTATTGATAAAGAAATAAATAGAATACAAGAATATAATCAAGAGATTAAAAAAGAATATCAAAATTCAAATGAATATTTAAAAAGAATTGATGGCGTTTTTGTAAATACCGTTAGAGAAGGCAAGTGGACAATGATTTCAATTTTTTGCTCAATTTACGGTCTTGTTTTAATGGTAATCGGAACACTAAAAAAACGCGGCTATTTGCTTAGCTTGGGAGCCGTTTTTAATTTTTTAGTTGCTGCCAGATTTTTCGCGCATGATTTGTGGAATTATAAAACAGTTTGCCGCCAAATATTGGCGCTTGAAATCATATCAGCCTTATATTTGGGAGCCGGCTTGTTGTATGAATATTTAAAAAATTCCGGTAATGACAATAAATTTTTAAACATTAAAAAAACTGTTATTTTATTTTTAATAACAGCGAATATTTTAACGATTTTTGCCGGCAGCAGGGAATTGTGGCTGCATTATAATGATAAAGTTCTTGAATTAAAAACGGAAAGAAATAAAGTTTGCGCAATGCAACGTTATACAAAGCCAACAAATAGCGCGTATGATAAAATTAAATGCCGGGAATTGGATGCAAAAATCAACCGCGCGGAAAACAAGGCTAGCGTTTCAATATCTTTGTTTTGGCTTGTTTACGCGATATTGTTGATTATTTTAGGATTTTGGAAACGCTGCGGCTGGGCGCGCATCGGCGGAATGTCGCTTTTGTCTGTTGCGATATTAAAACTTTTCTTTTATGACCTGTGGAGCCTTGGACAGCTATATCGCATAATCGCGTCAATCAGCTTGGGCATGGTTTTGCTTGGAATTTCATTTTTATATCAAAAATACAAGCATGTTTTTAAGGATATTATTAATGATTAAATGTTTTTTTATGAAAAAGTTATTTATTTTACTATTTTTATTTATTATTCCGCTTGTTTGCGCGGCGGATTTTAGTTTGGAAAAATGGCCGTTTTATAAAAATATTGAAAATATTAAAACAGGCTTAAACAGCTTTTCCATTGATGATGAAATTTTTAAAAATACGCAAAAAGATTTGCGGGATTTGCGCGTCATTAATGATAAAAACAAAGAGGTGCCATATAAGCTTTTAAAGAGCCGCGGTAAGTCTGAAACGCAGATATTTTCCCCGAAAATGTTAAATAAATCGTATGCGCCCGGAAAAAATTCATCAGTCGTTTTGGATTTTGGAGCGAATAATCAGGGAATAAATTTTTTAGAGATAAAGACGGATTCGGAAAATTTTCAAACAAGCGCGCGCGTGTATGGCTCTGATTCAATCGGTAGCTGGCGCGTGCTGGCTGATAATATCTATATTTATGATTACACGGATCGCAAAGGCAATATGTTTTCAAAACGGACAACCTTTGATTTTCCGGAAAGTATTTACCGTTATTTAAAAATAGAAATTGATGATAATACGGGAGGACCTGTTAAAATAGATAGTATAACAGGTAAAATGATAAAAAAAGAAGACGTCAAAGAACTTAGACGGGAAGCCACGTTTAATAAAAAAACAGTAGGTGATAATACTGAATTTGTAATTGATTTAGGACAAGGAGGTATTCCGCATAGTAAAATCACAGTCGGTGTTAGTGATAAAAATTTTAATCGTTCATTAGCAATTTTAGCTAGTTTTAACAATAAAGATTGGCGCAAAGTCTCCAGCGGATATATATTCAGATATAATACAGCCAAGTTTAACGGTGAAAATTTAATTTTAGATTTTTCGGAAATTAACGAACGCTATATTAAATTGGTTATCTATAATTATGACAACGTTCCGCTTGATGTAAATAAGATTACAGTATATTCAATTTATCGTGAGATAGTATTTAATGCAGAAACTGGCGGCGAGTATAAAGTTTATTATGGCAACAAAAACGCGCGTTGGCCAGTTTATGATTTGAACAAATATTTTCATTATTTGGATTTGAATAGTGTTAAGCAGGCAGGTTTGTCAAATGAAAAAAATAATTCCTTTTTTAAAGCATCTGTAAAACAACAAATAAATCCAAAAAGCGAAAAAATCAAAAACTTAATGTCTATTTCGCTTGTGTCAGCCTCAATAATATTAATTATATTGGCGGCGCAGTTTTTTAGAAAGAAAAAATGAAGTTTTAAAAATTAGTTTAAATTTCATTTCTAAATTTAAGCGCGCTGGCTAAAGTTATTTCATCGGCGTATTCCAATTCGGCTCCGCTTGGAAGACCGCGGGCAATGCGGGTTATTTTTAGTTTAAAAGGGGATAGTATTTTTTTTAAATATAGGGCGGTTGTTTCGCCCTCAATATTTGAGCTTAGCGCAAAAATAATTTCTTTAATATTATTTTTTTTAACCTTTTCTATTAATTCGTTTATTTTAAGGCTTTCAGGTTTTGTTCCTTCAATTGTATTGATTACACCGCCTAAAATATGATATTTGCCGTTATATTCTTTCGCGTTTTCAACTGCCAGCATATCTTTTGTGTTTGCGGCAACGCAAATAATGTCCGAATTCCTTTTTGAATCAGAGCATATACTGCAAGGCGAGTTATCGGAAATTGCGAAACATGATGAGCAAACAGTAGTTTTTTCTTTTAATTCCGCGATTGACTGTGCAAGGCTTTGCAAGTATTCCGGATTTTGTTTTAAAAGAAAAAAAACATATCTTTCCGCTGTTTTCGGTCCGACACTTGGCAGTTTGGAAAAAAAAATTATTAAATTTTCAATTGATTTTGGATAAGGCATGTGTCTAATTATCCAAGCCCGGGGAAGCCGCCCATTTCTTGCATTTTTTTAGCCATTACGCGTTGAGTTTTTTTAACCGCGTCATTAAAAAGGCTTTTTAAAATGTCTTCCAGCTTTTCTTTGGATAAATCATTATTTATATTTATTTTTTGAATTTCCATATTGCCATTCATCTCCAAACTAACTCCGTTTTTTTCAAGAGTGATAGCTTCATCGGCAAGCGTGTTTTGCATGGTTTTTGCCTGGCTTCTTAAATCTTTAACTTGTTTTAATTTGTTGAACATAATTTTTTGTTTATTTAAAAATTTATTAAAATTATTCCCTGTATGTTTGATCAATGGTTTTAAAGCTGACTGTATCTTCATCAAAATATAAATCTTTTTTTCCGGTCGGGCCGTTTCTATGCTTGGCAATGTGTATTTCGGCTTTATGCCTGTCTTCAGGCGATAATTCCTCGCGAACATAATTTCTGTCTGCCGCTTTTCTGTATATAAACATAACAATATCGGCATCTTGTTCAATTGATCCTGAATCGCGAAGATGGGAAAGTTTTGGGACGGCAGGTTTGATTTGTTCAACAGCGCGGGAAAGCTGGGAAAGCGCTATTACCGGAATATTAAGCTCTCTGGCTATTCCCTTTAGTCCGCGGGTAATTTCGGCAACTTCCTGAACTCTGTTATCGCCGTATTTTCCGCGCCCTTCCATTAATTGCAAATAATCAATAAATAACACGCCTAAATTTTTTTCAATCTGTAAGCGCCTGGCTTTGGTTCGTATTTCCATAATTGAACAATTCGGCGAATCGTCAATATAGATTGGCGCTTCTGAAAGCTGCCCCATAGCCTCTCCAATACGGGAAAAATCATTATTGTTGTCTTTGTCAGACAGCTTGCCTGAGCGCATTTTCCAAAGGCTTACATTGGCTTGGGCGCAAAGCAAGCGATCAACAAGCTGTTCTTTGCTCATTTCCAAAGAAAATATTCCAACCGGAGTTTTGCTTCTAACGGCAATTTGGCGCGCTATGTCAAGAGCGAAAGTTGTTTTGCCGACACTGGGGCGCGCCGCAACAATAACTAAATCGGATTTTTGCAATCCTGACAAAAGCCCGTCAAGATCCGGAAAGCCTGTAGGTATCCCCCTTAAAGAGTCGCCATACTTATGCAGTTCATCAATCCGTTCAAAAGCGTCATTTAATAATTTATCTATCGGCATGAAAGCATTTTTTAAATATTTTTGCGATACGCCAAAAAGTTTTTGCTCTGCTTCGTCAAGCAGTTCGTCAATATCTTCATCTTCTTTATATCCCAATTCAGTAATTTCAGCGGCGGAATGCAGCAGTCTTCGCAGTGTCGCTTTGCGCTGGATTATCAAGGCATAGTTTTCAACATTGCTTGATGCGGCGCTTGCGTTCGCTATATGCGCCAAATATGCCCGTCCGCCGATATTTTGCAATTCATTTTTTTCTTCCAGTTTATTGGTCAGGCTGATAATGTCTATGGGCTCGTGCCTAGCGTATAAATCTTTAATAGCGGAAAAAATAATAGTGTGGGCGTTTTTATAAAAATCTTTTTCCGAAATCATGTCAGCCACTTTTATTATCGCTTCTTTATCAATTAAAAGCGCGCCTAAAAAAGATTGCTCAGCTTCCAGATTTTGTGGCGGTATTTTGTCAATTAAATTATCATTTGGCATAATCTTATACTACAAGAGACTATCTTTTTTTTCAAGCCCATATTTTTGCACTGTTTTTCCACTTTTTTATGAACTGTTTTTATAATATCTTATTGATTCTAGTTTTTAATTTTTTGCAATTTTGACCTTGACTTTTACCCCTAGAAGTGGTATATTAGAGAGGTATTAGAGTACATTAATTTTTAAATCGTTCTTTTAACACTTTCTCAGAAAAGAAATTGCATTCCTGCCAAATTAAAAAGTCAAAGTTATCATTTTCGCTAACGCCTCCCTCTGTAAGCAGTATATGAATATGTGGATGAAAATCAAGAGTGGAGCCGAAAGTATGCATAACGGATACAATCCCTGGGGTAAATCATTGTTTCTTGCACCATGGAATAATAGCATCAGACGTGGCTTTAAACAAAAAGTTCAGACAATCGCGATTAGCCGCAAAAAAAAGCCACAATTCAGAAGGCGGACTAAATATGATATGATGATAAGGACAGTTTAACATATTTTCTTGCGCCCAATTAATCCAGTTATCAGTCATAATTTTCCCACAAGAATTGCAGAAACGAGATTTGCAAGTATGAGCGACATAATGCTTATCTCCGCAAGAAGGGCATACATACATTCCATAGCCAAGTTTATCTTTATCTCCGCAAGCCATAACTTTTTCAATATTTTCAAACACAACATCGCGAATATTGCCATTATTCAGATCATAAAAATCATTCCAGCTATCCTTGAGAATTTGTTTGATTGTATAGTTACCACCAGCTTTAATTGCTTCAAGCATCTATTTAAAGTTAATTGTTATACAGTAATTATACAATCAAATAAGTTTTTAAGAAACCATAACCGCCGATAACGCACTTAAAATGTGCCGTAAGGCTTAATTTAGTGAATTTTTATGAAAAACCATACAACCCTGAATATCCCGTTATATGGGGCTGTCGCCGAATGGAGCCAAAACAGAAATAGAATAAAAAAAGGAATCAACTGGCAGTTTACAAAAAGAAAAGCAAAGGAGAAATTTAATGATTAATATTGCACATGAAAATTAAACGGAGGATATAATAGTTACTGAATACGCTGTTATGGGAAATTTTTTACTATTTCCCAGAGAAAGTGTTTCAGATTTGAAAAATTCAATACAGAGAATAATTAATATAGAAAAAAAGAGTTCGCGGATAAAAATAATAAACAGAGTAATAAAAAAATAATAATATTTTAACAACAACTTCTAAGCGTATGAAAAAAATATTAA
>JAYEHJ010000089.1:0-8339 GCA_034659435.1 Patescibacteria group bacterium | reverse complement strand
ATAATGTTTGCTAAAATTTTGGCAATTTTTAAAAATACAAATTAATTTTAATTAAAAATGCCTAAAATTTAGTTATTTATTAATAATTATCCACCCTTATAAAAATAAGAATTATTTTTATAAGGGTGGATCCCTAGAATTCTAGAGGGACCCACTGTATTTTTAAATATTACCGGTTAATGTGTCATTAGTAATTCCGATTACAAAATTTACAATTGCGTAAGCGCACAAAATAATAATCAAACCGATAATACCGGCAATTATCAACTTTTTCGCTTCAGCAAGCTTATCTTCATTGCCTGCGGCAGTCATCCATTTAAAACCACCCAATAAAATTATAACAACCGCGATAATGCCTAAAAATGTCATTAAATACCTAACAATGCTAACAGCCATTTCTTTTGGGTCCGTTTCATTGGCCTCTGTTAAATTAAGATTGCCGGCGTAATTCATGCCAATCTCCGGCTGGGCAGACACAGCAACCGCCATTGTTGAAAATAGAAACATAAAAACAGCAACAATGGCGATGTTTTTAAATAATTTATTTTTCATAATTCACCCCCTTTCTATAATTTTTGATATTATGGCATTTTTACCGTAAAATTCAAAAAGATAAAAGTTATTAACATTTATTATATTTTATCATAAAAAATAGCAAATAACAAATATTTATGCTAAAATCAAAACATAATCAAAAAATTATGCGAAAATTTAATTTTAATTTGATAATTGCGGTTTTATTCTACGCGCTGATTTTTTCAGTTTTTCTGGCAAATTCGTTCAATTACCTTGATCCGGATTTTGGCTGGCATCTGAAAGCCGGGGAAGAAATATATTTTGAAAAACATGTTCCTCAGAATGAAAACTATAATTATACGTTGGAAGGAAGAACATGGGTTGATCATGAATGGTTGCTTAACTTAATCAGCTATATTGTTTACTCTAAAATCGGTTATATTGCTTTAAGCGTATTTTTCGCGTTAATCGGACTCTTAATAATTTTTTTGCTTAACAACCTATTATTAAAAAAATATATTCAGAATAAGCTGCATTTTATATTTATATTAATAATTGAAATAATCGGCTTAGTCGGAATTTTACCCCATTTTGGAGTACGCATGCAGGAATTATCCGTTTTAATGCTCTTGCTGCTGTTATTTATAATTGATAAATTCAACAAAGCGCGAAATCATAAAATTCTTTATTTTTTGCCGATTTTATTTTTTGTTTGGGCAAATCTGCACGGCGGTTTTATGCTGGGCTTGATTATCCTTTGGTTTTATGCATGCGTAAATTTATTTATTCCAAAAATTATAAAATATTTTAAAATTAATTTTTTTGATTTTAAAAATTTTGAGAAAAAACAATATTTTTATATCTTTTTATCAGCAGTTGCTTCATCTATAGCTGTTTTTATTACTCCATACCATTACAGATATTTCAGCTTTATGCTTGAATATAAAAATACGCATTATATGAAGCATATCGCGGAATGGCTTCCTGTCTGGAACGCCCCGCTAAATTATATTCAGCAAATTTATTTTATAATATTTATATTAATTATAATTTTATTATTTTTTGAAAATAAAAATAGAAAAATAAATTTTTGGCATTTTTTTTCCAGCTTGATGCTTTTAATAGCCGCGTTTAAATCCAGGCGAAATTTTCCGCTTTTTTTTATTGCTTCTCTCCCGCTTATCGCGGCTGTGTCAAACACAATAAATAAAAATAATTTTAAAAAAATATATTTTTATTTATTTAAAAATAAATATATTTATTTTTTTCTAATAACCGGCCTGAGCATTTCAATATTTTTAGTTTTATTTTTAACAAATTTTACTAACACGCCTTTTAAAAATAAAAAATTCTGCCGATTTTATCCATGCGGCGCTTTGAAAAAAATAAAAACATTGCCGCAAAAAAATCTAAAAATATTTAACAACTACGGATGGGGAGGATATTTAATTTGGAATTTGCCTGATCATAAAATATTCATTGACGGCAGGCTGCCGATGCTTCAAGTTAATAATCATTCTTTATTGGAAGAATACTATGAATTTTTTGACAAAGAAAAAATATCCGATAAATTAGATGAATATAATATTAATCTTGTGCTAGACAGGAAGTATAAAGCAATAAAATTCAATTGGTTTGAAAAAACATTTTTAGGGCTCAGGGATAAAGACTATGAATTAAATCCTTTGGAAGAATATTTAAGCGGCAAAAATGATTGGAAACTGCTTTTTGAAGATGACAATTCTTTTGTTTATTACTCACCTATTATCTCCGATACACAATAACCCATTCATTTTTGTCATCTCCGACACACCTAACCTCGTAGAAGAATTATATTAAATGATCGGAGATCTCGTAAAAATCAATGAACATAAAAAACAATAAAATGTATAAATAGAATATTAGAAATTATTATTTAAAAAATAATTTAGATGCTTTTAAAGAGATTCCCGATCATTTAATATAATTTCCCTGCCGGGGGCAATGTGTGTCGGGAATGACAAATTAAGAGAGTGATGGAATAGCAGGTGAATATATAGGGTAAATTTATTATAAAAAATTATGGCAAGAAATACGCAAACAATTGATTACACCGAGGATTATTATAAAGGGTTTTCCGGTATTTATTTTAGAGAAATTTTAAACACCATAATAAAATTCGGAAATTTAAAAAATGAAAAAGGCATAATTCTTGATTTTGGCTGCGGTGTCGGGCATTTAAAAAAACTGCTGAAAAAAAATAATATTATCAATTATGATATTGAGCCGAAACTGACTGAAATTGATAATTACAAAAAACTAAAGCCTGAAAAAATAATTTTGTCAGGAGTGTTGGAACATTTATATTTGGAAGAAATTGAAAAATTATTGGCTGAATTTATTTTAATGAATAAAAATGTAGAATTTCTTGTATATCTTCCAACTGAAAATTGGATTTCAAAAATTGCCATGCGTTTGGCGGGACAAAAAAACGCTCATGACGACCATGTTTCAAAATATAAAAAAATTAATAAAATTTTGGAAAAAAAATTTATTTTAAAAAAACGCAAATATATTTTCGCGCGCATGGCGCAAATCAGTTATTATGTTAGAAAATAATCATCCGAAAAACCAATCCTTGGCCGCGCCGGAATTATCCGTTGTAATCCTTTGCTATTGCCTAGAAAAAGAAATATTCAATTTTGTTGAAAAAGTAAAAGTTGATTTTAAAAATAATGATATTAATAATTACGAATTAATTTTGGTTGCCAATTTTTTAGAAAACAGCTATGATCCAACTCATGAATACGCGAAACAAATCGTTCAAAAAAATAATAATATAAAATGCGTATGCCGCGAAAAAAAGGGCATGATGGGCTGGGATATGAAAAGCGGACTTGAAAAAGCAAGCGGCAAGTTTATTGCCGTAATTGACGGCGATGGACAAATGCCGATTAAAGACCTTGTTCGCGTTTATAAAAAAATTAAAAATAATAATTTTGATTTGGTAAAAACTTACAGGCTTGCGCGCGGCGACGGCATTTGGCGAAAAACCATTTCAATTATTTACAATTTAATTTTTACTGCTTTTTTTTACGGGTTAAAAGCAAAAGACATAAATTCCAAACCAAAAATTTTTACGCGGGATTTTTATAACAAGCTTAATTTAAAATCAGACGACTGGTTTATTGACGCGGAAATTATGATTAACGCCCGCCGCTTAAAGACAAAAATCGCTGAAATGCCAACTGAATTTCTCGGGCTTTGCGGCAAAAGAAAATCATTTGTCCGTTTGCCGGCAATATTTGAATTTATTAAAAATTTGATTTTATTTAGAATCAGGGAATTCAAAATTATCAATAATACGCGAAAAAAATAATGAAAATTCTAATAACCGGCGCTAGCGGCGGGATTGGAAAAATTTTAATAAAAAAATTAATTAAAGCCGGCTTTGATGATTTGGCTGTTTTGAGCAGGGATCAATCAAAACTTGAAACAATAAAAAAAATTAAAATTAAAATCGGAAATCTAAATGATTTTAACAGCCTTGACAAAGCGCTAAAAAATATAGATGTAATAATTCATTTAGCGGGAATTACCCACTCTAATAAAATAAAAAAATATTTTCAAATTAATATTGACGGCACAAAAAATTTATTGCGAGCGGCTGAAAAAAACTCTGTTAAAAAATTTATATTCATCAGCTCGCGCGCTGCTTCCAAATTTGGCGGAGCTTACGCTTATTCAAAATTTTTAGCCGAGCAAGCGGTAAAAAAATATAAATTTGGCTGGATAATATTAAAGCCTGCCGAAGTTTACGGCGCTAAAAACGGCGAAGCTATTCAAAAACTTATTGATAAAATAAAAAAATCTTATTTTATTCCTGTGCCTGGAAAAGGCGATTTTGAATTAAATCCCGTTTTTGTTGATGACGTTGTTTTGGCAATAATCAATTCAATTCAAACAAAAAAAATCAACACCGGCTGTATTTTAGCGGGAGCTGAAAATTTTTCTTATAAAAATCTGGTTAATTTAATCGCGCATGCTTATAACAAGAAAATAAAAATCATCTATATTCCGATTTTTGTTTTAAAAATTGTCGCGTGTATTTTTCCGCGCATTCTGGTTCGCGACCAAATTCCGCGTCTGCTTGCGAAAAAGCCTTGCGACATCAGCTTGGCGCGCGAATATCTTAATTTTAATCCGCGGAGCTTTAAAGAGGGGATTAAAAACTTGTAAATTTTTTATTTACAAAGTTTTTCATCCATGCTAATAAATACACATGCCTTACAAACTGATTGAAAAAAATAAAGATTATTTAATAATCAATAAGCCTGCCGGGCTTTTGACGCATGGAGCCGCGCGTATCAAGGAAAAATCTTTGGTTGATTTTTTATTGGCTGACTATCCGGAGCTTGCGGGAGTCGGCGAAGATGATTCGCGGCCCGGCATTATGCATCGCTTGGACAAGCTTGCTTCCGGGCTTATGATCGTCGCCTTAAACAATGAAAGCTTTTTTGATCTTAAAAAACAATTTCAGGAAAGGACTATTAGCAAATATTATACGGCTTTAGTATTCGGGAAAATTGAAAGAGAAGAATCTGAAATTAATTTTCCAATTGCGCGCTCAAGCAAGGGATACAAAATGGCTGCCCTGCCTTTGACAAAAAAAGGCAAAGCGAATTTTGACGGCCGCAACGCCAAAACCAAGTTTGAAATTATTAAAAAATATATTAATTACACTTTATTAAAAGTAAAAACAGAAACCGGCAGAACCCATCAAGTCAGATGCCATTTCGCGGCTTACGGACATCCTTTGGCTGGTGATGATTTGTACGGAACCGGAAAAACCAAAATAAAAAATCAAAAATTAAATTTGGGAAGAATTTTTTTAGCGGCTAATGAATTGGGATTTACGAGTTTAGACGGGGAAAGAAAAAAATATAAGATTGGGCTGCCTGAAAATTTGAAAAAATTTTTAGAGATAATAAAATAATTATGAATAATCTTTTTATCATATCCGGACCTTCAGGCGCGGGTGAAGACAGCGTAATTGACGGTTTGGAAAAATATTTTCCAATTGAACGCGTTATTACAACTACCACGAGAAAAACGCGGCAAGGCGAATCGCAAGGCAATCCTTATTATTTTATATCTCAAGAAGAATTTCAAAAAAATATTGATAATAATAAATTTTTTGAATACGCGCGGGAATATAATGATAATTATTACGGAGTTGCCAAAAAAGAAATTAACAGAGTAATCAATTCTCGTAAAACAGGAATTTGGAAAATTGAATACAAAGGCGTAATTAGCGCTAAAAAACTTTTTCCCGGAATAATCGCGATTTTTTTAAACGCGCCGCTAAAAACGCTTGAAAAAAGAATCAGAGCAAGAGGCAACATTACTGATGAATATGTAAAAGAAAGGCTTGATTATACGCGCGAATGGCTGAAGCATAAAGATATTTACGATTATGAAGTCATAAACAAGCAGGGAAAACTAGAAGAAACTATTAAAAAAATAGTTGATATTATTAATAAGCATAAAAAGCTATAAAAATTTTTTAATCAATTAATTTTGCGAATATTTTTTCAAGTTTTTTAAATTTTACGGCAAATATTTTTTATATTCATCCTCTTTAGCCATTTTTTTTTTAATTTTCGGTATTTCGTTAAAAATTTTAAATATAAATGTCAGCCAAACAATCATGCCGATGCCCCACAGCAATAGCCAAAGGCGCATAGAAAGAAAAGGAAGCAATTCATAACTGAAAAACAGCAAAAATAAGCCGACTATCAAATTGCTTAAACTAAAAAGATGCAGTTTGTTCCAAATTTTATTATATAAATTTCTTTTGCGATTTTTTAAAATTTTAAAAAAAACAACGCCGATAAATAAACTTATTAAAAAAATAACAATAAGCCTAAGCGCTCCTTGCGTTAAGCTGCCAGGCGCCATATTGAACCAAAAACTTAATTTTAATAAATTTTCCATATTTTTATTCTTATTTATATTTTTTATATTTTCTCAAAAATTACGCCGTAATGATATTGTCCGGCAATAAATTCATTTATAAATTTTAAACCAAATTTGCCGGCGCCATGGATTAAGGAATCTTCTTTTACTCTTTCGCCCATGGGCGGGCCGAAAGGGATATTCGTGTTTTGCCATTCAACTATCATTAATTTGCCGCCCTGCTTTAACATACGCACGGATTCTCTGATTATTTCCACTCGTTTATGCGATAAATACAAGGTATTAAGCAGCATAGCCGCGTCTAGGCTGCTTGATTCAATTTTTGTTGCTTTAAATATTTCCAAGTTGCTCCAAACCGTTTCAATATTTTTAGATCCTTCAACTTTTATTCTTCTATCAATCGTGTCAAGCGCGATTCGCAGTATATCAACCGCGTAAACCTTGCCATGCTTGCCGACTATTTTTGCCAAAG
Organism: Patescibacteria group bacterium; assembly: GCA_034659435.1. Classification (GTDB taxonomy): domain Bacteria; phylum Patescibacteriota; class Patescibacteriia; order Patescibacteriales; family UBA12075; genus JAGLYP01. The sequence continues at coordinate 1,393 of JAYEHJ010000089.1, read as the reverse complement.
GGAAAACAAAATGTCCAAGCGTTCCACAGCCCAAATCAGCTACTTGCATACCTTCCGCGATTTGCGCTTTTTCTAAAATATGATTTACATCAATCAATATGCCTCCACCGGTTATTTTATACATAATATGCTTGATTATTTATTAATATATTTTATATTATAGTTTATTTTTGAAGTAGAATCAAGATTTTTTTAAGAATCAGGAATCAGGAATTAAGAATCAAGGATTTTATATTTACTCCTTAATTTTTAATTCCTGATTCCTGATTCTTTATTCTTAACCAAAGCCACCGGCTTAAAGCTCTTTCTATGCATGGGGCAAGGACCGTATTTTTTCAAAGCCTCTATATGTAATTTTGTGCCATAGCCTTTGTGCTTGTCAAAACCGTATTGCGGATATTTTTCATGCAATTTTCGCATTATTTTGTCTCTTTTTACTTTTGCTATAATTGAGGCGGCGGCGATGCTTAGCGCCAAATTATCACCGCCTATTATTGATTTTTGCCTTACGCTGATGTTGGGGATTGGAAACTTGCCGTCTAATAATATAAAATCCGGCTTTTGCTTAAGCGCGCCGATTGCTTTTTTCATGGCTAAAAACGTGGCTTGTAAAATATTTACTCTGTCAATTGCCGCGTGATCGCAAATCCCAATTCCCACTTCAATAAAAGACGTAAAAATTACATCTATTAGCTTTTCTCTTTTAGCGGCGCTTAATTTTTTTGAATCTTTTATTTCTTGAATTTTTTTATTTGTTTTAAAATTCGCGTCCAAAACCACGCAAGCCGCCACTACAGGACCAGCCAAAGGTCCTCTGCCGGCCTCGTCAATCCCACCGATAAATTCAGCGCCTTTTTGAAAAAATATTTTTTCTAATTTTAGATCCGGCATTTTTATTAATTTTTATAATTTTTTGGGCGATATTCGCGGCGGCAGTCCCATTATAAATTTTTAATTGGGATACTTTATAAGCGGAAATTGTAAATATTCAAGCAAAAATTCTATTTATATGTTAGCATAAGAGCCAATGTTGCGCAATTTTATGTTTTTTTGCTTTGACAATAAGCTTAAATTAAACTAATATTATAATATTAACTAACTCACCTTACGCAACATCCATCTGCCATTCCATTACTCTCTTAATTTGTCATTCCCGACACACATTGCCCCCGGCAGGGAAATAATATTAAATGATCGGGAATCTCTTTAAAAGCATCTAAATCATTTTATTAAAATAATGTTGTTATATAGCATTATTTATATTCTTTTTACACGTTTAATGTTTTTTGAATATTTATTGCTTTTTATGAGATCTCCGATCATTTAATATAATTCCTCTACGAGGTTAGGTGTGTCGGATATGACAAAAATGAATGGGTTGTTGTGTGTCGGA
>JAYEHJ010000088.1:1744-8350 GCA_034659435.1 Patescibacteria group bacterium | reverse complement strand
CAATTTTGCGTTTATTTTTTTAGAAACGATTACAGCATCGGATAATGGCGCTTCGCTGTCATTGCCCCCCCAAATAAAATCCGTCTTATAATTTTTTAAAACACTAATAAATTCAGAAATGTCTTCATTGATTATATTTTGAAATGTTTTTTTAATAACTTCATCTTCCAATTCAATATAATCGCTTGCTTTTATAATTTTATACCAAATCTTTCTGATTTTTTGTGTTATTGATTTTGGCAAAATAGATAATATAATTTTTACGATTTTAGTGAGCAAATAAATAGCTTTCTTTTTGGCGCCGTATTCACGCACGAAAGGAACGCCTATTAAAATAATCTGTTTTAAATTTTCTATTTTGCGCCTGTTAAGCAATTTAAGCAAAACCCTGCCACCAAACGAATGAGCTACAAAAATTAATTTTTTTCCGTTAGCTTTCTTATCAATAAAATTTTTTGTTAATTTAGCATAATCTAATAATGTCCAAATATTTTTTAATTTTGAACTTTTACCAAACCCGGGAAAATCAAAAGCGATATAACTATCTAATTCTTTATATATTAATGAAAACAATTCATAACCACTGCCCCAGCCATGCAAAAATACAAAAACAGCATCACCAGCGCCTTGTTTTTCAATGTATTTTATTTTATTATTATTTATAATTATTTCTTTTTCTAACATATTATTTCGCTAAATTATCTTTGCCAATATTTTTAATTTTAATTGAATTAATTTTTTCATAAATTTTACAGCTTATCAAAATCAATATTGCTAATTCCTAATCCCAAATTCCGCATTACATTAAACGCGTCAGTTGGTCTGCCTAAAAAATATCTTTTCCCGTCTTCTGGGTTAACATACCAAGCTTCGCCGTTATTTTCCACTTGTAAAAATATTTTGCCTTTTTGGTTATTACTAAAATTATTATCAATTTTGTTTTTATCATATTTCTGATCTGAACCAACAGGAATTTTTTCTAAATTTTTATTTGTAATTCCTATGCCTTGCTCGCGCATAATTTGAAACGCGTCTGCCGGACGGTTTAAATAACTCATCGTCCTGTTTGCCGGGTTAATATAATAAGCCTTTCCTAAATCCTCAACTTTTAATAATATTTTGCCTTTAAGGCGATTATACATCTTATAATTTCTCGCGAAAATATAATTTTCATTATAAATTAAATCATCTTCAATAATATCCCCGTCAATTAACCCCAATAATCTCACTTCTGAAATTGCTGTATCGTCAAAGTCAGTACCTTTATATACATCCATTATTTCTAATTTAGCGTATCCGTTTTCTTTTAATTTTATTATTTCCGGAAGATCCACTATTTGATAACCAAAAATATCCTCTAATTCTACAATCTGTTCTTGATTGTTCGGATAAATAATTTTTAATTTTTTAACTCTATTATTTTTTTGCCATAATTCTTTGCTTTCGCCAAATCCGTTAAAAATTTTAATTTTTTGGTAATTTTTTATGAATGTTAAATATAAATTATTATTATGTAAACTGACAATCCATTCTCCTATGCCAGAACCGTCAACGCCTTCAACCCACGCTGTTTTCTCATCTCCATCTACCGCGTTACAAGCATAATAATTAATTTCATCCTCTATTAAATATGATGATGATTTTACATAATCACATTGTAAACCTCCCTTGCCACTATATGGAAAACTACTATACCCTATATTAATATTATCATCTTTAGTCGGTTCAATATCTGACAATCGCCATTCAATTGAATTATTTTTTTCATTAAAAATATAACCGCTCGGCTCTATATTGCCAACATCATAAATCAATTTTCCTTCTTCAAATTTTATTTCAATATCAATTTTTTCAATCCTGTCTTTCCACGAAGCACCTGTTTCTAAAATATAATTAAATCCACGTCTGCCGCCATAAGCAAGATTAATTATCCAATATTTATTTTGAATTTTCTTTTCTTCATAAGGTGCGAAATCAACATTATAAATATACCAATTCACGCCTTCTGTCAACGCTTCTTTATTATCTTTAAATATAACATCCATCTGATTCCCGTTTTCATCGTAAGCCGAAAAATCATTTAATTTTTCATCAAAATCAATATCGTAGTCAAATTTTTCGGGAAAACCCATTTTTACAGAAACATTTTTATCTGTTACGTTTTTAAAAGTATAAATTACATCTACCTCTGTTATGTCGCGACTCCATTTCATTTTTTCGCCCATTTCTTTTTCTTTTACAACCATTTTAATAATTTCGTTAACCATTTGAATCTCGTTATTATCCAATATTTTTACAGTATTGCCTTGACCGCCGATTGGCGCGGAATCAGCAAAACAAATAAACGGACATAAAACAATAGATATTGCTGTAAATAAAATAAAAAATTTAATTTTCTTCTGCATATTTTTATATATATTATTAATTAAAAAATAATAAATTTATCTTGTTTTACTTCAAAATACAAAAAATGTTTTTAATTGCATCGTTTATTGGCACCGCGGTGATATCGTTATGATATTCTTTATGCCGCGTATTGCAAAACATATAGCATTTTGCCTCAGGATAATCTTTTTTAAACGCGCGCAATCCTCTAAAATCCTTTTTTGACAGATTCTTTTTTCGCTTTACTTCAATTGCCACAAGACCATTTTTGCCGTAAAGAACAAAATCAACTTCAAGACCGGTTTTTGTGCGCCAATAATATATATTATAATTCATCTTGTTATATTCATTAACAGCGCGTAATTCTTGCAAAATAAGTGTTTCCAGCGCGGGACCATCCAGTTCGCTTTCAGAATCTAACGGTCCGATCGGCCGTAGCTCGCGAAATATACCAACATCAAAAAAATAAAATTTATTGCGTTTAAGTAAAACTCGTTTTGATCTTTTATTAAAAATCGGCAGCCGCGCCGCTATCAACAAGTCATCAAGTATATTAAAATAGCTTTCCGCTGTATCACGTTTCAATTCCGCCTCTCGCGCAACTTCAGCAATATTAAGCACTTCGCCTTGCGAAAAACTTGCCACTTCTAAAAATCTATAAAAATCGCCGAGATTTCTTGTCAAGCCTTCTTCGGCAACTTCTTCCTTTAAATATGTTTCTATATATGAACTTAAAAATTCTTTTGGATTATCTGTTATATATGCCTTTGGCAAATGCCCAGTGCTAAGCGATTTTTCCAAGGAAAAATCTTCTTTTAACTCTAGGGCGCTCAATGGATGCATCGCGTAAGTATATGCTCTGCCGGCAAGTAAATTTGTGCCTTTTTTACGCAGTTTGCGCGCATTTGAACCGGTAAGAATAAATTTATATTTTTTATTTTCAATAAGCCTGTGCACTTCATTTAATAACTCCGGTATTCGCTGTATTTCATCAAGTATAATCCAATTGTTAAAATTATCCGGTATTAACTTGCTCAATGATTCAGGATTTGCCAAAAACTTTCTGTAAACAGCAGAATCAAGAAGATCAAAATATAAAGCATTTTTAAAATTCTTTTTTAGCCAGCTTGTTTTACCGGTACCGCGCGGACCAAATAAAAAAAATGAATTTGATTTTGTTGGCTGTATTATTCTTTTATAATATTTTTTTTCAATCATAAACTTTTTTAGGGTAATAACCCCATTTTAGCATCTTTTTTTAGGTTTGTCAATATCTTATCTTTCCTTCGGAACCTGAAAATAGTTTAAAATAAACTCGGCTATTTGTCCGAATAGCGGCGCGGCTGAAGACGCGGAAAAATCAACATCTTTTGGGTCATCCAATTTTACTAACATAACAAACTTGGGATTTTCAACAGGCGCGAAACCAACAAAAGAATGGATTGTTTTGTCTTCGCTGTATCCGCCTTTCTCCATATCAGCTACTTCCGCTGTTCCTGTTTTACCTCCCACATAATATCCGCCTACGCTGGCCAATTTGGCGTGTCCGCCGTCAACAACATTCACCATCATTCCAGATACAAGCAATGCCGATTTTTCTGAAATCACACGCCTAATTTTTTTTGCTTGAGTCTTTTGTTTAGAGCCGTCTTTGGCAACAATCTCAGAAACCACGTAAGGCTTCATTAATATTCCGCCGTTCACGACAGCCGAATAAGCGGCAACAATCTGCAAAGGAGTCGCTGTAATGCCCTGCCCGAAAGAAGCGGTTGCAGCTTCAACCGGACGGATTGTTTTTCTTTTTAAACTATCAATATTGCTGGCTCCCTCAGTTTCCAATTCAATGCCGGTTTTCTCGCCAAAACCGAAATCTATTACATAATCGGAAAAAACTTCAGCTGAAATTTTTTCCATAACATAAATTGAACCTGTATTCAAAGATTCCTCCAAAACAGTAACCATATTTACCCTGCCATATTCGCCATGCGTTTCATAGTCGGAATTTTTAATCGGTTTTGGCCAGCCCTCAATCATAACATAGCCTTTGTCGGTATAAAAAGTATTAGGACTGATTTTTCCCTCGTCAATGCCGGCGGCCATTGTGATAACCTTAAAAATTGAACCTGGTTCATATTGCCCGAATATCGCCGGATTATTATAGATATCAATATTCTCAACTTTGCCATAATTATTCGGATTATAATTCGGCCAAGAGCACATTGCCAAAATAGCGCCCGTATTCGGCTCCATAACGATAACCGTTCCGCTGTCAGCGCCGTGCCGCATTGCCGATTCTTCAAGCATTTCACAAGCCGCGAATTGAATCGAACGATTTATGGTTAAAATCAAATCGCTGCCGTCGCTCGGCGCGTTATACTCGCGCTCTTTAATAATAATCAACCCTCCGCCGGCTGAACGTTCGGCTTTTATTGAACCATGCCTGCCTGATAACTCATAATCAAAAAACCCTTCAAGCCCGTATTGACCTGATTTTTCATCTCCGTTAAAACCGACAAAACCAAGCAGATGAGAGCCGACATTGCCCTCCGGATAATAGCGATACTCTTCCATTATATAATCAACTCCGTCCAAATTCAATGCCAATATTTTTTCCAGCTCTTCTTCGCCGGCCTTTTTTCTGATCGGCTCATACGGGTCATTTTTCTTGCTTAACTTTTTTTTATAATTTTCAATTATCTCTTCTTTTCTTAATTTAATTTCCAATTCCTTTTTTATCTGTAAAAATTCTTCTTTTTCTTTTTTATTAATATCATCTTTTTTTTGCGAATCAAAATCTTCAATTAACTCCTTAAAATACTCGTCATCGCCCAATAGCTCATCCACTTTTTTTTCAATTTCCTTTTTATTGAATATTTCATAAAATATTTCCGCGGTTTTTTCAACATTTTGAATTTTTTTTGGAATAGCGTAGACTAAAGCGTATTCTTTGTTTGTCGCTATCGGATAATACTTGCCATTGCCGCTTTGCCCGTCTTGAATAAAAATTTTTCCTCTTTCCGGATTAAGCATATTAAAGACCTGATGCTGATCCATAGCTAGCGCCGCGTAAAGATCGTATTGCATTATCTGCAAACTGAATAATTTATAGATTAAAATGCCGACCAATAAAAAAATAATCGCCATAACAACGTTTAGGCGATTAATATAATCTAAATTATTTTTTGCTTTTTTTCTTGCCAGTATCATCTATAAAAATTTATTTTTTAGCAACGCCTTCATTGTTAATGGTAATATAATCAATTTTATCCACTTTAACCATCTTCATATCTTTCGCCCTTTTATTTATATTGTCATAAGACTCCATTTCCATAATAGCCAATTCGTAATCATTGGTCAAATTATTTTGTCTTGTTGCTTCCTTTTTTAATTCCTCTAAAACAATGCCCTTTACAGCCAAATCATTTATAGTAACAATGTAACATAATCCGGACAAAACAGTTAAAAAAATTATGGTTCCGCTAAGCAATTTCCACGATAAAATATTCCTTTTTTTCCGCTTGGAATTTAAAAGCTTTCCTCCGTAATTCTTAGGAAGTCTGTTGTTAATTCTTTGTATTTTTACCATTTTTATATTTGTTTTTTTGTTTATTTTATATTTTTTCAATTACCCTCATTTTCGCGCTTCTTGATCTGGGATTTCTTTTCACTTCTTCTTTGCTGGCGGGTAATGCCTTTTTTGTAACTATTTTTAAACTCGCTTTATGTCCGCATCTGCATACCGGCAATTCAGGAGGACACAAACAATCCTTGGCTTCTTTTTTAAAAAAATGCTTTACTATTCTGTCTTCCAAGCTATGATAAGAAATAACAACGATTCTTCCGCCCGTTGCCAATACGTTTAAGGCTTCCGGAAGCGCCTTTTTAAGATTATTTAATTCATTATTAGTGGCAATGCGCAAACCTTGAAAAGTGCGTGTGGCAAAATGAATTTTTCTATTATTCCGATATTTCTCGGGCACAGCCCGCGCGATTATATCAACCAATTGTTTAGTGCTTTTAATTTTACCATCGCCTCTCGCGTCAATAATTCTTCTAGCAATGCCCTTTGCAAACCGCTCCTCGCCATAATCCTTTAATATCCCCGCCAAATCCTCCTCCCTCCAATTATTCACAATTTTATAAGTAGAACATTCAGTTGCCAGTTGTGTGTTATAAGTTACGAGTTGTGAGTTGCGAGTTACGAGTTGTGAGTTGCGAGTT
>JAYEHJ010000088.1:0-1644 GCA_034659435.1 Patescibacteria group bacterium | reverse complement strand
TAATATCCCCGCCAAATCCTCCTCCCTCCAATTATTCACAATTTTATAAGTAGAACATTCAGTTGCCAGTTGTGTGTTATAAGTTACGAGTTGTGAGTTGCGAGTTACGAGTTGTGAGTTGCGAGTTGTGTGCTGCTCATCAAAGCCCATATCTAGCGGAGCATCCAGCTGAAAAGAAAATCCCCTGCGCTCGTCCTGGAGTTGAGCTGAAGATAGGCCAAGGTCAAATACAATACCGTTGATTTGGGCATCTTGCGGGTTCTCCCAATTATTTTGTAAAATTTTCGCGATATCTTTAAAATTGCCATGCGCTATTTTAATATTTTTTAAATTTTCTTTTTTGATTATTGCCTTGGCATTCTTTATTGCCATTCTGTCCAGATCAATTGACAATATTTTCCCTTTCGGCAAAATCAATTTCGCTATTGCAACCGTATAGCCGGCGCCTCCTAATGTGCAATCAATAAAATTTCGATTTTTTTTAGGCGACAAAAAATCAATTGCTTCATTTAACATTACAGGTATATGCTTATATTCTTTCATGTCTAAAATTATAAAACCAAAGCTTTGGTTCTGGCAAACACAATCTGCTTTAATTCTTCAGTGTCAACAATCGGCGCCCTAACCACCCTTATTTTTAATCCCCTGCTTTTATTTTTGTTTTTTATTTTCAATTTTATTTTCATATTTATTTTTGTTATTAAATCGCTAAATCACCCAAGGCTTCGGCAATCGCATTGCTTTCTTTTTCTGTTCCCATTTTATATTTATTCCATTTTTGCTCATCCCAAATTTCCAATCTATCATATAATCCCGCAATCACTGTTTTTTTATTTAACTTAGCAAATTCCCTTAAATACTCAGGGATCATAACGCGGCCTTGCTTATCAAAATCAATTTCCATGGCTCCAGCCAGCATTAAACGCGCAAAAGCGCGATCATTAGCTTTGTTAAGCGGTAAACTGGATATTTTTTTAGCCTTTTCCTCCCATTCCTTTTTAGAATATAAAAAAAGACAGTTATCTAAACCGCGAGTAACAACTGCTCCTTTTTTAAGCAAACCGCGAAATTTCACAGGAATAGCCAGCCTGCCCTTAGAATCTAAATTGTGTTTATATTCGCCTATAAACATAAAAAAATTTCAGGATTTACCCGTTTAAAAATATAAATTTTAAATAAACGGGTAAATCCTGATTTACTGGGCACGACAAGCCAAATATTTAAATTAAGAAAGGGTTTTAGATTAAGGAGGAGGCTGATTATCTGCTTTCACAGGTATCAGACCCCTTCTTCGCCTAAATTATTTTTGTTTTTACTCGTCCTTTTTTTGAGGCAGAGTAAGCATCCCCATGCTTTTTGTTTTTGTGTTTTCACCGGCGCGTATTGTCTTGGCCGATTTTATATTTATTTTTATTTAATTTTTGTTTTTTTACTTTTTGTTTGAAACAACTTTTTGTTTTTAATATTTATTTTGTTTCAAAATCAATTTTCTGATATTCACCTCAATTCACCACTTTTCACCTTTATGATTAAAGTATACACCACTTTTGCCCAAAAGTCAAGCCATCTCCCCCACCGCGTATTATGCAAATATTAGTAAATTTTATAAATAATTTTTAAAATATTAACATATTTTTTAAAACA
>JAYEHJ010000087.1:0-36575 GCA_034659435.1 Patescibacteria group bacterium | reverse complement strand
AATATGTTTTATGAAAATCGGAATTGACATTTCAACTTTAATGGACGCATATTTTAGCGGAGTTTCCGAGTATAGCTATAATCTTATTAAAAAAATTATTGAAAAAGATAAAAAAAATGAATATATTTTATATTTTAATTCATTCGCGCCTAAAAATTTTAAAATTAATTTTTTTAAATATCCAGATGTAAAAGTTATACAAACTCGCTATCCAAACAAAATTTTTAATCATATAATGCAAAATTTGTTTAAATTTCCCAAAGTGGATAAATTTTTAGGCAAGGTTGATTTATTTTTTTCTCCGCATCTCAATTTTTATAACTATACTAATGCTCCTAAAAAAATAATAACCATTCATGATTTGTCTTTTGTAAAATATCCTGAGTTTTTTTCTTTAAGAAAAAATTTGTGGCATAAAATGATAAATATTAAAAAAATTCCGCAAAAATACGATAAAATAATTGCCGTAAGCCATAACACTAAAAATGATTTAATTGAGCTATTTAATATTCCGGAAAACAAAATTCAGGTAATTTATTCAGGGATTGAAAATGATATGCGAAAAATAAGCGAGCAAGAATTAAATTTGATTAGAGATAACTATGATTTTAAGCAAAAATATAATTTGCCTAATAAATTTATTTTATATTTAGGAACGATTGAACCAAGAAAAAATATTGAAAATACAATCAAGGCTTTTGAAGTATTTTTAGAAAAAAATCCAAAGGAAACGGATTATAAGCTTGTAATCGCCGGCGGGAGCGGCTGGAAAAATAAAAATATTTTTAAAACTTGGAAAAATTCCGCGCAAAAAAATAATATCAAATTTATCGGATATATTGATAAAAACGATAAAAAATATTTATATAATTTAGCATCGTTATTTATTTTTTCTTCTTATTATGAAGGTTTCGGCTTTCCGCCGCTTGAAGCTTTGGCTTGCGGCTGTCCTGTAATTACGGCAAATAATTCCAGTTTGAGCGAAATTATTGGGGATTACTCAACTTTAATTAATCCGTATGATATTTCATCAATTGCCAAGGCAATTGAATTGCATTGTTTTAATAAAATAAATAATAATATTTTTTTGGAAAAATTTGCCAATATTAAAGAAGAATACTCTTGGGATAAATGCGCGAAAAAGTATCTGGATTTTTTTGAGGATATCAACAAATATAATTAGACTTTTTTTTATCTTTTTGCTAATATATAATTACTTTAATAAAATAAATTATACTAAAACACTTTTGAATTTGAAGTAGTAAATAAATATTAAATTATTTATTCTTTAATATTAGTAAAAAAATAAAATTATTTATTAAAAAACTTCAATTTTTAATACATTTCAGTATAATAAAAACTATGGAAGAAAAAAAAATTAAAAATTCAGTCAAGGAAAGTGGGAAAGAAAAACATTTTTCAACTCGCGGGCTGGATATTATTATTTCGCTTGTTATCGGGTTAGTGTTCTTTCTTACCCCATTATTTTTTACGGGTTTTGCCGCCCAAGGCTTAGGTTTTGAAAAAATGATTTTGTTTTATTTTTTGGTTTTAATCGGCATAGTCGCGTGGGTTACCAAGGGGGTTATCTGCGGTGAACTTAATTTAAAGCGAACGCCATTGGATATCTCAATAGCATTAACATTGGCAATTTTTATTTTATCAACGATTCTTTCGGTTAACAGAATTGACAGTTTAATCGGATCTTACGGAAACTCTTCAAAAGGCCTTATTGCTTTAATAATTTTTATTTTGTTTTATTATTTGGTAATTAATAATCTTAACGCGAAAAAAATAAAAATATATTTTTGGACATTTATTTCTTCTATCAGTATTTTAACAATATATATTCTGCTTCAGCTTAAAGGCTGGTATATTCTTCCTTTTTCTTTCGCGAAAAATATCGGTTTTAATCCTTTAGGCTCACTTTCCGCTGTTACGATGTTTTTAGTTATTTCCTTGCCCATTCTTTCAGTCGCAATGGCTCAAACTAGGGAAATTTTGTCAAAAGCCGGCTCAAGCTTAATAATTATTATAAAATCTATTTTAGGCTTAGTGATAATCGGTAATTTTGTTATTTTATCCCTTTTAAGCGGTTTTACATTTTGGCCGATTGCGATTGTTGGCGCGGTTATAGTTTTAATGTTTTATTTGGCGAAAATAATAAAAATCAGCAATAACAATTTATTAATTCCTTTGGGAATATTTTTAATTTTAGTAATATTATTGGTTTTGGGAAATTTTAATTTTACCCAAATGAATTTACCCGCGGAAGTCAGTCTTTCCAGAAACGCTTCTTGGGATATTGCAAAGGCCGGCTTAAAAGAAAACCCGATACTCGGTTCCGGTCCCGCGACTTTTTATTATAGCTTTTCCAAATTCAAAAGCAATGATTTTAATTCATCTCCGCTTTGGAATGTCCGTTTTGACAGTTCTTCAGGGTCTTTATTTGAATTTTTAGCCACTGTCGGCTCGCTCGGAGCTTTATCAATTATAATCTTGTTTCTTGTTTCTTTGTCAATTATCTTTTTATCTATAATAAAAACAAAAGATAAAAAAAATGTATCAATTCTTTTGGCGCTTTTTGCAAGTTTTATTTCAGCAGTTCTTTTTAGCTTGCTATTCGCGCAAAATAATTCATTGATTTTATTAACAGTATTAATTTCAATTTTCGCGATATCATCGGCCATAGTAATGTACCCGGAAAGATTCAAAGATTTAAAATTGTCATTCAGAGCCTCCCCAAAATACGCATTGGCTTTGGCCGCCATATTTTTAACAGTAAGCGCCGGCGTGGTAATTCTTTTTACCATGGGGCTTAAAATGTATATGGCTGATATTTACGCTAAAGAGGCAATGGCAGCAGGGGATATTGATAAAAAAATTGAAAAATTAAACAAAGCCATAAGCTTGTTTCCATATCAAGATAGTTATTACATAAACGCGGCTGACGTTTATATGGCAAAAGCCAATCAGCTGGCGCTAAGCGAAAGTAATCAGCCGGAGGTAAGCGCTAATTTGAGCCAAGCGATTGAACATAGTAAAAGCGCGGTTGATTTAGCTAAAAATAAAGCGGCAAACAATGAATCTTTAGCGTTAATTTATGAAAACACATCCTTTTTTATGAGGGAGGCTCTAACATTATCAGAACAGTCATACGAAGAAGTTATTAAACTTGACCCTAAAAATCCAACACCATATTTGCGAATCGCTTTAATTAATATGGCCAGGGCAAACGCGGAGTTGGATGATGAAGAAAAAAAATATTATATTGGCGAGGCAATTAAAAAATATGATAAAGCAATCCAAAAAAAAGGCGATTTAGCCGTCGCGTATTACGGAAAAGCAATCGCTTATGAAAAAATGGCTGATATTGACAATGCTATTGAAAATCTTAAGCAAGCTAATTTGGTTTCACGAAATAATCTTGATTATCGTTTTGAATTAGGCCGTCTTTATTTTAACAGGGGGGTTGCCCAGCCAAACCTAGATCAAATCGTTCCGGAACAGATAGCCGAGCATGACATTAACCCTGAAATCGCGTCCTCTTCTGGAGAACAATTGAGCGTAAAACCGACTCAGGCAACCGGCAATACGGTCAGTAAAAACGCTGATATAATATCCGCGGAACAATTATTTTTAAGCATTGTTAAAAATAATCCTAATCACGCCAACGCGCTTTATAGTCTTACTGTTTTGTATCAAAAAATTAACGAAATTGAAAACGCAAAAATTGGAGTCCAATCATTACTTAATGTATTGCAAGATGAAAACGTAAAAAATACTGTTAGGCGGCAATTTGAAGGTATTTTGAATTAGTATTAGCAAAATTTTATTTAAAAAAAGCCCAAAAAATATTTTTTGGGTTTTTTGATTTTTTTGACTTTTAGCGAAAAATAGCTTAAAATATAAATATACGGAAAATATTTTTTTCTAATTTTTATATTGAAAATTAACAAAATATTAAGTAAATTTTATTATGAATAATACAAATAGTTCAGTTAATGCTATTAGCGAGGTTGAGGAAAGAAAAAATAAAATCAATGAACTAAAAAAAATAAACTTGAATCCATATCCTTCAAAAGCTAAACGTACGCATAAAATTTTTGAAGTTATTGAAAATTTTTCTAATTTGGAAAAAAATAAAGAAAATATATCTCTATGTGGACGGCTTAGAAGCAAAAGAACGCACGGAAATTTAAGTTTTGCCAATCTGGAAGACGTTAGCGGAAATATCCAAATAGCCATTTCTAAAAAAGAAGTCGGCGCTGATAATTATAAAATTTTAAAAAATTTAATTGATGTCGGAGATTTTTTAGAAGTAAGCGGAAATTGTTTTTTAACGCATAAAGGCCAGCAAAGCATAATGGTTAAATCATTTAAATTGCTTTCAAAAGCAATCCGCCCTTTACCTGATAAATGGCATGGCTTGAAAAACGAAGAAGAAAAATTTAGAAAGCGCTATCTTGATTTATTAATGAACCCTGAGTTAAGGGATATGTTTAGGAAAAAGGCGAAATTTTGGGAAGTTACCCGTAATTTTATGAAAGCAAAAGGCTTTTTTGAAGTTGAAACTCCGACAATTGAAACAAGCACCGGCGGCGCCGAGGCAAATCCGTTTAAAACGCATCATAAGGATTTTAATTTGCCTGTTTATCTGCGCATATCAATAGGGGAGTTGTGGCAAAAACGTTTAATGGCAGCCGGATTTGAAAAAACTTTTGAAATCGGTCGCGTTTATCGCAATGAAGGAACCAGCACCGAGCATACGCAGGAATTTACCAATATGGAATTTTATTGGGCTTACGCGGATTATGAAGACGGAATGAATTTATCCCGCGAGTTATACCAAACAATTGCTAAAGAAGTTTTTAAAACCTGCGAATTTGAGGCGCGCGGACATAAATTTGACTTATCAGGCAAATGGCCTAAGATAGATTATCAAGAAGAAATTATCAAGCAAACAGGAATTGATATTTTAAAAGCAACAAAAAAAGAAATAGAAGAAAAACTTAAAAAATTAAAAATCAAATATGACGGCGAAACGCGAGAGCGGTTAATAGACACTTTATGGAAATATTGTCGAAGATCAATTTCAGGACCGGCGTTTTTAGTTAACCATCCAAAAATTGTTTCGCCTTTGGCAAAAGCAAAAGAAAACAACCCTGAATTAACCGAAAGATTCCAAATTTTGATTGCCGGCGCCGAAATAGGCAATGGATATTCCGAACTTAACAATCCCATTGATCAAAAAGAGCGCTTTGAAGAGCAAAAAAAACTTTTGGAAGCAGGGGACGAAGAAGCAATGATGCCTGACTGGGAATTTGTGGAAATGCTTGAATACGGCATACCTCCAACCTGCGGCTTCGGCTTTGGAGAGCGCTTATTCGCGTTTTTGGTGGATAAACCTATCCGCGAAGTTTCCTTATTTCCGCTGGTTAAGCCGAAAAATTAATAAAAATTTAGTATGAATAATTTAGCAATAGTACAACACAAAAATTTTATATTAAAAAATATAAAATATAAAACCGACAAGAAAATAAGCCGGAGAATTTTGGAATTGCAAAAAAAATTTCAACAAAATTTTAATCAAGATGAGCAAAAAAAACTGGCATTTTCACAAAAAGTTGATTTTGTTTATAATACTACGGCGCTGGAAGGAAACACATATACTTACGCGGAAACAGAAACATTATTATCAGGTGTTACAATTGGCGGGCATACGATTAAAGAAGAAAATGAAATATTAAATCAGAAAAAAGCATGGGAATTTACTTTAAATAACGCTTTTCAAAAACAAAAAATTAGCATAACTGAAAATTTAATTAAAGATATTCATTGGAGAGTTGGTAAAGATACTGTGGTTAACCCGGGACGATATAGAACTGGACGGGTAAAAATAGGCGGAACAAATTATGCACCGCCAAAAACAAATCAAGAAATTGAAAATTTAATAAGCGTTTTTTTAGCGGATTTTAATAATTTGAAAATTGACATATACTTAAAGGCGATTATTATTCATTTTACGATAGCTTTAATACAGCCGTTTTTTGACGGAAATAAAAGAACAGCACGGCTTTTAATGAATTTTGTTTTACTGCAAAACAATTATCCGCTTTTTTCCATTCCGGTTAAAATACGGCAAGAATATATTGAAGCAATGATTTACGGGTATGAAAATTTGGATATTAATAAATTAATAAAACTATTAAGCGGGTTAATGATCAAGGATTTAGAAGAAATTGTTTAGTGGGATTTTTATTTTTATTTTTTTTGTCATTCCCGACGCACTTTCTTCTTTTTGTCATTCCCGACACACTTTATTCTCTCTGTCATTCCCGACACACAATAGCCCCGCAGGGAAATTATATTAAATGATCGGGAATCTCTTAAAAAGAAATAAATTCAAAACAATAAATTTAGATGTAATTTGCTAAACAAAATCAAAATGAACGAAAATTTTAAATTTTACAAATTTATAAAATTTTTAAATAAGTTAAAAGAAGAGAAAAGATTTTTAGGCGTTAAAAATATTAAAGGTGATAATTCAGCTGATCATAGCTGGAGATTGGCAATGATGGTGGTTTTAAGTGCTGAGTTTTATAAAATCAAAATAAATATTCTTAAAGCCATTAAGATTGCCCTCACGCATGATTTAGTTGAAATTATAGCCAAAGACATAACGCGCGCTGATAGAGTGAAAAAAAATATTTCAGACAAAGAAAAAATAAAAAATGAAAGAATTGCAATGAAAAAAATTATAAAAATTGCTCCAAAAAAAATTGGCAGAGAGATTGAATTATTATGGGAAGAATATATCGTGCGAAAAACAAAAGAAGCAAAAATAGTGGCAAGTCTTGATAAAATTGAAGGCTTAATGACATTTTTTGAAAAAGGCAAGCCGGCAAAATATTACGCGGGTTATATTGCCACTTACGCAAATACATATTTAAAAGAAACTCTGGAACTTAAAGATTTATATGCTTGCTTACAAAAAGAAATGAAAGCATCTTATATAAAAAATGGCATGAAATGGAAAAAAGAATATAAAAATATATAACTTTATACTTTTAACTTCATAACTTTAAACTAACCATATGCTAGACATAAAATATATCCAAGAAAACAAGGAGAAAATTAAGGAGGCGGCTAAGAATAAAAATATTGATGTTGATATTGATTTGCTGTTAAAAATTAATGAAGAGAGAAGGGGATTGCAGACAAAAATTGATGAATTGCGCGCTAAGCGCAATGAACTTGCCAAATTCGCTAAAGGCGTACGGCCTACAGACGAGCAGATTAAAGAGGGTAAAAAGCTTAAAGATCAAATTTCCAAATGCGAGGACGAGCTATTGGGTATAAATATAAAATATGAAGATTTAATGGTTAAAGTGCCGACAATTCCCTCCGAAGATACGCCGGTAGGCAAAGATGAGTCGGAAAACGTGGAAATTTTTAAATGGGGCGAACCGACAAAGTTTGATTTTAAATTCAAGAGTCATATTGAATTGGCTGAAGATTTGGATTTATTTGATTTAAAGCGCGGTACAAAAACAGCCGGCTACCGCGGATATTATGTTAAAAACGAAGCTGTTAGCCTGCAAATAGCCTTAATGATGTTTGCTCTGGAAAAGTTAATCCAGAGAGGCTTTATGCCGATGATTCCGCCAACCTTGGTTAGAGAGTTCGCTTTGTTTGGTTCCGGTTATTTTGCCGGAAGAACATTTAACCCGGAGGTTGATGAAATTTATAAAATCGCCAATGAAGAGCTTGAATCTGACGGTAAAAAAAATAAAGAAGATAAATTTTTAATTGGAACCGCTGAGCCATCGCTTTTGGCGTATTACGCGGGGGAAACACTTGATGAAAGCCATTTGCCGATGAAAATCTGCGGTTTTTCCCAGTGTTACAGAAGTGAAATCGGCTCTTACGGCAAAGACACAAAAGGCCTTTACCGCGTACATGAATTTATGAAAGTTGAACAAGTTTGCATTTCCAAAGCAGATATTAATGAATCTGATAAATTGCATAATGAAATGGTTGAAATTTCAAAAGAATTGCATCAAGATCTTGGTCTGCCATATCGCGTGTTGCAAATTTGCACAGGCGATATGAGCGCGGGAAAATATAAAATGTTTGATTTGGAAGTATGGATGCCAAGCCGTAATGGATACGGAGAAACCGGCTCGGCGTCGAATTTTTTAGACTGGCAGGCAAGGCGCTTAAATGTTAAATACAAAGCAAAAGACGGAAAGAAAAAATTTGTTTATATGTTAAATAACACGGCTTTGCCGACCGTCAGACCGATGATTTCTATTATGGAAAATTACCAGCAATCCGACGGTAGTATTGTTATTCCGGAAGCGCTTAGAAAATATATGCCGGGAAATATTAAAAAGATAGGCAAAAAAAATTAAGCAAAATAATTCAGACTTATGTTTCTGAAAAAATCGCGTAAAAATAACAAAAATTTTTATCAACGCAAAAAATACACAAATCCTTTTTTTCAAAAATCAAAAAAACAAAAAAGGCGCCATGCAAGCAGCTCGCGGATTTTAAAAATATCTAAATTGTTTTTACTGGGTTTGATTTTGTTTATCGGTTTAACAATATGGTTTATTTTTTATTCAAATTTTTTTTCAATTAAAGAAATTGAAGTTAGGGGAGGGGATAGAATTAATCCGGAGTTAATCAAGGAAGTGGCATGGAAACAAATTAATGATTCGTATTTAGTTGTTATACCGCAAAAAAATATTTTTATATTTAATAAAAATAAATTAAAAAATACTCTTGAAGCTAAATATGTCTTTAATGATTTGAGTATTATTAAAAAGATACCTGATAAAATCATAATTAAATTTAATGAAAAGGCATACGCGTTAATTATTAAGGAAGGTGATAAATATTATTATTGCGGAAATAAGGCGGAAATAATTTTTGAAATTAATAATGTTGTTGAGATAAATCAAAAAGACTATCCGATTATTGAAAATTTAATTGAGCGAACAAAAATAGAACAAGAACAAATTGATTATATTTTAAAATTATTTCAAGAATTTAAAAATTATGAAAAAGAATTTGAAATAAATAAATTTATTATTGATGATGAATTGAATACTGTTAAAGTTGAATTATTAGATGGTCCCAAAATATTTTTTAATGTCAGAAACGAAATAGAAAAACAAATTAATAAAGTGATAATAATAAAAAACGAAAAGCTAAAAGAAAGTTTTTTTGACAAAGAGTATATAGATGTCAGAATTGGAGATAGTATTTATTATCGTTGATTTAAGCGCTAATATTAAGTAAAATAAGTATAATTTATTTAATATTAGCTAAAATAATAAAATATGGAAATTGCTTTTAAAATTGTATTTTTTTTAGCTGTAATTGTTTTTTGCTTGGCAATAATCGGATTTTTTTTATTGTTTATTAAAATATTGTTTGTGTTTACGGGGGAATTTAATTTTTTTGGAATACATTTTAGCCCGACTGAATTAAGATAACAGTAGAGTTAAAAATATTATATTTTTTTGGTAATACTTCGCTTAATCTACATTATGCGAAGTATTGTATAGAGGTGTAATCGGTCGTAGAATATAGCCAATGCTAGCTTTTTCTCCGTCATTTCAACTATCCTCAACTTTTTGTCATCTCGACGAGCGGCAGCGAGGAGAGATCTATAATACTTGAATTATTAAAATATTAAGCTAACCAAAAATCTAAAAAATAGGAGGATTTAATTATGGGATTAAAAAAATTTTTAAAGAAGAGAAAAGAAAAAAATAAGAATGATGACGAATATTACAATATAGATGTTATTGAAAGCCAAAGCCAACGGCTTAAAAAACCAAGCTATATTGTAAATCCACGTTTAGCTAATAAAGAAAAAAGTTAAATGTTGCCCCTGCGCTTATTAGTTAAAGCGCGGGGGTTGTTTTATGCTATAATAGTAATATGATTAAAAATAAACCAATAATTGAATACCTAATTGACTATCTTGATTTTTTGGAAATTGAAAGAGGATTAAGTTCAAAAACACAGGAGAATTACTCTCGTTTTTTGAACAAATTTTTTAATTGGCTGAGCGATAATAATTTGGATAAATTAAAGCCGGAAAAATTAAATGCCAGGCATATTTTGAAATATAGAATTTTTTTATCCAGACACATTGATCCGAGGACAAAAACCTCTCTTAAAAAATCAACGCAAAATTATTATTTAATAGCTCTTAGGAGCCTGCTTGATTTTTTTGTTAAAAAAAAAATTAACTCACTATCCCCTACCTCCATTAAATTAGCTAAAGATAAAACTCAGAGGGAAGTAAAATTTTTAAAGCTGGAGCAGCTTGAAAAGCTTTTGCTTTCCCCCTGCCTATCAACTACAATTGGATTAAGGGACAGGGCTATTCTTGAAACATTATTTTCAACCGGACTTAGGGTTGCCGAACTTGTCGCATTGAATCGCGAGCAAATTAAAATTCCAAAAATAGCGCGAGAGCTTGAATTGTCAGTTGTCGGCAAAGGAAAAAAAGTCAGAACCGTTTATTTTTCTATGCGCGCGGCAAGCGCTTTAAAAAAATATTTGGACAAGCGCGACGATATTGATGAGGCTTTATTTATAAACTATAAGCCGGGAATTGAAAAAAACGGCGCGGAGCGCCGTTTAACAACAAAGAGCATTGAAAATATTGTGAAAAAATATATTAAAATTTGCGGACTTCCAATAACATCTACTCCGCATACGCTCAGGCATTCTTTTGCAACGGACTTGCTCGCGCAAGGCGTTGATTTGCGCATGGTGCAGGAATTTTTAGGACATCAGAACATTGCCACTACGCAAATTTATACACATGTGACTAATAAACAGCTGAAAGATATTCACAAAAAAGTTCATGGCTGGCGGAAGATGAAAGAGTAGGTTTGCATAAAAAAACAGGCTCCAAGAGCCTTTAAAAGGCTCTTGGAGCCTGTTTTTTTACGGCAAATAACTCAAAGGGTCAACCGGTATTCCGTTTAATCTTACCTCAAAATGAAGATGCGGGCCGGTTGTCAGGCGACCTGCTCCCGGAGTTCCGGGCAATCCTCCTGAAAGAGCGATTTTTTGTCCCTGAACCACGTAATCATCTTCTTTAACATAAGCTTTGGAAATGTGGCCATACACTGTAGATAGTCCATCGCCATGAATAATCATAATATAGCCGTAACGCGCGCTGTTGTCTGATCTTACACGGGCAACATATCCTGAAGCGGCCGCCATAAGCGTACTCCCCTGCGCCGCGCGAATATCCGCTCCTGGATGTTCAAAGATATGGCGAAACGGATAATCAGGGTCATGGAAATAGGCGGTAATAATATTTTTTTTAACAGGCCATGTTAAGCCATTGTCATTAAATTCCAGTTTTTTTCCTTCAAGTTTGGCCAATTTTGCCCGAGCCAGTTTTTCCATGCTGGCTATTTCAGAGGCCGTATTTTCCTGTTCTTGTCTTGCTTTGACTAGAAGCCGCTGGTATTCGCGCTCGGATTGTCCGACTTGCGAAAGAATATGAATTTTATTTTCTTTTTCGCTTGCCAATTTAATCTTTTTTTCTTCCAAATCCTTTTTCATTTCAACCAAATCTTCGCTTTTTCGCGTTAAAATTTTTTGCTCTTTTTCCAGTTCTCTTTTTAATTTTTCCAAATTTCCCAAACTTTTATCCAGACTTTCGTTTATATCTTCTAAATATTTTACTTGGGTTAAAAATTCCGATAAAGACTTGTTTAAAAGCATTATTTCCAGAGAATTAATATTATCGCGCTTCTGCATTAAGCGAATAACATCGGTAATCTGTTTTTTTTCTCTGGCGATTTTCTTGTCCTTGTTTACAATTTCCAAATCGGTTTTTTGGATTTCCAATTTAACACGGTCAATATCAATCTCAACAAGCTCAATATCCAGTTCGGATTTTGCCAAACGATTATCTAAAAGCGCCAATTGATTGCTTAGGCTTGCCTTTTCCCGCTGTTTTTCATTAATCGCGGCTGAATATTTCTCTTGTTTTTCTTGAATCCGCTTAATTTCACTTTTTTTATCTGAAATGTCTTCATTAATCCGCTTTACTTCCCTATTAAGCAAACTTGCTTCATTTGTATCTGCCAGCCCGACTGTTGTTGAACCGGAAAGCAACAAAAAGACTAATAAAATTATTGTAAAATTAGTTATTTTTTTAAATATTTTATTATTCATGGGGCTTGGTTTAGCTTTTATTTTTACATTCATAATATAACATATTTTTGAATAATAAAAAAGGGGTTGCATGATTTTTTTGCAACCCCTTTTTCGTTTGGTGAATTTATTTTTTATCACCATTAAATTAAATCAATAGCGTTTTGAATTTTTACTAAACTTTCTTCTCTACCCAAAACAAAAGCGACTTCAAACGGTCCGGGGCTTTGTTTTTTTCCTGTTAAAGCAACTCTTGCCGGCCAAAGATAATCTCCAATTTTTAAATCGTTATCTTTTAGATATTTAATAATTATATTTTCAATGTTTTTTTCGGTACATTCATTTTTCGAAATTTTTTTTAAAATATTTTTTATTGTTTCAAGATTTTTTTTGCAGTCCGTTTCTTCTTGTTTTTTCCAAAGTAGCATATCTTTTGGATAATTTAATTTATCAACAAAGAAGAATTCTGTCAAATCCCCTATTTCAGACAGTTTTTTTAATCTTTCCTGCTCCGTAGAAACAACATTTTTTATAAATTCACCCGTCTGCTTTTTTTTGCTGCTTGTTTTTTTAATATTATCTTCCAGATAAGGCTTGATAATCTCAACTAATTTATCCAAATCCATTTTGCGTATATAATAGCCGTTAAAATAATCCAATTTTTCAATATCAAAAATCGCTGGAGAAATATTCATATCTTTATATTTAAATACTTTTTCCAATTCATTCAAATTGAATATTTCATTGTCGCCTTCAGGGCGCCAGCCGAGAAGCACGCAAAAATTTATTAAAGCCTCAATCAAGTATCCTTTTTCTAAATAGTCCTCAACTGCCACATCGCCTTGGCGCTTGCTTAATTTGCCGCCTCCTTTATTTAAAGTGAGCGGAATATGAATAAATTTTGGCGGTTCCCAGCCAAAATCTTTGTAAAGCAAAATATTCTTGGGAAAACTCGGTATCCATTCCTCTCCCCTGACAACATGGCTAATTTCCATTAAATGATCGTCAATTACAACAGCGAATTGGTAAGTTGGCATTCCGTTTGATTTTATTAGAACATGATCTTCCAATTCGCCGGCTTTAAATTTAATTTCTCCTCTAAGCCCATCATTAACAATTATTTCGCCCGCAAGCGGCATTTTTTGCCTGATAACAAATTTTTTACCGGCTGCTATTTTTTTAGCAACTTCTTCTTTGCTTAAATTCCGACAACAACGATCGTATCTCGGCGGCAGTTTTCGCGTTTGCTGGTCTTCGCGCGTTTTTTGCAAACGCTCAGGCGGGCAAAAACAATGATAAACTTTTTGCTTATCAAGCAATTTTTTAATATATTTATTATAAATCTCTTTTCTTTGGCTTTGAATATACGGACCATAATCGCCTTTGGCGCGCGGTCCTTCATCAAATTTAAATCCCAAGCGATCCAAAATATCATAAAGTTTTTCCTCAGACCCCTCAACATAACGTTTTTGGTCGGTATCATCTAATCGTAAAATCATTTTACCGCCTAGCGATTTGGCTAACAAATGCGCAAAAAGCACAGTTCTTAAGCTGCCAATATGTAAAAATCCGGTTGGGCTGGGCGCGAAACGCGTTCTTATTTTTTTATCAGGCATAGTTTATTTTAGGTTTTTATAAGTATTTTCATCACGATTACACATATCAATTAAGGCAATTGATCCGTCTTTTTTCCAATAAAACAAAATTCTGAATCTACCAATGCAAATACGAAAGTTTTTTGAACCCTTGATTTTTTTTATTTTAGCGGGATTAATTTTTCGTTCTTGTGTTAGCTTAATTTGCCTTAAAATATTTTTTCTTTCAATTTTTAAAATTTTTTTTAAAATTTTTTTAATTTTATCCATCTATTTCTTCTATCATTTTTATAAAATCGTCTGCTGATATGCCTTCTCCATTATTATCCCTGATTGCGTCAAAAATTACTGTTTCATTTTTAGGGCGATTTTTTTTAAATTTTTCATATTCTTTCATTCTGGCTAATCTGTTTTTTTCTTCTTCCATAATTTTATTTATATTAATCGGTTTTATTTTTATCCCGTCTTTTTGGCGGATTATTATAAATTGATCAGTTTTAAATTCACGCCTCCATTCAGCAGGAATAGTAATTTGCCCTTTTGAAGTAGCCTTGATTATTTTAGTCATATTTTTACAAGTAAGAAATTATTATATTCTTACTTTATTACATTTTTTAAATATTGTCAAATAATGTCAAATATTTTTCAACTGCTTCTTTGCGGCACTTATGAACAATATTCAATACTTTACCATCCTCAACCCATTTCCAATTTTTATGTTCCCAAAAATTTATTTTAATATTAATATCTTTTCCGGTAAATTTTGCAATATATAAACTTTGTTTTTGACCTTTATAACCTGTGTGTTTTCGCGCGTTTTTTGCGTATTTTTCGCCTTCATTTCTCTGCCTGAATTTATATTTATAAACATTTTTATAAGTTTTTATAAATTCAAATTTATCGCAATTAAGCTCTTCGCTTAATTCTCTCTCGCCAGCCTTTTTAATATCTTCGCTATCTGTTCCGCCTTGCGGAAGCTGCCAATGATTAAAGTCATTTTTTCTTTCCACCAATAATATATATTTTTTATTATTTTCTTTTTTATACAAGAGACAGACAACATTTGGACGGTATAAAAAAGGCAGTATAAATCGCCAGCATAAAAATTTGTAAGTAAATTTAATTACCGCGTTATAAATTCTTTTTGTTCGTTTTGGCTGTTTTAAAAGCCGCCACAGCCACTCCAGCCCTAGTTTTCTAAAAATACAAGGCGCGCGCTTGATTTTTTTGGTTAAAAAATCAAAAGCTCCGCCTACTCCAAGCGCCAGCTTAATAGAATTAACTTTACCGGCATTATGATAAATAAATTTTTCTTGCAATGGCGCGCCAAACAAACAGAATAAAATATCCGGCGCGAAATCATTTATTTTTTTATTAATTATATTCTGCCATTCATCTCTGCCACGCGGACCGTCAATTATCATATATTTTAACTTTGGAAATTTGGCAGACAACATTTTTTCAATATCTTTCTTGCTTGACAATCCTTTTTTCCAATTAATTATCAATATTTTTTTAGATTTATTTTGCGCTATTTTTAAAATATCACGGCTTAAATCAGCGCCGGTAATCCGTTTAATATTTTTTCCCAGCGCTATGCCTGCAAATTTCAATCCGATTCCGTCCGGAATTGAATAATCCGCTTTATTTAAAATATAAAAATACTCTTCATCTTTTTGCGCGCGCAAAATTATTTCCGGATTAAGCGTTGTTAAAAATTTAAAGTTATTTTCTTCTAAATCTTTTTCAATTCGCGATAAAAGATTTTGTTTGGAAATATTATCAATATTTACTCCCAGTATATTTATACTTTTTTTTTTGTTCATAATTTTAATGGCTCAATAATTCTGTGGGTAATAAATATTATATTTTTATTATTTTAACAAGCACCATCCTTGTCATTCCCGACACACATTGCCCCGCAGGGAAATTATATTAAATGATCGGGAATCTCTTTAAAAGCATCTAAATTATTTTTTAAAATAACGGTTGTTAATATAATATTTTTTTAAAATATTTTTTTATTTTTTATGTTCGTTGATTTTTACGAGATCTCCGATCATTTAATATAATTTCCCTGCGGGGCAATGTGTGTCGGAGATGACAAAAAAAAGAGGCGAAAATCGTAATATAATATTTATTACACACAAAATCATTTAAAGAGCTATTTTAATTATAATAAATATTCTTGCATTACGCAATAAAATATGATATTTTATTGATAACTCATATTACATGTTTAAATATGCTTTGTGTTGCCGTAAATATATGAAAATTATATTTAAACGTTTATAGAGTATTTGTGTATTCGTAAAATTCGTAATTCGTAGAAGAATGAAAAAAGCCAAATTTTATAAAACTAAGCCCGATGGATCTGTTCAGTGCTTGCTATGCAACCATTATTGTATTATTAAAAATAAGCAGACTGGCATTTGTTTGAACAGAGTAAATAATAATGGAAATTTATATACTCTTGGCTATGGCGTTGTCAGCGCGCAAAATATTGATCCGATTGAAAAAAAGCCATTTTTTCATTTTATGCCAGGCTCGCTTGCATATTCAATAGGCTCTTTGGGTTGTAATTTTAAATGTGATAATTGCCAAAATTACGAAATAAGCCAAATAAAAAGTATTGAAAAAATACTTGATAATTTTGATAATATTAATCCCGAACGGATTGTTGAAGAAGCAATCGGCAATGATTGCCGGTCAATAGCATATACCTACAACGAGCCCACAGTCAATGTTGAATATTATCTTGATATTATGCGCCTAGCACAAGCCAATGGCTTAAAAAATCTTTGGGTGTCTAACGGCTATATGTCCGATGAATGCATGGAAGAAATATTTCCATATATTGACGCGATTAATATTGACTTAAAATCTTTTGATAATAATTTTTATAATAATATTTGTTCGGCTAAATTGGAGCCGGTTTTGGATAATTTAAAAAAAATTAAACAAGAACAAATTCATTTGGAGATAACAACTTTAATTATTCCGAGCCTTTCTGATGATATTAAAACTTTAAGCCAAATAGCCGATTTTATCGCCTTGGAGTTGGACGGCGACACTCCGTGGCATTTAAGCAAATTCTCGCCTGATATTTCATGGAAATTAAAAAATATCCATCCAACCGGAGAAGATATAATCTATCAAGCTTTTGAAATAGCTAAAGACGCAGGGCTTAAATATGTTTATGTGGGCAATATCCCCGGCGATCAGAAAGAAAATACTTATTGCCCGCGCTGTGGCGAACTTGCAATCAGAAGGCTTGGATATCATATTGAACGGCTTGACCAAAACGGCTGCTGCGCGCAATGCGACCGCAGTTTGGATATTGTGGAGTAGAAAAAAATCAATCAACCTTTTTAATTTTTTTCCATTTTTTTGCCGCCCTGCTTCTCGCCAATTCCTTGGCGATTTGGGCGTTAATGCCGGCAAATCTCTCGCTGTCAAAATGCCTTAATTCTTTAATGGCCGCCTCGGCTCTTTCTTTTGCTTCCTCAGCCTTGGCCATATTAATCTCTTCGGCTCTTTCCGCGGTATCAGCCAAAATAACCACTTTATTTTTTGATACTTCAATAAATCCTCCTGAAACAGACATAATTTCACTGTTTCCGTCTTCCTTGACAATTTCAATCACTCCGGGCATTAAACCGGCTACCAAGGGAATATGATTAGGCAAAACAGTAATTTTACCTTGCTTTGTAGGCACGGTTACTTGAACAACTTGCTCTTTTAAAACAACTTTTTCAGGCGTAACTATTTCAAATT
This sequence comes from Patescibacteria group bacterium, assembly GCA_034659435.1. GTDB lineage: Bacteria > Patescibacteriota > Patescibacteriia > Patescibacteriales > UBA12075 > JAGLYP01. The sequence goes on along the minus strand of JAYEHJ010000087.1, from coordinate 18,999 downwards.
TTATTAATTTATTTGACATAAAATTTTATTTACCAACTTCCCCAATCCCGCCTTTCATATAAAACTCACCTTCCCCTTTATCATCATGCTTGCCATCTAAAATTTCTTTAAATCCTTTAATTGTATCAGCTAATTTTACGTATTTACCGGGATGGCCAGTAAATGTTTCCGCGACATGAAAAGGCTGGGATAAAAATTTTTGTATTTTTCTGGCGCGCGCCACTGTTAATTTATCTTCATCAGACAATTCCTCCATGCCAAGTATGGCAATAATATCCTGCAATTCTTTGTATCTTTGCAATATTTTTTGCACTCCGCGCGCGACATCGTAATGCTTATTGCCGACAATTTTCGGGTCAAGAATAATTGATGAAGAGTCAAGAGGGTCAACAGCCGGATAAATTCCAAGTTCAGACAAACTCCTAGCAAGCACAACAGTGGAATCCAGATGCCCAAAAGTAGTTGCCGGCGCGGGATCAGTCAAATCATCAGCCGGCACATACACAGCCTGAATTGAAGTAATGGATCCTTTATTTGTAGAAGTGATCCGTTCCTGCAATTCTCCCATTTCAGTTGCTAAAGTAGGCTGGTAGCCCACGGCCGAAGGCATTCGCCCTAAAAGAGCGGACACTTCCGAACCTGCTTGTGTAAATCTAAAAATATTATCAATAAAAAACAAAACATCTTGATTCTGCTCATCGCGAAAATATTCAGCCATAGAAAGACCTGACAAGGCAACACGGGAGCGCGCTCCCGGCGGTTCGTTCATTTGTCCGAAAACCATAGCTACTTTATCAAGTACGCCGGCGCTTTTCATTTCATGATATAAATCATTACCTTCGCGAGTTCGCTCGCCTACTCCGGCAAAAACCGAATAACCGCCGTGCTGTTTCGCGATATTGTTTATAAATTCCTGGATAATAACGGTTTTGCCAACGCCTGCTCCGCCGAACATTCCGACTTTGCCGCCTTTGGCGATCGGACATATCAAATCAATAACCTTTATCCCTGTTTCCAAAATTTCCGTTTTAGTTGACTGGTCGGCAAAAGCCGGAGCTGATTTATGAATTGGATATTTTTTATTTGTTTTCGGCGCTTCCTTGCCGTCAACAGGACTTCCTAAAACATCAAAAATTCTGCCCAATGTTTCATCTCCTACCGGCACGCTAATTCCAATGCCTGTATTAATAACTTTATCCCCGCGCTTAAGTCCGTCTGTTGATCCCATAGCAACGGCTCTGACGGTATTGGAGCCAATATGCTGTTGAGTTTCCAAAATAAGTTTTTTGCCTTGATTATTAACCTCAAGAGCATTATAAATTTCCGGCAAATCAGTTATGAATTTAACATCAACGACTGCGCCGATTACTTGTTTTACCTTGCCTATATTTTTTTTATTGTTTTCTGGCATATTTTAGCTTGCAATCCGAAATTTTAGCGTAGGATTGGCAGATTAAATTTAAAATGTATAATAAAATAAAAACAACTTTTTAAAAAGGAGGTATGAAAAATGATTATTTTTAAAAAATTTTTTCCGTTTTACTATTTTTTTATTATTTATTTGGCTTCTGCCTGTGTTAGCGAAGCAAGCAAAAATTGGATGAATTTTTTTATAACATTTTTTGGATTGGTATTTTTTTCTGCAATATTCGCAGGAATATTATATGTTAGATTTTTATCTCTTAATCTTAACATAAATAGCAAGTATATACTAAAACTTATCAAATAGTAACTTCTAATAAAAAAATTAACTTTTTTTCAGACCACATCCTCACCGTTGTGGTCTTTTTCTTTTCTCAGCTCACTTTCCAAAACAAACCCCTTATTTTTGTCATTTCGACCAGAGTGGAGCGACAGCGCGCCCAACGGAAGTGCCCTTGGGGTAGAACGGAGCGGATAAATCTATAATACGTGAATTACACCAAAAGATTGAAACAAAAAATATTTGGAAAAGGTTTAAACATATTAAAGATTTTTCCACTCCGCTGACGCTCCGGTCGAAATGACAAAAAATGAGATTTATTGTAAACGCAACATAATTTGTTTTATAAAAAATATTATTTTTAATTCCTAACTTACTCCGCCAAAGCATTCGCCCCTGCCGAAATCTCTGCAATTTCATTTGTAATCGCAGCTTGTCTTGATTTGTTGTAAAAAAGCGTTAATTCTTCTGACATATCATTGGCCGCGTCTGTTGCCTGATGCATAGCCGACATTCTCGCGCTGTGTTCAGACGCGTTAGATTCAAGCAATGCCTGAAAAAGCTGAATTTCAATCAAGCGCGGTATCATTTCGTCTAAAACTTCTTTTGGGTTCGGCTCAAAAGCATATTCATATATATGCCTTTTGTCTTGCAAATGTTTTTCTTTTTTCTTATCAATAAATTCTTTGTCAATACCAACTCTAGTATCTTCGCCGACAATGCCTAAATATTCATCCTGCGTTGATATATCAATCGGCAAAAGCTGTTTGACGCGCGGTATCTGCTTGGCGGCGCTAACGTAATCAGTGTAGGCAACCATTATTTTATCATATTTTCCGCTTAAATAATCATCCAAAACTATTTTTGCTATTGGCAAAACCTCTTTTATTTCACTGGTTATATCAGCCTTGGGAAATTCCGCCGCAATATCATAATTATAATATTTTTTTACAAGAGCGCCTTTTTTTCCGATTATTATAAATTCCGGATTTTCTTTTTCCGGTTCCATGTGAATTTTAACGCTATTGCGCGCTTTATTAATAATAGCGGAATTAAACCCGCCACACAATCCCCTATTGGACGATATTAAAATAATTCCGACTTTTTTAATTTTTTCGCGCTTTGTTAAAAGCGGATGCAATGCTTTTTCTCCGTTGCCATTGCTTGCTTGCGACAAATTTAAAACAATTTTCCAGCTTAAATTAGCGTAAGTCCTGGTTTTAAGCACAGCCTCAATCGCGCGCCGCATCTTGGACGCCGCCACCATTTCCATAGCCTTGGTAATCTTCTTAGTGTTATTAATGGATTTTATTCTGTTTTGTATATCTCTTGTTGATGCCATAAGTAAATTTCCACATGGCTTTAGCCGAGGGTTCGGAATGCTTTAGCATTCCTAGCTATGAGACTAAAGTCTCACGAACCATGGCCTAAAGGCCGGTGGAAGCTTATTTTTCCAAATCAATTGTGCTCTTATAATCTTCAACCAATTTTTTCATCATCTCTTCCAATTTTTCACTCAACTCCCCTCTATCCGCAATTTCTTGCAAAATATCTTGCCCGTTATTTTTAGCATATTTATTTAATCCTTCTTCAAAATTATTAATTTTTTTAACTGAAATATTATCTAATAATCCGGAAGTTATCGCGAAAAATATTAGCACCTGATTTGCGGCTGAAACTGTTTTATATTGATCTTGTTTGAATATTTCCACAAGCCTTTTGCCTCTCTCAAGTTTGTTTTTTGTTTCCTCGTCCAAATCTGATCCGAATTGCGCGAATGCCGCAAGCTCACGATATTGTGCCGCATCCAGCCTCATCTTGCCGGCAACTTTTTTCATGGCTTTAATCTGCGCGGCTGAACCAACGCGTGAGACCGATAAGCCCGCGTTCACAGCGGGTCTGTTGCCTTGATAAAACAAATCAGGCTCCAAATAAATTTGTCCGTCGGTAATTGAAATAACATTTGTCGGAATATACGCGGACACATCCCCTGCCTGAGTTTCAATAATCGGCAAAGCCGTTATTGATCCGCTGCCATGTTCTTTATTTAAATTGCAAGATCTTTCCAATAGCCTTGAATGAAGATAAAAAACATCTCCGGGATAAGCTTCACGACTCGGCGGTCTTTTTAATAATAATGAAATTTCACGATAGGCAACGGCATGTTTGCTTAAATCGTCATAAACGATCAAAACATCCTCGCCTTTGTCTAAAAAATATTCAGCCATAGCGCATCCGGCATAAGGAGCTATATACGCAAGTGATGCCGGGTCAGAAGCTCCTGCCAAAACAATTGTCGTATATTCCATTGCTCCATGTTCTTCCAGTTTAGCGGCAATATTTGCTATTTTTGATTCTTTCTGTCCGATTGCCACGTAAATACATTTCATATTCTGTCCTTTTTGATTAATAATCGCGTCAATAGCAATAGCGGTTTTGCCAATTTGCCTATCGCCGATAATTAACTCTCTTTGCCCCCTTCCAATCGGAATCATAGCGTCAATGGCTTTTATGCCTGTCTGCACCGGCTCGCTTACTGATTCGCGGGCGATTACGCCCGGAGCTATTTTTTCTATCGGATAAAATTTATCAGCGATTATCTCGCCTTTTCCGTCCAAGGCCTTGCCTAATGGATTAACAACTCTGCCAATCATGCTATTGCCAACTGGGACTTCCAAGATCCTTTTTAACGATTTAACTTCATCACCCTCTTTAATGCTTGAACAGTCGCCCAAAATAATAGCGCCAACGCTATCCTCTTCCAGATTCAAGGCGACACCGTGTCGGATTTCGGATTTCGGATTTTCCGCCCGAGGCGGACCAGCCTCGGGCTGGCGGATTTCAGATTCTTTATTGCTTGAAAATTTAAGCATTTCTGACATCATAACGTCGGAAAGCCCGGAAATTTGAGCAATTCCGTCTCCTATTTTAATAACCTTGCCGACTGTTTGCTCTTTAACTTCATGCTTAAAACCGGCAATCTGCTGTTTTAATTGTTCCACAATAAAATCTTTAGTATTTGACATAATAATATTGAATTACGAATTAAGAATAAAGAATTAAGATTTTATTCTTAATTCTTTATTCTTAATTCTTATTTTACCATCTCGCTTTTTAACTCACTTAACCTCATCCTCAAACTCCCATCTAAAATTTTATCTTCATATTTAATGACCGTTCCTCCTAAAATATTTTTATTTATTTTTTGATCTAAAATAACTTTTTTAGCGCTAGACAATTCAACAATATGACTATTTAATAATTTAACAGTGTTTTTATCAAGCTCGCGCGCACTCATAGCTTCAGCTTTAATAATTCCCTGCTCTATATTCCATATTTTTTCAAATTCAACAACAACATCTTCGGCTTTCGCAATATCATTATTTTGAACTAAAATACTAAAAAAATTATTTATTACAACTTTAATCTGGCTGTCATTCCTATTTTGAACGGCTTCGTATAAACTTTCAGCGTATTGTTTTGCGGTAATCTTCATATAAATGTAGCGCCTATTTTTTAACCATCTTCTTAATTAATTCTCCGTCTTTCTTGCTATCCATTTTTTTTTCCAAAATCTTTTCCAAAGAAGCAACAACTAAATCTGCTGTTTCTTTTTTTATTTCTTTTAACGTTCTAGCTTTTTCAATCTGCATTTGCTCTTTTTCTTTATTAATAATCTGTCCTATTTCGTCTTTTGCTTTTTTTATTAAATCCTGCCTTTTTTTTTCTGCCATAACATTTGCCTTTTCCATAATAATATTTGCTTTTTTTTTCGCATTGCTGATTGCCTTATTGTATTCTTCGTCTGTCTTGCTTAATTTTTCTTCTATTTTTTGCGCGTCATCAATGCTTTTTTCAATTTTTTTGGTTCTATCACACATAACTTTAAGCAACGGCTTCAGCGCGAAAAAATACAAAACACTAAAAACAATAGCAAAATTAATCACTTGCGCTATTAGCAATTTTATATCAATATGAAATGTTTCAATTAAATTTTCCATAAAAAAGAATCAAGAATTAAGAATAAAGAATCAAGATTTCGTAACAGCTTCTTAATTCTTTATTCTCAATTCATTATTCAAAAATTATTTTATCTGCAGGAGATTAAGCTAATAATCGCCCGCGCATAGAATAATTTTATTTAATCCCAAAAGCGATAACTAACGCGTAAATAGCGATAGCTTCAGCAAAAGCCGATGCCAAAAGCATGGGCACTAAAATTTTGCCAGCTGCTTCAGGATTTCTGCCAATCGCTTCCATTGCCTTTGCGCCGATCATACCGATGCTTATGGCAGGCGCGATTGAACCGATTCCAATAGCTAAAGCTTTAGCTAACATTACATTTTCCATAAAAATATTGAGTTGAAAGTTATAAAGCTGAAAATTATAAAGTTTATCTTTAAATTACATAACTTTAAACTTTATGAACTTTATAAACTTTTAACTATTATTAGTGTTCTTCTAAACTAGTATTTATTGTTAAGTATGCCAATATTAACATAGCAAATATTAAGGCTTGAATCAAGCCCACGATTATTTCCAAAAACATAAACGGTATTGGCAGACCAAACGCTAAGATGGCAGACATTGACGCCAGTAAAACTTCGCCGGCGAAGATATTGCCGAACAAACGAAAAGAAAGGCTGGCTACCTTAGCTGCCTCGCCTACTATTTCAATCAGACAGACAAACGCTTTAATTGGATTAACTATAATAATCGCTGGGTCTTTCATTATTTTCTTTGGTATTTCCAAAAAGGCTTTTATATTTATAAATTTATTAAAATAATTCCATAAACCCACAGCCACAACGCCGAATACGTGGCTCGCAACAACGCCGATTATCGCCAAAGCCAATGTGGTATTCAGGTCTGCTGTGCCTCCGCGGAAATACGGCACAAAAATTTTATTCCCATGCTCCGATATAATCTGCCCCATGGATCCAACGCCGGGAAGAAGCCCCATCCAATTTGACAATAATATAAATGTAAAAAAAGAAAAAACAAGCGGAAAAAATTTCAGCGACCGCTTGCGCTCTCCTGTAATGGAGTCAAAAATTTCCAGAAATTTTTCTATTATCATTTCAAAAACATTTTGAATTCCTTTTGGTATTGTTTTAACGCGGGATTTCAAAGACAGGCTTATTGTCAACACTATCAAGACCACCAGCCATGAATTTAATAAAGAATTAGTAACATGAAAACCGCCAAGATTAAAAATCGGTTCAGCAAAAAGAGTATGTTCGTGAATTACCTCCGCGTGAATTTCAGTTAAATTGTCATTTTCATTTTGGTGGGACATATTTAATTTCAGAATTAGGAATCAAGAATTAAGGACAATTTTATTCCTGTTATTTTTTTCTTTTAATATTTTTATCAATTTTTTTGTATTCTTCTGTGACATTTTTAATTAATCCAAACATTGAAATTAAGAAAGCAAAACCGACTGATACTAAAAATAACCAAGGATCAGTGTCATATCTATTGTCAAGCCATTTTCCAATGAATGCTCCTACTATTACTGGAATAACTATCCATCCGGAAAATTTAGCGAATAAAATCAACGCGGGTTGCCACCATGCCTGTTTTGAATTATTTTCAGAAATTTTATTATTTTTACTCATTCAAGTAAAATAAATAAGGACACTCAAAGTCCTTGCTGTAAATATAAGTCAAAATGAGCCTATGCTATTTGCCACATTTCTATTATTTTACAAATTTCTTAAAAAGTCAAACGGTCAGCAAATCTGATGCTGTTACTACGGAACAGTCCCATTATATATTAAAAAATCCCCTAGCATTTTTTGTTGTAATATCAGCAACTTTATTTATACTTAAATTTTTAATTTCAGCGATTCTTCGCGCAACGTATTTTACAAACATAGGTTCGTTTCGTTTGCCGCGATGCGGTTCTGGTGTCATAAAAGGGCAATCTGTTTCAATCATAATTTTCTCCAAAGGCATTTTTCTGATTAAACTATCCCATTGCGCGGAAAAAGTAATTAGACCTGTAAATGATATAATCAAGCCCATATTAAAATATTTCCAAGCTAAATCTTCATCTCCAGAAAAACAATGCATAACAGCCCAAGGTTTATTTTTAGGGATCAAATTGATATGCTTTTTGCGAAAATCTTTAAGACAGACAAGCATATCATCATGCGCTTGCCTGCAATGAATTATTGTTGGCAAACCCAATTTTCTTGCCAAAAGCAATTGTTCATAAAATGTTTTTTTTTGAGTTTTTTTAATTAAATCAACATCGGAATTTTTATCAATATGATAATAATCTAAGCCAATTTCACCGATAGCCGCGACTTTTTCAAATTTGGCTAATTTTTCATAAATATCATAATTAAACACTTCCGCGCGAGTGCTAAAATCGTAATCTGCGCCACTTGCTCGCGTTTCAAAGAGATGAATCGGATGCAAGCCGACAGCCGCGTAAACCCCCTTTTCATATTTGTTTGCCAGCGCAACAGCTCTTTTTGATGTTTTATGCTCCGCTCCGACATTAATCATCCAAATTTTTTCATTTAAAGTCCGCTGTATGACTTCATTAACGTCTTTTTTGAAAAAACTAAAATTAACATGCGCGTGCGTGTCTATTAACATAGATATTTAAAATTAAGCCTAATTTAAACTTTTAAAAAACTACCAAGCAAAAATTACATTGCTTGTTATTCTGTCTTTTCTTCTTGCTCTGAGCCTTCTTTAACCTCGGAAGACTGATCTTGCGTTTGTTCTTTTGCTTCTTCGTCTTTTTGTCCAAATAATTTTGATAACCATCCCATAAGATTGTGATAATCTAAACAAACAAATTATTTTTTGTTAAAAAATTCAGATTATTTTTTAATTTTTAATATTTTTTATATTGTTAATATCCCTAATATCAATAATTCGCGATCCTTTACTGTATTTTGATTTCCCAAAATCAACTACCATATCCGGATTTGTTTGCGATTTTTTGAAATTTACTAAAAAATTCTCATTATATTCCCGCCCGCTAAGATTAAAACTGGTAGAAACCAGCGGAATATTAAGCCTTGTTATTATTTTAATCAAAAAATCGTTTTTTGGCAAGCGGATTGCCAAAGAATTATCTTTTCCGCAAATTTCTTTTGGTAATTTCTCTTTTGCTTTTAAAATAAAAGTGGTCGGCTTTTTCTTGTACGGATAATTTTTATCTTGTGCCAAACGAGTAGTCGGTGGCCAAATAGAGCGAATATGTTTGTCTTGTTTCTTGGAAACAAAAGCATAATCATGCAACATGCAATAGCTTTTTATCAAAATCAGCAATGGATATTTCTTATTTCTTTTTTTGATTCTATAAATTTTTTCAACAGATTTTTTATTTGTTGCGACGCAATGCAAGCCGTAAATAGTATCAGTCAACAAAACGATTACTTTTCCTTGCCTTAATTCGTCCGCTACAAAATCAATATCCGATTTTGTAAAATTATTTTTATTGATTTTTATTGTTTTCATAAATTACGCGCTTCATTATAATTTATTGTCCTAATTGAATATACGTACATATTGTACGTACATTTTTTTTTATTTTTATAATCTAAAACAAACTTTTCAATTTTTTCAAAACATCAGGCAACAGAGGTAAAAGCGCACTGGCGAATTTTAAAAAAAATGGCGCCAGTTCGGATTGGGACAGCCAGTCACCAAATAAAGTTTCCGCAAAAGCGTAGCGGGATATTACATAAAGAAACAAGCCGATTGAAAGCGAGCCTGTTAAAAACCCTAAAATCAGTCCACCAAGGCGATTAAAGGTTTTTAAAAACGGGATAATTGATATTAAATTAAAAGTTTTGTGAAGCAGATAAAATAAAAAACCCACAAGGCGGTTTATTAAAGAAAATAAAATCACAAAAACCAAAATTTTTCCAAGATTATTATAGCCAAAGAAAAAATTTTCAAGCCAATAAGACACCGGCAGATACAAGCGGCTTGCTAAAAATGCCGCCGCTATCAGACCTATAAAAGCGCCAAGCGTGCGTATGAGTCCGAAAAACAATCCATAAAAAATAAATCCGGCCAATATTACAACTAAAATTACGTCAATTAGTGGCATTTGTTTTTTTAGTTAAGAATTATAAACTAACCTTACGCACCGCATCTGTCATCTCCGACACTCCTTGCCCCGCAGGGAAGTTATATTAAATGATCGGAGATCTCGTAAAAAGCATCTAAATATTAATTATGAAATATCCGTTTATAAAAATTTAAATTGTATTTATCTTAATTGTTTAATAGATGTATTCTTTTTTTATCTTTGAATATTATTTTAAATCTTTTTCTTTTAAAGAGATTCCCGATCATTTAATAATAATTCCCTGCGGGGGCTAAGGTGTGTCGGGAATGACAGAAAATAAGGTTAAATTAATTGGCGTGTTGCGTAAATGCCTAAGATGAGTTATAAAGTAAAATTTAAGTTAACCTCGGGAATAATGGCTCGCCTTTTTTGATTTGCTTTGCGCTGAATTGTTTTATGATTTTTTCCGCTGTTTTTGGTATAAAAGGTTTTAACAAATCAGCCACATTTAAAATATTTTGCACGACGATTTTTAATACTTTTTTAATTTTATTTTTATCTTCCATTTTCCATGGCGCTTTTAAAGTAATATACTCATCCATTTCTCTTAATTTGCGCCACAAAATATTTAAGGCTTCGTCAAAACGATATTTTTTCAACTCTAGGGCGGCTTGATCAATTAAAATCTCATCAGTTCCGGTACCTAAATTTAATTCTATTTTATTTCTTTCAAGCAGATTGGAAACGCGCGCCACCAAGTTGCCAAGACCATTGGCTAAATCCGCCTGATATTTTATTTTAAATTTTTCCTCTGTATAATCAGAATCTTCGAAAGGCATTAGTCCCGATAAAATATAATAGCGCGCTGCGTCAGTGCCATATTTTTTTACCAGAGTCTTGGGGTTAACCACATTGCCGATTGATTTGCTCATTTTCTGCCCGTCTGAGGTAACAAAGCCAAAAATCAATACTTGTTTTGACAAAGGTAATCCGGCAGACATAAGCATTGCCTGCCACATAGCTGTTTGCTGCCTAAGGTTGTCCTTGCCCGCGACTTGAAGCGCGTTGCTTTTTTCAATATCTCCCCAAAAATCACTAAATTTTTCTTTATTTTCCGGCCAGCCCAAAGAATCAATATAATTTACTAAAGCGTCAAACCAAACATACATCACATGCTTTTTGTTGCCGGGAACCGGCACGCCCCATGGCATTTTTGATTTTAAGCGAGAAATGGAAAAATCTTGCAATCCGCTTTTAATAAAATTTTTCATTTCATTCATTCTGTGCGCCGGAACGATAAAATCAGGATTTTCTTTATAAAATTTTAAAAGCTTATCCGCGTATCTGCTACAGCGGAAAAAATAATTTTCCTCGTCAATTAATTCCAATTCTTGATCAGGGTGGTACGGACATTTGCCGTTCATAAGTTCGGATTCCGTCTTTTCCAATTCACAGCCAACGCAATATTTAACTTGATAATTTTTTTTATAAATATCGCCGTTAGTCTCGCAGAGTTTCCAAAATTCTTGCGCCGCTTTTTTATGATGTTCGTCAGTGGTGCGGACAAAACTATTGTAAGAAAGATTTAACGCCTCTTTTAATTCATCAAATTTAGCCGCGCATTCATCAACATATTTTTGCGGATCCATTTTTCTCTCTTTGGCTTTGCGATATATTTTTAAGCCATGCTCATCCGTTCCAGTATTAAAAAATACCTCTTTCCCTTGCTGTCTGGCCCAGCGCGCCAAACAATCCGCGCGAACAATTTCAGCGGCAAATCCAATATGCGGATTAGCGTTCACATACGGCAGGCTTGTTGTGATATAAAATTTTTGTTTTTTTTCAATACTTGACATAATTTTTACTTTATTATCTCCCAACTATAACCACAAACTCCCCTCTTTGATCATTATGGCTATTTTTAATTTTATCAATAACATCAGAAAGCTCTCCGCGATAAACCGTTTCGTGCATTTTTGACAACTCACGGCAAACGACGACTGATGTAATTAAATTTATTTTTCTAGGTAAATTTTTAGGTCTGATTATGTCCTTGCTTTTTTGCTCATCAATTTCTTGATTATGCTTAACAATATTCTGATTTATCTTTTTTAACTCTTCCAAAAATTTAAGTATCCGATGTTTTGACTCATAAATTACAACCGGAAAAATACTGTCAACTATTTTTTGCAAAAATTTCTGTCGTCCCTTCTTATGCGGAGGAAATCCTAAAAATATGAATTTATCAGTTGCTATTCCTGATATTGATAACGCGGCTGTAACCGCGGAAGGACCAGGAACAGATTCAATTTTAATTGATTCACCAAATTTTTCAATCACAGCAGATACCAGTTTGCCGCCGGGATCTGATATACCAGGCGTACCGGCATCAGACACCAGCGCCAAATCTTTACCTGCTTCCAATAACCCCAAAAGATAATCCTGTTTTTTAATACCCGAATGCTGATGATAAGAAATTGTTTTGGTTTTAACTTTATAATACTCTAACAGCTTTTTGGTCACCCGCGTATCTTCGCATAAAACAAAATCAACTTCGCCGAGAATTCTTAACGCGCGAAGTGATATATCTTCCAGATTACCGATTGGCGTGGCAACTATATATAGCATGTTATAATTTTAGATTTATGATTTATGATTTCAGATTTAAAAAATTTATAATACATTAAAATCATAAATTCAAAATCATAAATCATAAATTACACAATATCCTCCTTCCTTTCACGCACATACCTTGTCCACTCTTCAGCGATTTCAACAAAAATTTTAAACGGAGCTTCTATTATAAAATCAAGGATAAACACAAAAACATTTACTTGAGAAAATTTTTCGCTCATCCACTTGCCGACGGCAACAATCGGAATATAAAAAAAGTCGCTGATAAAACTTAAAATATTTTCCCGCGGCGGAATAATAATCATATCTCGGGCGTTCTTGCGGATACGAATGCTAAAAAAACTGACAAACGTTAAGAAAAATAAAAAAATTACAATGCTTACCCATGTAAAATTAATTTTATTTAATGCCCAAATAACAGCTCCAAATGAAAAAAAGAAAGTTATGAAATATAAAATTCCGAAAATAAGCCCCATGCTTTTGCTGCGGCGCGCCGGCTTGCGCAAGCGAAACGGCTCTTTGCGTTCATGCTCTTCAAAAACGACTTCTTCAATTCCTTCTTTAATCTTATTACTATTATCTTCAGACGGCATTTTAGTGAATAAAACAATAAAAAACAAAAGAACTGCCGGAAAACTAATATTAATAATCAACGAAATAACATTAAGCTCCTCGCCAAACCATTTTGTCGCCGGAAGCTCTAATAATACGGCAAAAACCGATTTTGTAATAAAAATATAAATTATGCTTCTGACAGCGGCTCGCCACAATTTTTTGGAAGACTCTTTGTATTTTTTGCCGCAGGCTTTTTTTATTTCACGCGGAAAAACCTTTGGATCCTTCTTGATACTTTCATAAACCGCTACTGGATTTTCTTTAATTACGTCGGTTAAAATCGCAAAAAAAACAGTATAACGGCTAATAATCCGATTAAGCTGTTTAACCATCGGGTGTTCAAGCTGTTTGTTAATCGCTTTTCGCAAAAAAACTATTTTTGCGGCAACCTCTTCAATTTTTTCCGCATTCGGATTTTTCCAATCGGCTACATAATATTTAAAAAGTATAAAGCTCATCATATCGCGGTCAAATTTTAAGTAACACCTATGTATCCCTAAAAATATTTGAATTTCTTTATCTGTCTCATATTCGGAATCACCAGGCAATTCAATATTTTTAAGCAAAATTTTATTTATATAATCAACCACGGTTCTGTTAATTTTGCTTAAGCCTAAGCGCTCTTCAATATCGCTTGCCGCTAAAGCTATTATCCAATTATTCAAATCATTTTTTTCAGATAATCCCCAGCCTTTTACTTTTGCAATCGCTCTTTTTAAATCTAAATATTTTTTAATAGTTTTCGCTACCTCGCCAATTTTAGTTTCCGGAATTGAATTATTGGGCAAATACGCCGCTCTGATTAATTCTGTTAACAGATGTCTTGCTATTTCAACGCTATTTACACCTTTTACCGATATCGTGCCTTCAATTACGACTTTTCTTTTAATAATTCTTTCAATCGCATTTTTTCTAAGAAGGTGTTCTTCTTTATAATCAACCGTGTTCCTAATTTTTTCATAATAAAAAGACATCTTGGAGATTAATTCCGAAACATTTATTTTTGGAACTTCGTCTTCTTTTGCTTCCGCTTTTGATTGTTCGCGATATATAATCTGAAAAAGACGCTTAGCGTTAATCGTAGGCGTTAATTTTTTTTCAGATATTCTGCTTAAATTTGGGTTTACCATATACTACGAATTTTACTAATATACAAATTATTAAATTAGCATGTTTTTTATTTTTCACTAAAATTTAAAATGCCTATCCACTTCGCGTTTTATTGACCATACTTTATAGGCGCCGTATATAAAAGCGTAAGCAAGCACCAAAATAAACATGCCGATAACCAGCCGTAAAATAAAATCAGTCCAAACAATTAAAATCGCCAAAAGCATTAAAATTATGCCAGTGCTTAAAAGCGACCAAATAAGGCCATTAACTTTTTTATTAATTTCTTTGAATAAGTTTTGCATATTATTGTTTAAGTTAATATTAATATTTAATTTTTTTTAACGCAAAATCCTAATTCACATACTAAATTTTTTTCTAAATTACAGCTTTTTTCATCACAGCAAGGTTGATTTAATCCTCCGCATTTGTAGCATAAGTTATTATTATTTAAAGTATCCGGATTGCAAAACGGCTCATTCGCGCAGGGCTCTGCTCCACCATAACCGCAAGACCGGCAAATTTTATTACGGCATTCTGTCCGCGTATTTCCGAGATTATTTTGCTTTAAGCATGGCAATTCAGAATCACAGCAAGGATATCCCGCTTGTCCGCAGCTGACGCATTTATCATTAAAGCAAATCAACGAATTTTTGCAAGAATATTCTTTGCCGCAACAAAGCTGATCTTCTCCTCCGCATGGCAAACAACGGCTATTTTCACAAACAAGACCTGAGTCGCAAGCGAAATTTTCATTACGGCAGAATGTGTTTTCTTTGCCAAAATCACAGCTTTCAGCGCAATAATTTTCTTTCTCGTTTCTTGGGTTGACACAGCAATTTTGCCCGAATTTACATTGTTGTTCCACGTCATCACAGCATCGCAAACCGTCAAAACCGCACTCATCGGCATACAGCACTTCATTTTCCCAATCATTACTATTTTGGATATTTTGCTTTTTAAAATCGCAAAACGCGAGTAAAAAAATAAAAGCAACACCAAACACGAACAAAGCTATTTTACCCGTTTTTCTGTCTTTAATATATTTCATAAACCTATACCAATATTATACCTAATTTTAATAAAAAATTCAAGCTGACGTAAAATAACCAACAGCCAAGAATTAAATGCGGCTTAAAAATGAATCACAAAAAAAGACCTGATTGTAAAAACTGCATCAAGTCTTTATTGTTTATATTTTTTTAAACTGCACTTTAAAAATCGGCTCATACTTATTTTCATACTCATCAATTATTTCCACACCCTTGCCTTTTAAGTATTCCGATAAAGCCGCGTCGCTTAAAAGCATGGAGTCATTTTCAATGTCAGCTTTTAAAACTTCCAGCTTGTCAAACTCCACCCGAAAATCATCCTGAATCCCATCTTCAATTATTTTCTTCTTTTCTTTTAACTTCACGACTTCATCCAAAACCGCCTTGTGTCCGCTTGAATTTTTTAAAGCATCGCGGTACATTGCTTTGATTTCACGCTGTTCTTTTTTTGTTTTTTGCAAGCGATTAAAAATTTCTTGTAAATTAGCCATAAAAAAAATAATTACTCGGCTTTGCGAAACCGAGCATGTTAATAATTATATTTTTATAATAGCACATAAAAACAAAAACTCCAAAAAGTTGGAGCTTTTGTATCCCATTCTTAACCTGCGTATGCTATCCAAAAACCAGTTTCCCACAAGAATTATCACATAACTTGAAATAATCCCTGTTTCCCTCTTTTTCACTTTTACTATAACATATAAAAATTAAAGAAATATTAAGATTACAAATTACAAATAGCTACAAATAATAAAAAAATTTATTATATAATATTTGTGTTATTTGCAGCTATTTGTAATTTGTAATATTCTTTTAAAATATGCTATAATAAATTTATGTTTTCAGACAAACAATTAAAAAACATTTTAGTCAAAGCGGAAATATTAAATCCTGAAAAATTTGACTCCCTATTGCTGGAAGCCAGGCAAAACGGAAAAAAAATGGAATTTTTTTTGATTGAAAAAAAAATAATAACACCCTTAGTTCTGTATGAAAACGCCGCCGCTTATTACAAAATTCCTTTTATAGATTTAAAAAACCAAACAATCCGCAAAGATATATTATTTTTAATTCCGGAACCGATAGCAACAACTCATAAAATCATAGCTTATGACGCTGATAATAAAGAAATTAAATTGGCGGTTACCGACCCTGAGGATTTGGAAATATTTGAATTTATTAAGAAAAAAACCGGACTGGACATTAACATCAGCTTGACTACTCCGGAAAATATTAAAGAAACTCTTAAGCAATATCATAAAAGTTTAAAGGCTGAATTTAATTATTTAAGCGGCGACAAAGACGGCGGCGAAGACGAACCTGAAGAGACAAAAGATTTAAAAAAACTGGCCGCGGATTTGCCGGTAGTGCGCATTGTTGACACTTTGCTTGAATATTCAATCATTGAGGGCGCAAGTGATATCCACATTGAACCTGAAGAAAAAAATGTTTTAGTGCGTTATCGCATTGATGGAATTTTAAGAAATGTTATGGTTTTGCCGAAAACCGTCCAGTCTGGAATTATAGCGCGCATTAAAATACTTGCCAACCTAAAAGTTGACGAACATCGGCTTCCTCAAGACGGGCGTTTTAAAATAGCGACTAATGAATACAAGGTCGCTTTCCGCGTATCAATTATTCCAGCCTTTGACGGAGAAAAAATCGTCCTAAGGCTTCTTAATGAAAAAGCCCAAGTTTTAACTCTGGAACAATTGGGACTGCAATCCACACCGCTTAAAGTTTTGAAAGCAAACGTTAAAAAACCGCATGGAATAATACTGGTAACCGGTCCTACCGGTTCTGGAAAAACCACCACGCTTTATACTGTTTTAAATATTTTAAACACGCCCGAAGTTAATATATCCACCGTTGAAGATCCTATTGAATACCGGATGCCGCATGTCAACCAATCGCAGGTAAACGCGAAAATCGGCTATACTTTCGCTTCCGGTCTAAGGGCGTTTTTGCGGCAAGATCCGGATATTATAATGGTCGGAGAAATCCGCGACCGGGAAACCGCCGAAATCGCCGTGCATGCCGCTATGACTGGACATTTGGTTTTATCAACTATACATACTAACAGCGCCGCGGCAACTATGCCCAGATTGTCGGAAATGGGAATTCCAACATTTTTAATCGCCACCACCACCAACATAATCATCGCCCAGCGCCTGGTGAGAAAAATATGCCCAAATTGCATTCAAAGTTTTAATCTTGACGGAGAAACAATAAAAGAACTGGAAAAACAGCTAAGCATTGAAAATCTTTTAAAAACACTTGAAAAAGAAAAAATTATTATTGACGCTAAAAAGGGTCTGGAGTCATTGCTATTTTATCGCGGCAAAGGCTGTAAGCGCTGCAGCAACACCGGCTATAAAGGACGGATAGGAATATATGAAATTCTTGAAAATACCGAAGAAATATCCGATCTTATACGAAAAAACACGGATACAAACGAAATAAACAAACAAGCAGTTAAAAAAGGAATGCTAACAATGGTTGAAGACGGCTTTATTAAAGCTAAAAACGGCATCACCACAATAGAAGAAATAATGAGGGTAACAAAGGAATAATAAATTAAATCGTAAATCATAAATCTAACATCATAAATTATTATATGCCTGTAAATTTTTCTAAAAAACAAATTAAAAATACGGAAAACAGCACTGGCGATATTGAGGAAAATAAAAGTATTATTGAAAAAATTAACGGCTTTTTACTAACTCTTTCGTGCGTGCCGTTAAAAGAAAAGCTATTTTTTGTGCAGCATTTGGGGGTGATGCTTAAATCCGGCATATCATTGTCAATAGCGCTAAAAACTCTTGCCAAGCAAACTGAAAATAAATATTTTAAAAAAATTTTAACTGACACAGGAGAACAAGTTGAAAAAGGAAAAAGCTTCACAGAAGCTTTAACGCCTCATAAAAAAATATTCGGCGAGCTGTTTGTCAGCATGGTGGAAGCCGGAGAACTTTCAGGAAAACTTGAAGATGTGTTAAGCCAATTGTATCTGCAAATGAAAAAAGACCACAAGCTAAGATCAAAAATCAAAGGCGCGCTTACATATCCGGTGATAATACTTATAGCCATGTTTGGCATTGGAACGTTCATGATTGTTTTTATAATACCTAAAATTACCGATATGTTTGCCGAAATGGACACTGAACTGCCTTTGCCGACTAAAATTTTAATCGGAGTCAGCGACGCGATTGTCAATAATGGATTGCTTTCTTTGGCAATTTTTATTATTGTTGTCATATCTTTTATAAAAACGATTAAAACTTATAAAGGAAAATATATATTTCAAGCAATGCTTCTTAAAATGCCGATTTTTTCCACGATAATCAAAAAAATTAATTTAGCTCGTTTTGCCCGCAACATAAGCTCCCTTTTAAAAACCGATATTATGATAATTAAAACCTTTCAAATTACCGCCAATGTGCTGGGCAATCTTCATTACCGCGAAGCTCTTTTGGATATGGCGCAAAAAATCAAGCAAGGCGGAAAATTAAGCGAAGCGATTGATTCCTACCCCAAACTTTTTACCCCGGTTGTGGCGCAAATGATTGCGGTTGGCGAAGAAACAGGAGAGCTTGATAATATTTTAGTTGAATTAGCTGAATTTTACGAAGAAGAGGTTGATCAGGTTATGGAAAATCTACCGGCGATTATTGAGCCATTGTTAATTCTTGTGTTGGGTTTTGGCGTTGGCGGCGTCGCGATCGCGATTATAATGCCAATGTATAGTATTACAGAGTCCATTTAATGTTTTTCCGTAAATTATAAATTTTTTGTCAGCCTGGGTTTTAAAACCCAGGCTGACAAAAAATTTATAATTTACG
>JAYEHJ010000086.1:0-8609 GCA_034659435.1 Patescibacteria group bacterium | reverse complement strand
TATTTGCCAGCGAATTTAATTCTTTTTTTATTTTTTGCGGCATATCCACATAATTCTTTCTTTGTTATTTCAAATACCCCTTAACACTATCCGGCAGATTATCTAAATTCGGCAAACCGTTATTAACCGCATCGCCAATGCCCAACAATTCTTTATAAGTATCCAAAGCATCGCTTAATAAAGCCGGCAGATACATAATGCCCAAAACTATCGGAACTATTATAATCAATATTTTAATTATTCCAAAAATTCTTTGCCAAATCACAAAACCGTTTATTTTTTTGCTTAACGCAAGCACCTCTTCGGATAATTTAATATTTTTCTCTACTAACTCTCTTATTTCTTTAATCTCATTTTTTGAATTATTATTTTGTTCTTCCATAAAATTTTTTGTTAATTTTATTTTTATCTAATATCACAAAAATCAACATAACCCTCGCCGATTTCGCGCATTTCTTCCATTTCCTTTAAAAAATAAGGCTTGCGCTTTTCAAAACGATCATTTACCAAATCAATATCAGACTTAAAGTTTTGCAAATACCATTTTTTAGCGCCTGCGATTAATTCTCCTATTTTTTTAATGTCTTCTTTTTCTATTAGCTCAGGCGCTGCCGTAGTTCTAAACTCATAAGGCAAACCGCAATCCATAATAATTTTTATGCTTTTTTTAATATTATTCAAATCGGACTTTACTCCTGTTATTATAACATACTTTTCCAAAGAACCCTTAATATCCATGGCAATATAATCAATTAATTTTTTATCTATTAAGCTTTTCAGCATTTTTGGATTTGTGCCGTTTGTATCCAGTTTTACTTTAAAGCCCAATTTTTTGATTTTTTTAATAAAATCCGGCAAATCTTTATGGATTGTGGGCTCGCCTCCGGTGATAACAACCGCGTCTAATTTTTTTTGCCTTTTACGCAAAAAATCAAAAAGGCCATCCTCTTGGAATTGGGGATAAACCTTTTTGACTTTTTCATCTGTGTTATCAGATGAATTAATATTTTTGAACTTGCCAGCCTTAAATTCGGGCCAGACAAGCATAGGGTTATAACAAAAATGACATCTAAAATTGCAGCCTTGCGTAAAAATAATTGCCGAAATATGATTAGGGTAATCCAGTAAGCTGAATTTTTGCAATCCGCCGATAATCATTTATTTTTAACAGACTTTTTCAATTTTAAACATTTTGCGGTTATTGTGCTCTGCTATTTTAGCGTCATTCCATTGTTTTATGGGACGCAAATAACCGTTAACACGGCTGTAAACTTCACACTCTTGTCTTTGCTTTTTAACTAGGCTCATATTTTTATTTTTTTAATTAATATTTATTTTATTATTATTATTATTATTATTATTTAAAACCCCGCCATCGCATGAATTAAATCGCGCTCATCTTTTTCAAAATTTGCCTGCTTTTTGTTTTCTTTCGCGGCGCTTGCTGTTATCAATAAGTTTTTTTGGCTGTCAAATCCATCTTGCTTAATCTCATTAACCTCATTTTCATAACCGATTTCCGAGTCGCATTTCGGGCAATATTTATGCTCGCCTGCAATATAGCCATGCTTCGGGCATATTGAAAAAGTCGGAGTAATCGTAAAATAAGGCAAATGATAATTGCAGGCAATATTTTTTACAAGCTTCTTAACTGACTCGGCTGACGGCAAGGCTTCGCCGACGTAAGCGTGCAACACTGTTCCGCCGGTATATTTGGTCTGAATATCATCCTGCAAATCCAGAGCCGCGAATAAATCATCAGTAAAATTAACAGGAAGCTGGGTTGAATTGGTGTAATACGGCGAGGCTTTGCCCTTTTTAACCGCATCCTGATTAGCCACTATAATATCAGGGTATTTTTTCCTATCAATATTAGACAAACGCCTGGTTGTGCCTTCTGCCGGAGTAGCTTCCAAATTATATAAGTTATTTGTGCTGTTTTGATAGTCCATCATTTTTTCCCGCATATATTCCAATATTTCCAAAGCAAACGTTTTTCCGTTTTTTGAAGTAATATCCTCGCCTATTGGCGCGAAATTTAACAATGCTTCATTCATTCCAATAATGCCGATTGTAGAAAAATGGTTTTGCCAATACTTGCCAAATCTTGCCTTGATATTGCTTAAATAATGCCTGGCGTATGGATAAAGTCCGCCTTCGGTTAATTTTTCCAAAACTACCCGTTTAGTTTCCAAACTGCCGCGGGCAATAACCATTAAACTGTTTAATCTGTCAAAAAATTCTTTTTTGCTTTTTGATAAATAACCGATACGCGGCAAATTAACAGTTACAACGCCGATTGAACCAGTTAGCGGATTGGCGCCGAATAAGCCGCCTCCGCGCTTTTTTAATTCTCTGTTATCCAGCCGCAGGCGGCAGCACATGGAACGGGCGTCTTCAGGGGACATATCAGAATTAATAAAATTTGAAAAATAAGGGATTCCGTATTTGGCTGTCATTTCAAACACTTTTTTCACAACAGGAGACTCCCAGTCAAAGTCTTCGGTGATATTATAGGTTGGAATCGGGAAAGTAAATACCCTGCCCTTAGCATCCCCATCCATCATTGCTTCGGCAAAAGCCATATTAAGCATATCCATTTCTCTTTGAAAATCTTTATAATTCTCTTTCATTATTTTTCCGCCGATAATAATGTTTTCTTCGCAAACCTGCCCTGTTGGAATTAAATCCATTGTAATATTTGTAAAAGGCGTTTGAAATCCGACTCGCGTGGGCACATTAATATTAAACAAAAATTCCTGAATGCACTGTTTTACTTCCTCATAGCTCAAATTATCATACCTTATAAAAGGCGCCAAATATGTGTCAAAATTTGAAAATGCTTCAGCTCCGGCAATCTCGCCTTGAAGAGTATAGAAAAAATTAATTACCTGCCCGAGCGCCGTGCGAAAATGCTTTGGCGGTTTTGACTCAACTTTGCCGGCGGCTCCCGTAAAGCCCTGAACCAACAAATCTTTTAAGTCCCAGCCCGCGCAATACGGCGCTAAAAGCTGCAGATCATGAATATGAATATCGCCGTTTTTATGCGCGTTTCTAATATCGGAAGTATATACTTTTGACAGCCAATAATTTGAAGAAATAATTGATGCAAGATGATTATTAAGCCCTTGCAAGCTATAGCTCATATTTGAATTTTCTTTTACC
This sequence comes from Patescibacteria group bacterium, assembly GCA_034659435.1. Taxonomy (GTDB): domain Bacteria; phylum Patescibacteriota; class Patescibacteriia; order Patescibacteriales; family UBA12075; genus JAGLYP01. The sequence continues at coordinate 5,444 of JAYEHJ010000086.1, read as the reverse complement.
CGCCAATCCGACTGGCGCAAATAATTTTCCATCATATCAACCGAATTAACCATATTCTTCATATCGCGCAAACGCGCCCTTTGATCGCGATATAGAATATAGGCCTTGGCAACTTTGATTTGTCTGCCTGCGATAAGCGCTTCTTCAACAACATCTTGTATTTCCTCAACCGCCGGAATGCTTCTTTCATGGAATTTTTCTTTTAAAATTTCCACAACATTATCACTGAGTTTTTTTGCCAAATATTTATCAGACTTGCCGATTGCTTCTGTCGCGTTAAAAATAGCCTGTGTAATTTTAGCCTGATCAAAATCAACAATCCGGCCTTTTCTTTTGCGAATTTGAAGAATTTTATTATCTTGCATGAGTGTTTTTATTATTTCTTCTTATTTTTTAAAAGCTTATTTAATTTTTCTTGAAAAACTTGCAAATCTTCAAAAGACTCGTAAACGCTGGCAAAACGGATAAAAGCGACTTTGTCCACTTTTTTTAATTCTTTCATAATTATTTTGCCAATTTGGCTTGAAAGAACCTCGCTCTTTTTTAAAGCCTGCAAATCCCTTTCAATCGCGTTTACAAGTTTTTTAAATGCTTCCTCGTTAACTAATCTTTTTTCCAGAGAACGTTTTAAACCGGAAACCAGTTTTTCTTTGCTATATGCTTCTTTGCGCCCATCTCTTTTAATTACCATTAAATCCAAAAGTTCAATTTCTTCATAAGTGGAAAAACGAAAACCGCATTTTAAGCATTCTCTGCGGCGGCGAATAGAAAAACCGTTAACCGCTACCCGCGAATCAACTACTTTTGTATCTTGATGTAAACAAACAGGACATTTCATAAATTATATAATATTTTGGCAATAAAAAAACACCTAAAAAAAATTCCCTGTTTTCGATATGAATTTGTTAAAATTTAGGTGCTAACGCGCTTCCTCCCTTTTTTACAATATCTTGTATTACCTATTTATATTATACCACTAGATATAGTAATGTCAATCCCTTTGGTTTTTTGCTTATCTTACAAAAAATAAATTTTCCTTATTCTTGATTTAGCATTTTTGCAAAATTTTGCAAAGGTTTTTGTTGGGGATAAGTGGATAAGTTTTTAAAAATGCAATTATCTCTTTAGAGGATCTATTTTTAAATCTTCTTGGCATAAATAGAGCTTAAACTCCGCAAGCATTAACTTCCTTGTTTAGTCCCGCCAAGGTTCTGTCAATTAATTCTAATTCGCCTGGCATAGATGATACAAAATTTTTTAAACTATGCCAAATGGGTATCCAAAAAAATAAAAATTGATATTTTATTGACGGTTAAGCTCTTTACTAAAAACATTCACCACTCTCCAATACTCCATTAACCTCCTCCAACTTCTCTCGACTGGACAAAACACCAACATTATAATCCCGCCAATTATCACGCAGATATTTTTTCGCAACCTTATTTATATCCACTCTTTTCACTTTAAAAATCCCTTTTTTAAAAGCCAAACGTTCTCTATCGCTTAATCCGATAACACTTCGCGTAAAAGCCATTTTTGCTTCTTCAAACGGACTGCCCGGCCTATCCAAATCCGAACAGGCCTGCAAAATCGCTTCTTGAATATTTTTTTCCGTGTATTTATTATTTAAAATAAAATTTTTAGCTCGCGCGAAAGTTTTTAATGTTGAAACTATATGCGGATCGCGATATGAGCCAAAAGAAAATACGCCTTCTGTATAATCGTACTTCGCGATACCGCCGTAAGCTCCGCCCTTTTCTCTGATTTCAGTATGAAAAAATTGGCGGCCTAAAATCTTGCTTAAAATAAAAAGAGCCGGCGCGTCTTTGCGTCCGATTTCAGGCGCGCGAAAACCGCTGCCGACAAAAGAAACATTCGCGGCAATTGGATATTTTTTATAAAAAATCCCGCTTTTGCAATTTATAAGATTATCAATATTAATTTCATTCCCTGTACACGCTGATGAATTAATTAATTTTGATAATTTTAATGCCGTTAGCAAATCTTGCTCATCGCCGATATGCGCCAATTTAAATTCTCCTTTAAACGCGTAATCGCCGATTGCGGTTAATCTATCCGCGAGTTTTTTTAACTTTTCTTTATTAATACTTCCGGCAATCTTTTTAATATACTTTAATTGGCTGACACCGTACCAGTTTTCATTCAAATATTGCGAGGCTGAAAGATTTTTTCCCGCCATGCTCATTGCCATTATATGTCCGTTTTCAACAACGTTTAATTCCAAACAAGAAACATATTCCAATAAAAATCTTTTTAACGCGTCCAAATCCGAAAAATCATGCGTCTTTATTATTTCCCAGTAAATATCATAAGTTTTTTTTATATTCCCGCTCAAACATTTAGTTGAGCCCGCGATATTTATTTTGGTCTTTTTGTCTTTCAAATTTAAAAAAGCTTGCGCGCTAAAATTAATTCCACCTGTGCAGGCATTGATTTCTTCTGAAAACTCAATATAATTCTTGCTCTTAGTTCCCATTAACGGCAGTAAATGGCAAAACAAAGGCAGCAAATTTAAATCTTCTCGCGGCAAAAAACGAAGCGTAAAAACAGAAGATAAATAAAACAAACCGTTTGTTGCTTGCGCGTAAGCAAACACTTGTTTTTGCGATGCTGTCTTGCTTTTTTCTGTTTTTTTAATCTTTTGCGGAACATCTGATAATCTTAAAACAGGCAAACAAGACAAATCCTCTTCTTTTTCTTGCAAATTTTTTAAAGCCAGAGTATCAGCGATTATTTTTTCTCTTTCATTCTTTTTAAGATTTTTTTCTACGCGCGCTAATTTTAATTTTTCTTTTTTATTCTGTTCTATTTGAATTTTTTTATCAGGCTCCAAAACAATAAACGCGCGATGCAAATTATTTAAAAAATATTTTTCAAGTTTTTTTTCCAAATATCCCGCCTTTTCCAAATTCTTTTTTATACGCGCTATGTCTTTATTAAAATTCAAGGCGACAGCCGCGCTTCCGCAATGAATATACGGAAGCAAGAAACGAAGCCAAATTTTAAGCCCGTAAGGATAAGGATGATTGCTTACTTCTTTATGCGAGAACTCCAATTTTTGCAAAGAAGAATTAATTATTTTTTCATCCAAGCCTTTTTGAATAATTTTTTTAATGTCGCTTAAAATAATTTTTTTTACTTTGTTTATATCATCCTCTTTTATACCCTTCAGTCCGCAAGAAAATATCACTTGCCGAAAATCAGTATCCAGTCCGCTGTAATCCGCTAAATCGCTTCCAAGCTCCGAGGAAATCAAAGCGTTTCTAAGCGGAGCCGACGGAGAAGCAAGCAGTATATCTTCTAACAATTCTAAAACTAATACTTCCTCTGACTCGTCAACGCGCGCTAAAACCCAAGCTAGACATGCTTGATATTTTTCTTTTTCATTTTCGTTCGCGCCAATCGGGAATTTATATTTAAATTTTTGCTCTTTATTCCAACGGGGTTCCAATTTCACTTCCGCTTTAATATTTTCCTGCTTGAATTTTCGCATTATCTCTTTATTGATAAACTTTAAATGCTTGTCTGGCGGTAAATTTCCATAACTGTAAAAATACCCGTTGCTTGGATGGTAAAATTTCTTATGAAAAGCTTTTAATTCTTTATGCGTTAAATCAACAATTTTCTCAGGCTCGCCGCCGGAATTAAAACGATAAGAAGAATTTGGAAAAAGCGATTTGGAAACGGATTCCGCCATTATGCTTTCCGGCGAAGACATCGCGCCTTTCATTTCATTATATACAACGCCTTTATACACAAGTTCGCCATTATCAAACTCAAGTCTGCTTCCTTCTTGCTTAAAATTCAGTTCGCTTATTAATGGAAAAAAGGCCGCGTCCAAATAAACCGATAACAAATTATAAAAATCCTTTTTATTTTGCGTGGCAAACGGGTAAGCCGTCCAGTCATTGCTTGTAAAAGCGTTCATAAAAGTATTCATACTTTTTTTTATCATTGAAAAAAACGGATCCCTGACAGGATATTTTTTTGAACCTGTAAGCACAGTATGCTCCAAAATATGCGCAATACCTGTTGAATCCTCGGGAATAGTCTTAAAGGCAACCGCAAACGCGTTTTCTTTGTCTTCGTTGGCGATATGAATATACTTGGCTTTTGTCTTAATATGTTCAAGCTCTATTAAATCAATCTTTAAATCTTTTATTTCAGTAATATTCAAAATTTTCCAATTATGGATTATTTGATTTTTTTTAAATTTTATTTTGTTGGCCATATTTTTTGTCTTAAACTATGATTTTTATGATTATTTTGATAACTATGATTATAAACAAAAAATCATAGTCCATCAAATAATCAGTTTAATCATAATTCAAGACAATTACCTCCAAAAACTCAGCCCATTCTCCCTCCCCCGCTTCTTATAGACATACAAAAAAAATATTTAACCTACCTCTAATTTACCAATTTTAACCCGCAAAGTCAATAATAAGTCTTGTCCAACGCAAGATGATACGATAAGCTTTTATCGGTTCCAATACAAAATGATGCGGTCATACGCAAAATGAGCCCGTTTTGGTCTCACCCGATGGTAAACATTGTGAGAATATGTTAAAATTTGAGAAGGCAGTTATGTCTTAGGGAGGTTAGTGCCGAGAGGAGATACTGAATTGATCTTCTCCTATTTTTTTAAAAAACATCCAAAATTATTTGTCGTTTTATGGCTGTTACGGTTATTATAATTTTCCAAATGAAATATTTGTAAACATCGACGCAAAAATAGAATTTATTATTGAAACAATTATTCATGAATTAATTCATTTGCTAATCTACAAAAAAACAGCTAAAAAGCCGCATCAAGAAATTGAAAAAATAGTTGATACAATATTTATTAAGTCAGGGCTGAATACAATTTTTCCAAAATATAAAAAACAAAAAATAACAGCCAAACATTAAAATTTTTTATTTATAAAATTCTACTCCCGCAATCCATTCAATAACAGCATAAGCCACGAATATCGCCGCTAACCCGATTGTCGCCCAAACTAACATATCTTTGCCTTTTAGCAATACCTGCATAATTAACAAAACTTTATCCTTGCCTGTACATTTAATTCATTGCAAATTCTTTGGATGATGTTTGTGCTTGGAAAAACTTGTCCGTTTTCAATTCGTGAAATAACCGCCTGAGTGGTTTTTATTTTTTCCGCTAATTCTTTTTGTGATATTTTTTTCTTTTTTCTAAGCTTGATAATTTCATTGGCTACATCAAGCTTTATCTTTTCTTGATAAAAAATTTCTTTAAACTTTTTATCTTTTAAATCTTTTTTTAAATCATCCTGAAAAGAGTAGGCAAGTTTTTTTAATTTTTTTTTGTCTATTTTCTTGTCCATATATTTTAAAAATATAAATTTTGGTTATTTTTAAAATCTTGATAATTTTCATTGGCAATCTCAAATTCTTTTTTG
>JAYEHJ010000085.1:0-8793 GCA_034659435.1 Patescibacteria group bacterium | reverse complement strand
TTTTTTTGTTAGCTTGGGTTTTAAAACCCAAGCTAACAAAAATAACAAAAAAATCTTATCAAATGCAACAATTTATGGAAAAAGAAATATTGAAAATTAAAGAAGAAATATTATCGCAAATTAAAAAGATTAAAGATTTTAAGCTTTTGCGCGATTTGGAAACTAAATATATGGGGCGCAAAGGCGAATTTACCAAAGTGTTGCGTTCTTTATCTAAACTTAATGCCGAGGACAAGAAAAAAATCGGGCGTTTGGCTAATACAGTTAAACAAGAAATTACTTCAGCTTTTATTGAATTAAAAAATACGCTGGAAGACGGCGGAAAAGGCAAAGGTTTTATTGACGTAACTTTGCCGGGAAAAAAACAAGAGCGCGGGCATAAACATCCCATATCAATTTTAACAAGCGAGTTAGAAGAAATTTTTATGTCAATGGGTTTTATGGTTTTAGACGGACCGGAATTGGAAAGTGATTTTTTTAATTTTGAAGCTTTGAATATTCCCAAAACACATCCGGCAAGAGATATGCAGGATACTTTTTATATTGACAAGCCGAATAAAAACGGTGAATTGGACTTGGTGATGCGCACTCATACTTCGCCGATGCAAATAAGGGCGATGAAAGAATACGGAGCTCCGCTTAAATGCGTTATTCCGGGAAGAGTATTTCGCAATGAAGCGATTGACGCGGTACATGATACAACTTTTGATCAATTTGAAGGTTTTATGGTTGGCGAGGATATTTCTTTGTGTAATTTAATAGCGGTTTTAAAAGAGATGTTATCAGGTGTATTTAAGCAAGAAGTAAAAGCGCGGGTTCGCCCCGGATATTTTCCATTTGTTGAGCCTGGAATTGAAGTTGACATAAGCTGTACAATTTGCGGCGGCGCGGGTTGTCCCAGCTGCAAGCAAATCGGCTGGCTGGAAATGATCGGCGCGGGCATGATTCATCCGAAAGTCTTGGAATATGGCGAAATTGATTCAAAAAAATATTCCGGATTTGCTTTTGGCATGGGAGTAACGCGCCTCGCCATGATGAAGTACGGCATTGACGATATCCGCCTGTTTAATGGGTCGGATATGAGGTTTTTAAAACAATTTTAGATAAAAATTATGCGAAAATTAATAAAAAATATATCTATAAAACAAACAAAAAACGTCTCTTTGAATTTGAGACATTTTTTGAAGTGTGGATCTGGCAGGAATCGAACCCGCAGTGCTCACGTGTCAAAGGTGGCATGTTACCATTACAATACAGACCCCAGATCCACATTTTTATTATAAAACAAAAAGAACCCTTTTTCAAGGATTCCTTTGTTTGACACGTGAACTGATGTCCGTGAAGTAACGGATATCGCCACCATTTATACTATAATAATAGCATATTTTAGATGAAAGTCAAGTTAAAATGGCATATTTGTCTATAATTAGCATAAAAATATAAATAAAATGTTAACAGAAACCAAAAAAATAATAAAATATTGCGAAGATTATTTGGATGTTGATAAATTTAATGATGGTTGTTTTAACGGTTTGCAAGTTGAAGGCGCGAAAAAAATTGATAAAATTATAGTTGGAGTTAGCTGGTCTGAAAAATTAATTAAAGAAGCTATTAAAAAGAAGGCGCGATTGATTATCGTTCATCATGGAATTTTTAAAAATGATTTTGGCAATAAATTACAACTCAAGGGTTTTACAAAAAATCGGATAAAGTTTTTGTTAGAAAATGATATTAATTTGGCTGGTTTTCATTTGCCGTTGGACGCTCATCGCGCGATTGGAAATAATATTAGTTTAATAAAATTATTAAAATTAAAAAAAACGGATGTTATTGATTGTCCTGATTATGGCGAAATTGGATTTATCGGTGAATATAAAGAAGCAATGAAATTTGAAGATTTTTATAATTTAGTTTGCGATGAATTGGAAACTCAGCCGTATGTAATACCAGCGGGCAAAAAAAATGTAAAAAGAGTAGGCATTATTTCAGGAGGCGCTTCGCCTAATTTTAAAGAAGCAGCGGAATTGGGGGCGGATACTTACATTTGCGGAGACGCGCGCGAGGAAGTTGTCAGGGCGGTTGAAGAGACGGGAATAAATTTTATTAACGCCGGGCATTATAATACGGAAAAAATCGGCATTCAGAATTTGGGGAAATTAATAGCTAAGAAATTTAAAATTAAAGTTGAATTTGTTGACGTGCCTTGCGATGTATAATTTTTTCAGGAGCTTAGCTCCGAAGCTTCGGAGCTAAGCTCCTGAAATATGCGAAATATGATTTGTTATGCAAACTAAAGATTTTATCCGTAATTTTCAAAAGATTTTATCAGTATGTTTTTTGTTGGTTTTAATTTTATTAATATGCGCTTTTTTTCTAAAAAGAAAATATCCGCATCTTTCGGAACTTTTACCTGAGTTAAAAAATTATCCTATTCAAGAAGCAACTGTGAGAGAAAATTTTTCATTTGATTATCGCAATACAAAATACAATGTAATACCATTAGCAGAGTACGAGCTTTGGGGCATGGTGGTAACGCATAATAATATTAATACTTGGTATAATTTTTATCATGACAAAGACAGTGTTAATATAAAAGATTTATGCGTTGTTTGGGGCGATAATATTGAGACTGGGGCGTATATGGCAATGAAGTTTAAAAGCGGAGAGTGGACATGTTATACTAAATATAAACGTCCCGTAAATCGCGAACTTGTTTTTAAATATAATCATGATAATCTTTCAAATAACCATCTATTAACCGATAACCCGGAAGTTAGGCAAAAGATTCGTAATGCAAAAATAGGAGATCAAATTTATTTAAAAGGTTTTTTAGCCGCTTACGGGGAATACGGCACTGATGAAAAATATTATCGTTCTTCAAGCATGTCAAGAACTGATCATGGAAATCATTCTTGTGAAACGGTTTTTGTTGAAGATTTTGAAATATTAAAAAAAGCCAATACTGTTTGGTATTTGATATATTCAATCGGCAAATATGTTCTGCTGCTGATTTTAGCGCTTAAATTTATTTTATTGGTGATTGAACCGAATGTTATGTGTAGAAATATATCTGATAAAAAAATAATTGATAAATATAATTTTAAATAATATGTATTTAAGTTTAGATTGGTTAAAAGATTATGTTGATTTTCCAAAGTCTTTGAGCTCTGAGGGTTTGGGTGATAAATTAACAATGCATACTGTTGAAATAGACGGTGTGAAAAAACAGGAGGAGAAATTTAAGAATATTGTGGTTGGCAAAATATTAAAGGTCAGCCCTCATCCAAACGCCGAACGATTGCAATTGACAAAACTGGATATTGGCAAAGAAAAATTAGATATTGTGTGCGGCGCGTCAAATATTGAGGCGGGACAATTAGTGCCTGTTGCTTTGGTTGGCGCAGTATTGCCAAACGGAATGGAAATTAAACAAACAAAAATTAGAGGAGAAAAATCAAGCGGAATGCTGTGCGCCGAAGATGAAATCGGATTAGGCGATGACCATAGCGGAATAATGATTTTGAAAAACGGCAAGATCGGACAGGATTTTGCCGGTTATTTAAAAGCTAAAGATGTTTTGTTTGAAATTGACAATAAATCAATAACCAACAGGCCTGATTTATGGGGGCATTTCGGCATGGCGCGCGAGATAAATACTTTTTTAAATTTAAAGCCGAATAAAAATTTTATAAGAATAAATAGTTTAAATGTTGAAAATATTGCTTTGGAAAAAGAAATTATCAAAATTGAAACAAAAATTGAAAATTATGATTTATGTCCGCGCTATATGGCGGTTGCGATTAGCGGCGTTAAAATAGGATCGTCTCCGGAGTGGATGCAAAAAAGGCTGATTGCAGTCGGCATACGGCCGATTAATAATATTGTTGATGTAAGCAATTATGTTATGCTTGATTTGGGGCAGCCTATGCACGCTTTTGATTTTGAATTAATCGCGTCTAAAAAAAATGAAGAAGGCGGAGAAGTTAAAGTTATTATACGAAACGCAAAACAAGATGAGAAAATCGCTACTCTGGATAATGAAAATAGAAAATTAAGCAAAGAAACATTATTAATCGCGAATAGTGAAAAACCAATCGCGATTGCCGGTGTTATGGGCGGGGAAAATAGCGAGATAAATAATGATACAAAAATTATTATATTAGAGTCGGCGAATTTTAATTGCGTTTCAATCAGAAAAACATCCGCGTTTCTGGGTTTGCGCGGCGAATCGTCCCAGCGATTTGAAAAATCATTAGATCCGAATTTATGTGAAACCGCCTTGGCAAGAGCAATTGAATTGATAAAAAAAATATGCCCTGAAGCAAAAATTGCCAGTAAAGTTGCTGACAATAAAAAGTTTAGCCTTAACTTGGAACCGATTATTTTTGAAATGGATTGGTTGAAAAAGTTTGTCGGTCATGGTATTAAAGAAGAAAAAATAATAGAAATATTAAGCAAGCTTGGTTTCGGCGTTGAAATTAAAAAAGAAAAAGGCGTAAAAAATAATATTATTAGTGTTGATATTCCAACTTGGCGGGCAACAAAGGATATTTCAATTAAAGAGGATATTGCCGAAGAAGCTGCGCGTATTTACGGTTATGATAATTTGGATTTTGAAATGCCAAAAATTAAAATCGGTGTTCCAAAAATAAACAAAGCGCGAGTTTTAGAAAAAAAAATTCGGGGCATATTAAGCGCGCAGGCGTCTGCCGCGGAAGTCTATAATTATTCATTTGTTGGAGAGGAACAATTAAAAAAATTAGGCATTGATTATTCAAATCATATTCGTTTGGCAAATCCGATTTCACAAAATCACACTATGCTTAGGCAGGAATTGGCTTCCAATATGATCAATTCGGTTATTGTGAATCAGGCGAGATTTGAAAAAATAAGGTTATTTGAAATTGGCGGGATTTATATTAATTCAGATGGCAGTTTAGATAAAGATAATAATGGTGAAGAAAAATTGCCGTTTCAGGAGAAAAGAATATGCTTGGCAGCGGCGGCTGATAAATATGCTGATGCCGACAATGACGCTAAAGCGATTATCGGAAATTTATTGGAAACTCTTGGATTTAAGTTTAATTTTTTGCCTGTTGAAACAACTCGCAATTGGGCGGAACAAAAGTTATCTTCGCGAATTGAAGTTGATCAAGAATTAGTCGGTTCAATTAATGTTGTTTCAAAAAATGTTAAAAATAAAATCGGGTTAAAAAAAGAAACAATAATTTGCGAGTTAAGCCTTAATAAATTATTAAATCTTATTGATAAAAAGGGCGATTTAAAATATCAAGAAATTGCCAAATATCCGCGCTTAATCCGCGATTTGGCTTTTGTGGTAAATGAAAAAGTGCTGTATAATGATATTAGAGATGAAATTAAAAATTTTCATGAATATATTATAGAAGTTGATTTATTTGACGTTTATAAAGGCGAAAAAATCGGCGTTGGAAATAAAAATTTAGCCTTCCATGTTGTTTATCAAGCTGATAAAACTTTGACCGCGTGCGAGGTGGATGATATTCAAAAAAAATTAATTAAAAGATTGGAGGAAAGATTTGAAGCTAAAATAAGAGACTTTTAAAACACCAACCTATGTCATTCTCGACACTCCCAGCCTTTTTTGTCATTCCCGACACACATTAGCCCCGCAGGGAAATAATATTAAATGATCGGGAATCTCGTAAAAAGCACCAGTCATAAAATAACCGCCTAAAGATGAAAAAAGAATATAATATTTAAATTCATATAATTCGTAGAAACAATATGTTGGACACATCAAAAGACACCCTAAACATCGTTATTGCCGCGTCAGTGGGGATTTTCGCGATTTTTACTTGCTACGCGGTTTTTTATTTCGCGCAAATTTTGCGGCAAGGTTTTAAAATCGTTAAAGAAATGCGCGATCGCTTGCACAAAGTTGATAGTTTGATAAAAACCATTAAAGAAAAAATTGAACATTCCACCTCGCATATAGTTTTGATCGCGGAGGGCATGAAAAAATTGGTTGAGGTTATTAAAGAGAGAACGGAGAAAAGAAAAGACTCTAAAGACAATAAAAAATAATTAGTTTTTATCGCAGACACTAAAAAAACGTAGAGACGCATTGCAATGCGTCTCTACGTTTTTTTATTTTGAAGTTTTATTTACTATACCCACACCCTTTAGCCGAACACTTAACACCATCTTTAGTTTCAATCAATAGCGCGTCGCAATCCGGGCATTTTTCACCAGTAGGCTTGCCCCATAGGGCGGTTTTGCAGTCAGGATATTGGTCGCAGGCGTAGAATGTTCCGCGTTTGCTGCGTTTTTGCACGATTTCACCTTTGCCGCATGTCGGGCATTTAACTCCGGTTGAACCGGAGTTTTCTTTAATGCTTTTTATGTTTTTGCATTTAGGATAAGACGTGCAAGCAAGAAACGGTCCAAAACGGCCGTTTTTGATTGCCATGTCAGATCCGCATTTGCCGCATTTTTCATTATTATATTTTTTTTCCAGTTTTTTAATATCTTCGCTTTTTTCTTTGCCGGCACCACTCGCATCCATTCCTTTAATATTTTTGCAGTCAGGAAAAGCCGAGCAGGCCAGGAATTTTCCATAGCGGCCGGTTTTAATGATCATTGGCGCGCCGCATTTGTCGCATTTTTCGTTTGATTTTTCTTCAGGCATAATATCTTCTTTTTTTAGTGAATTATATTTTTTTTCCAAATTTTCATGGAAGGGTTTGTAAAAATTTTTTATAATCGGCTGCCATTTGATTTTTCCGTCAGCGATTTTATCAAGGTCGGTTTCCATTTGGGCTGTAAATTGAAAATCCACGATTTTTTGAAAATGATTGGATAAAAGATCTATAACAACGAATGATATATCGGTTGGAAACAGTTTTTTATTATCATCGCGGTTAACATAATTTCTGGCGATTACGGTAGCAATGGTTGGAGCGTAAGTTGACGGACGTCCGATGCCGTGTTTTTCCAGTTCTTTTACCAGCCCCGCGTCAGAATAGCGAGCCGGCGGTTTTGTAAAATGCTGTTCCGTGTCTAATTGTTTTAATTTAAGCTCTTCGTTGTTATCAACTGCCGGCAGTTCCAATTCTTTGCTTTTTTCCGGATATATTTTTAGATAGCCGTCAAAGCGCAGCATTTGTCCTGTTGAGCGGAATTGATAGTCTGTTTTTTCAGCGTCAATATCAATAGTGGTGGCGTCCAGCAGAGCTTCCGGCATTTGGCTTGCCATTGATCTCTGCCAAATAAGTTTGTATAGCCTGTATTGGTTGTTGTTTAATTTATTTTTTAAAGATTCAGGATCGCGATTGGCTTCTGTCGGGCGAATCGCTTCATGCGCTTCTTGCGCGCCTTTTGATTTTGTTTTAAATTTGCGCGGCGACGCGAGCGCGTATTCGCTGCCTAACGTATTATTCAAATAATCTTTTGCGTCTGTAAGAAATTTATTTGATAAATTCAAAGAATCAGTACGCATATATGTAATCAATCCGCCTGAATCTCCGCCCAAATCAAGGCCTTCATAAAGCTGCTGCGCGATCATCATTGTTTGTTTGGCTGAAAAACCGAGCCAACGATTGGCGGTTTGCTGCAGAGTGGAGGTTGTAAAAGGTTTTGGCGGATTTTTTTTGGTTTGTTTTTTTTGCGCATCAGCCACAATGTATTTGGCGTTTTTCAGGTCTTTGGTGATTTTATCAGCTTGTTTTTTGTCTGCTATGCCAAGTTTTTGAACGGTTTTGTCTGCAATTTTATTTAGTTTGGCTTTAATACTTTTTTTTGTTTCATCGGTTTGTTTAACCAGATTAGCATCAATAGTCCAATATTCATCAGGCTTAAAAGCTTTTATTTCCTTTTCTCTTTCAACTATTAAGCGAAGCGCTACGCTCTGCACGCGTCCGGCTGACAAGCCTCTGGCAACTTTTTTCCAAAGAAAAGGGGATAGTTCATAGCCAACCAAGCGATCAAGAACGCGTCTGGCTTGCTGGGCGTCAACCAGCTTCATATCAATTTTACGAGGATTTTCCAAAGCTTTAAAAATCGCCGATTTTGTAATTTCATGAAAAACAATGCGTCCGCTTTTGTCCTTTGGAATTTTTAATGCTTCCTGCAAATGCCATGCGATAGCTTCTCCTTCGCGGTCTTCATCAGTGGCAAGTATAATTTGATCGGCTTTTTTTGCCAATTCTTTTAATTTATTTAGATTTTTTCGCGCTTTGTCAGGAATAACATATTTAGGCTTAAAATCATTTTCCATGTCAACTCCGATTATTGATTTTGGCAAATCGCGGATATGCCCGAAAGATGATTTAATTTTATATTTTTTGCCCAAAAATTTGGCAATGGTTTTTGCTTTGGTTGGAGACTCTACGATTACTAGGTTCATAAGATGTTTGATTTATGATTTAGGATTTATGATTTAGGATTTTTTAACCCTTTAATTGTTATAACTGATTTTACAATTTTTTGCAAGTTATCCATTTTTTCTGTCATTCCCGACACACCTTTGCCCCGCAGGGTATTATATTAAATGATCGGGAATCTCTTTAAAAGCATCTAAATTATTTTTTAAAATAATGGTTGTTAATATAATATTCTTTTTAAACGTTTTGCTATTTTTTATGTTCGTTGATTTTTACGAGATCTCCGATCATTTAATATAACTTCTCTGCGAGGCTGGGAGTGTCGGAGATGACAGAAATTAGGAGCGTTTTAAATACGGCAGGATAACAATAGTTACGTCAAAGCGAAACATATTGCATATTGCCTAAATTTTTAATCGCGCCTTTCATT
>JAYEHJ010000084.1:0-8987 GCA_034659435.1 Patescibacteria group bacterium | reverse complement strand
AAAAAATAATTTAATTCAAATTAGGAGAATTGGATTATTTTATGTTTAATATGCCAAATAAAAAAGACAAGCGGGAGTTGACAGATGTTTTGTTATCTTCACAAAAAGTTTATAAGCCAAGCAAGGAATTTCAAAAAAATACTAATTTTCCAGATTATGAAAAAATATTAAAAAAAGCCGCGAAAAATCCTTTGAAATTTTGGGAAGAAGCAGCTGAAAATTTAAGCTGGTTTCAAAAATGGGATCAGGTTCTTGATGATAAAAATAAGCCGTTTTTTAAGTGGTTTGTTAATGGAAAATGTAATTTAGCGTATAACGCGCTTGATCGGCATATTGAAAATAATCCAAAAATGCATAACAAAAAAGCGATTATTTGGGAGGACGAAACAGGACGTGTAAGAAAATTCACTTATTTGGAATTATACAAAGAAGTAAATAAGCTTGTTAACGCTCTTAAGAATTTAGGCGTGGAAAGAGGGGATAGAGTGGCGGTTTATATGCCGAATATTCCTGAAATAGTTTTTGCGATGCTGGCTTGCGCGAAAATCGGCGCTATGCATTCAGTCGTGTACGCCGGTTTTTCAGCCAAGGCCTTGGCAGACAGAATTGATGATGCTCAGGCAAAAGTGCTGTTTACCGCTGATGGCAGTTTTCGCAGGGGTAAGATTATTGATTTAAAAACAATTGCCGACGAGGCAGTTAAAAAAGCAAAATCAATTAAAAAAGTAATAGTAGTGAAAAATAACAACGCTAAAGTTAATTTTAATAAAAAACAAGACGTTTGGTATAATGATTTTATTAAAGGTTTTTCAGATGCCGCGCATTGCGCTGAGATGGATTCAGAAGATCCGGCTTTTGTTTTGTATACTTCCGGAACCACCTCAAAGCCGAAAGGCGTAATTCATGTTCATGGCGGCTATGCTGTGAATGTTTCGCGTACTATGGAGTATGTTTGGGATATAAAAGGCGATGAAATTTTTTGGTGCACGGCTGATCCGGGCTGGATTACAGGACATTCATATATTATTTATGGTCCATTGCTTGCGGGAATTACAACCGTAATGTATGAGGGGATGCCGGATATGCCAAAACCTGATAGGATTTGGAAAGTTGTGGAGAAATACAAGGTTAATGTGTTGTATACAGCGCCAACTTTGATTCGCGCGATGATGAGGTATGGCGCCAAATGGCCGCAAGCCCATAAGATGCCCACACTTCGGCTTTTGGGTTCTGTTGGCGAGCCGATTAATCCCGAGGCTTGGAAATGGTATTATAAATATGTCGGCAAAAGCAAATGTCCGATTATGGATACTTGGTGGCAGACGGAAACCGGAGCGAATATGTTGACTCCGCTGCCTTCCGCGCCGTTGAAAGCCGGTTCTACTTGCAAGCCTTTTCCCGGAATTATTGCCGATGTTGTGGATAAAAAAGGAAAGTCTGTTCCTGTCGGCAAGGGTGGATATTTGATTATTAAAAATCAATGGCCAAGCATGATTCGCACGATTTTTAATAATCAGGAGCGCTATATTAAAACATATTGGTCGGAAGTCAAAGGCTCTTATTTCGCGGGAGATGTTGCCTTTAAAGACAAGGACGGATATTTTTGGATACAAGGAAGAACCGATGATGTTTTAAAGGTTGCCGGCCACAGAATCGGCACGGCTGAAGTTGAAAGCTCGTTTGTGTCGCACAAGGCGGTAGTGGAAGCCGGAGTAATCGGCGTGCCGGATTCTATAAAAGGGGAAGTTATCAAGGCTTTTATCATCTTAACCGCGAAAACAAAGCCTTCTGACGAATTAAAAATGGAGTTAAAAAAGCATGCGCGCAAAGAAATCGGCCCGATAGCTGTTATTAAAGATATTGAATTTATTGAAAAACTTCCAAAAACCAGAAGCGGTAAAATTATGAGGCGCGTTTTAAAAGCAAAGGAACTTGGCTTGCCTTTGGGCGATACCAGTTCGTTGGTTTAATTAGCCGTTTTAAGAAACTCGGTTTCCAAATTTTTTTGTTAGCTTGGGTTTTAAAACCCAAGCTAACAAAAAAATTTGGAAACCGAGTTTCTAGTTTATCATGATAAAAAAAATTAAAAAAAATTATCCACTTGCCGGTTTAACGACATTTAAAATCGGCGGACCTGCTGAATATTTTATTGAAATAAATAAAAAAGAGGAATTAAAAGAAGCATTTGACTGGGCGAAAGAAAAAAATATTCAAACCAATATTTTAGGCGGAGGAAGTAATGTATTAATTAGCGATCAAGGCGTAAAAGGCTTGGTCGTTTTAATTAAAAATGAAAAATTGTCGGTTAATGGCGAGCGTATGGCTGTTGGCGCGGGAGTGTCTTTGGCTAAGGTTTTGAGCCGCGCGATAAGTTGCGGTTTATCCGGTTTGGAATGGTCAAATGGCATTCCACGAGCGACGATTGGCGGTTCAATCAGGGGTAACGGCGAAGCATTTAGCTGCTCTATGTCGGATATTGTTGAAACAATTGAAGCTTTTGATGTTAAAAATAATAGATTTGAGATTTTAAGCCGTAATAAGTGTTCTTTCGGATATAGAAAAAGTATTTTTAGCGCGAGTAATAATTTTATTATTTGGGAAGCTGTTTTAAAGATGTTGCGCAAAGACAAAAAGCAAATTGAAGAAATAGTTGAAAAAAATTTAAAATTTAGGCTTAGCAAATATCCTAATTTGCCAAGTGCAGGTTCTGTTTTTAAAAATTTAGACCCTGAGAAAATCAAAAAGAAAAATTCTTTATTTTTTAACAGGGAAATAAAAAATAAAATTGGTCGGCAAGGATTGGTCGGCGCCGGTTTGATAATTGATTTATTGGGCTTAAAAGGTAAAACCATCGGCGGCGCGAAAATAAGCTTGGAACATGCCAATCATATAGTGAACACGGGAAGGGCTACCGCTGACGATGTGGCGCAATTAATAAGTTTGATTAAAACACGAGCAAGAGATAATTTTAAAATAGACTTGTATGAGGAAATACAATATTTTGGGTTTTAAAGATGAATTGTAGATAAAAAATCAACAATATGAAAAATACAAAAAAAGGTAAAGTTTACATTCTTAAAAGTACAAGAAAAAATGGTGAGAGTAAATTATATACAGGACAAACCAAGAGGAGTGTATTTAAAAGGTTTGGGGAACATATAAATGAAGTTAAAAAATCAAATTCTAAAACATATACCGGAAGAGGAAAACGAGTTGAACTTTTGGGAAGCATTTTTTCTAATAATCGTTTTAAAGCCGAAAAAACAATTAAAAAAATGTCTCCATCAGCAAAACAAAGATTAGCGAAGTCAGGGGCAAGAAAATATAAAAGTTCTCGGAGAAAAACAAAAAGTTGGTTTTGAAAAATTTGAAATTCGCAATATTTTTTTATTGGAAAAATTAGTTGTTTCCATGGATTCAATAGTAAATTCTTATCAAGGGATTAAACATATAAAATTAATAGATTTTTTAACAAAATAAAAAAAATTTAGATTTTTTTATTTGTTTAAATAATTTTTTAAAATAATCCTTACAACCACCGCCTAGGCATGAATGCCTAGGCTATATTTTTTAATCCCGTTGAAACGGGATAAATTAATTAACGTTTTTGCGTATAGCCCGATTTATCGGGCTTAAAAATTTATCAAATTAGCCCAGTCATTCATGGTTGGTCGATGGCGATGCAAAAAACTATGAATAGCTTTTTATTATTTTTTTGCATTTAAGATATTATAGGACTGCCGCCGAATGTCAAGTGTGACATTAACGAGCGCAAAAATTTGTAATTTAAAGCAATTCTATGTTATAATAAAGATGTTATGAAGAATAAATTAACATCTTTTTTTGTTTTATTTTTGGGCATATTGGCGAGTTTAATGTTTTTTTTTAATATAAAAAATTCAAATATTCTCGCGTCTGAAAAAAATTTTGTAAAAAATCGGCAAGCATTGGTTAAATATAAGAATAATGATAAAATAGAAACTGTTAATATTCCGGATGAGGTTAATATTGAGCAATTTATATTAAATTTAGAAAATAACAATAATATAGATTTTGTTGAGCCTAATTATTCTTATAAGGCCGCGATTATTCCTTCTGATACTTATTACGGCAATCAATGGTATTTGCAAAAAATCAAGGCTGTGGATGCTTGGAATACTACGCGGGAAAGCAATGATAAAATAATCGCGATTATAGATTCAGGAGTACAGATTAATCATCCTGATCTTAAAGAAAATATTTGGATAAATGATAAAGAAATACCGGATAATAATATTGATGATGATAATAACGGATTTATTGATGATATAAACGGATGGGATTTTGTAGCTAATACGCCCGACCCAAATCCTAAATTTGAAGAAGGATATACTTCAGCCGGCATATTGCATGGCACAATTGTGGCCGGAGTGGCGGCCGCTTCGGGAAACAACGCAAGCGGAGTAAGCGGAGTAACATGGCGCGCGCGAATTATGCCTTTAAGGGTTTTAGACGGAAAGGGCGAAGGGGATACTAATAATGTTGTTAAAGCGGTTGATTACGCCGTCGCTAACGGAGCTGATATAATAAATTTTAGTTTTGTCGGATTTGGTAGCAGCCAAGCGCTTGAAAGAGCGATTAGAAGGGCTTACAACGCGGGGGTGGTAATAGTGGCGGCGGCAGGCAATGAACAGAATGACGGTGATGGATATTTTTTGGATGAAACACCGATGTATCCTGTCTGCCATGATGGAAATTTGGGCGAAAATATGGTAATCGGCGTAGCCGCGACTGACGCGCTTGACCAAAAAGCCAATTTTTCCAGTTATGGATTTAAATGTGTTGATGTGTCAGCGCCGGGAGTAAGCATATTCAGCACATCCGTTTATAATCCTGAAAAAAGCAATGTTGAATATGGTTATAATAAATATTACGACGGTTATTGGTCAGGAACATCCATGGCGGCCCCAATGGTTAGCGCGGCTGTTTCATTGGTGTCGGCAACAGCTCCAGGTTTTAATCGTAATGAAATTATCGCGGCTATTGTTAATAATAGCGATAATATTAATCGTTTAAATCAAGATTTTTTAGGACAGATGGGAATGGGAAGATTAAACGTTAATTCTTCCGTTGTTTACGTAAAAAACAGCCTTTACGCGAAAAGCGCGAAAATTATTTTTGCGCCTCAAAAAAACGCCGCGTCAACTTATGTAATCGCCGATAAAAAAGGCAATAAAGAAGGTGAATTTTTCGCGTATAGTAAAAACTTCCACGGAGGAGTCAATGTGGCGGCAGGCGATGTTGACGGCGACGGTATCGCCGAGATTATAACAGGCGCCGGAAACGGAGGCGGTCCGCATGTCAGGATTTTCGCTTTAAACGGAGCGGTTAAAGGACAATTTTTCGCTTATGATAAAAATTTCCGCGGAGGAATTAACGTGGCAGCAGGAAGATTTAATGGCGGCAGCCGCGGCGCCGGAGTTAAAATTGTTACAGCGCCAAAAAGCAGTGGCGGATCGCATGTAAAAATTTTTAATTATAATGGAAAATTGATTAATCATTTTTTCGCTTATAACAAAAATTTTCATGGTGGCGTGTCTCTGGCGGTAATTGATATTGATAACGACAGCATAGACGATATTATCACCGGCGCAGGACCCGGCGGAGCTCCGCATGTCAGGGTATTTAACAGTAATAATAAATTAAAATACTCATTTTACGCGTTTGACAAATTTTTTTCCAACGGAGTTAATGTTGGAGGATTTAAATTTTAAAATAATATGCCAAGAAAAGTAATATTTGAACAAAAAAATGTTTTAATAGTCGGCGGAGCAGGATTTATCGGTTCTCATTTATGCGATGAATTAATAAAAACTTCCAAAGTGATTTGTCTGGATAATTTTTCAACCGGCGATGAAAAAAATATTGATCATCTTTTAGCCGAGCCGAATTTTGAATTTATTCGCCATGATATCACAGAGCCTATTGATTTAAAAAAAATTCCGGAATTGCAAAAATTTAAAATTGAATTTCAAGGCATCCAGGAAATTTATAATTTAGCTTGTCCGATGTCTCCTAAAGATTTTAAAAATAATCGCATTAAGATTTTGCTTGCAAATTCTTATGGAATAAAAAATACGCTGGATTTAGCCATGGATTTTAAAGCTAAATTTCTGCATATTTCGTCATCGGTGATTTACGGATTAAATCCTCACGGCAAAAAATACAGAGAAAGCGACTCAGGAACGGTTGATATTTTGTCGGATAGAAGCGCATACGATGAAGGCAAAAGATTCGCGGAAAGCATGATTATGAATTATAAAAATTTTTATAATCTTAACTCAAAAATAATCAGGCTTTTCAGGGTTTACGGTCCGCGAATGAAAATCAACGACGGACAAATGATACCGGATTTTATAAGCAACGCGCTGGACAAAAAGGATTTGATTATATACGGTGATAAAAATTTTAGCTCATCTTTTTGCTATATTAGCGATTGTATTGACGCGATAATGAAATTAATGGAATCTAATATTGAAACACCGATTAATATCGGTTCGGATGTGGCAATAAATTTAACTGATTTAGCTGATAAAATAATCAAATCTATTAATAAAAATTTAAAAATAGAATATAAAGAGCCTCTTGTTTTTATGAAGCCTTTATGCATGCCGGATATTTCAAGAGCCAGAAATGAATTAGGCTGGATGCCCGTGATTTTTCTTGATAAAGGATTGGAAAAAACAATTTATGAACTTAGAGCAAGCAAAGGGCTGAAAAGCGTTAAAGAGGCAATATGAACTTAGATGATAAAAAAATATTTTGCGTTATACCGTCTTATAATGAGCAAGGCAGAATTAAAAAAACAATCAGAGATGTTAAAAAAATAATTAAAAATATAGTTGTTGTTGATGATGGTTCGTCTGATAAAACTTATGAAGAAGCGAAAGAATCCGACGTAATAGTTTTAAGGCATGTTATCAATCGCGGACAGGGGGCGGCGCTTCAAACAGGCAATCAATTCGCTTATGATAATGGAGCTGAAATAGCCGTTCATTTTGACGCGGATGGCCAATTTCTCGCGAATGAAATCAGAGGACTGCTAAAACCTTTACTAGATAATGAGTGTGATATTTCTTTGGGGTCGCGCTTTATTAGAGGTGTGCCGAAAATGCCATGGACAAAAAAATATATTCTATTTCCAATCGCGCGTT
This sequence comes from Patescibacteria group bacterium, assembly GCA_034659435.1. Classification (GTDB taxonomy): domain Bacteria; phylum Patescibacteriota; class Patescibacteriia; order Patescibacteriales; family UBA12075; genus JAGLYP01. The sequence continues at coordinate 1,794 of JAYEHJ010000084.1, read as the reverse complement.
TGGTAAATTATGTTTTGCTGGGTGTAAAATTAACAGATCCGCAAAGCGGATTTCGCGCGTTTAACCGCAAAGCAATGGAAAATATAGTGATTAAACAAGACGGTTCAGCGCATTGCAGTGAAATTTTATATAAGGCTAATATTAACGGGCTTCAAATCAAGGAGGTGCCGATGACTGTTATTTATAACGAGTATGGGCAAAGTTTGTTTTATGGCAAGGGAAGAAAAAAAGGAGGAATTCAAATAATTAAAGATTTGCTTTTAGCAAAAATTATGCAATAAAAATATGTTTCAACAAATAATAGCGTTATTAATGATAATATTTTTTTTAACCAAGCTTTTTTTGCAAAGAAAAAATAAGCAAGTTGGCAGAATGGAATTTTTCTTTTGGCTTGTTTTTTGGTTTTTATCCGCGCTGGTAATTATTTTTATAAAAAAAATTGATATTTTAGTCGCGAGCCTTGGTTTTTCGGCGGCCGGAATAGACGTACTGCTGTATTTAAGCGTGGCAGCGCTTTTTTATTTAATTTTTCGCTTGCGCGTAAAACTTGAAAATATAGACAGAGAAATAACCAAAATTGTCAGAGAAATCGCTATTAAAAAATAAACACCATGTTTAAAAAAAAGACAACAGCGTATGAAATGGTTATGGATTTCATAGCCAATCTTTTAGTGATAGCAATATCGGTTTTTTGTTTTTTCTATTTTGCCGTAGGCAACAGAATGTGGCTGGCGCAGGATGTTGCCGGGCTTTTCGCGGTTTCTTCTGTTTTTGGATTATTTTTTATTTATGAAGCTAAGGCTGAAAAAAATAAAATAAAAAAAAATATAGGCAGAATTTCACTTGATGATATTCTAGTTTATTTTATCAGGACTGATAAAATAAAAAATTTAGCTATTATTTTTTTGCAAACAGCAGTTATATTGGGTATTCCTTTCTTTAGCGGATATATTGATAATATTGACGGTCTTCAGGTCTTTTTACTTTTAGTTTTTGCTTTTTCGCGCCATCTGTATATTTTCAGAATAAGAGATGAATCTCTTCAGCTTATGTATGCCACTAATTATGATAGAATAAAAGATCGGATTTTTATGTTTTTTTTGCCGGCTATTATTTTGGGAGCGGCGCTTTATTTTAAAAAAATAGATATAATTGATCAGGCTCAGGCTTTGTCAATATTTTTATTGCAATATTTTTGGCATAAATATTTAATTAGAAAAAAATGAAAATCGCGCATGTGGTTTGTGTATATCCGCCATACAAAGGAGGAATTGGAAATGCCGCGAAAGATTTCGCGTCTTTAATGGAATCTGATAATGAAATAACGATTTTTACTCCGGCGCAAAATAATTTAAAATTCGAAGAAAAAGACGGTATAAAAATAAAATATTTAAAGCCGTTTTTAAGATATGGAAACGGCGCTTTTTTGCCGCAATTATTTTTTAAATTAAAAAATTTTGATATAGTCCATTTGCATTATCCATTTTTTGGCGCTTCTGAAATAGTATATTTTGCAAAAATATTTTTTAAAAAAAGATTTAAGCTGATTATTCATTATCACATGGATACCAACAGCTTGTCTTTTTTTTCAAAAATTTTAAGTATTTTTTCTAAATTAATATTTAAATTATTATTTAAAGCAACTGATAAAATTACTTTTGCCAGCGAAGATTATATATTAAGAAGCAAATTAAAAAATTTTTATAAAAATAACAAACAAAAATTTCATTTATTGCCTTTTGCCGTTGACACTGATAAATTTTTTCCTGATTCAAATAAAAAAGAAAAAGATAA
>JAYEHJ010000083.1:0-9171 GCA_034659435.1 Patescibacteria group bacterium | reverse complement strand
TAAAAAGCAATAAATATTCAAAAAACATTAAACGTGTAAAAAGAATATAAATAATGCTATATAACAACATTATTTTAAAAATAATTTAGATGCTTTTAAAGAGATTCCCGATCATTTAATATTATTTCCCTGCCGGGGGCAATGTGTGTCGGGAATGACAAATTAAGAGAGTAATGGAATGGCAGATGGATATTGCGTAAGGTGAGTAAATAACCCAAAAAATATGACAAAAGAATTTACAGACGCAAATTTTAACGCAGAAGCTGTTGAGGCTTCAAAACAAAAACCGGTTTTGGTTGATTTTTATGCTCCTTGGTGCGGTCCATGCAAAATGCAAGGCCCGATTGTTGATGAATTGGCGGAAGAAATTGGCGATAAAGCCGTGATTGGCAAATTAAACACAGAAAACAATCAGCAAACAGCAAGCGATTTAGGCGTAATGAGCATTCCGACTTTAATTATATTTAAAGGCGGCGAAGCCAAAGAAACGCTTGTCGGCTTAAAATCAAAAGAAGAATTGGTTGATTTAATAAAGAAATATAACGTTTAAAAAAATTATAATTAAATTAACAAATGTATGCCCGGACAATTAGGTTCTAAAACTAAAAAAAATTTAGAAGAAGCTTTGGCAGGCGAATCAATGGCTAGAAATAAATATGACTGGTTCGCGAGCCAAGCCAAAAAGGACGGCTACGCGCAGATGCAAAATATTTTTATGGAAACCGCTTTAAACGAAAAAGAGCATGCCAAATTATGGGCAAAAGCCTTGGGTTTGATTGGTGATACAGCTGATAATTTAAAAGCAGCCGCGGAAGGCGAGTACTATGAACATTCTAATATGTATATCCGCATGGCAAAAGAAGCACGCGAAGAAGGGCATGATGATATTGCCGAATCTTTTTTAATGGTTGCGGAAGCTGAAAAGAATCATGAAACAAGATATAAAAAATTATTAGAAAATATTAAAGAGAGCAAAGTGTTTAAGCGCGAGGAAATTAAAGAATGGAAATGCGCTAATTGCGGCTATATACGTAAAGGAAAAGAAGCGCCTGAAATTTGTCCGGCTTGCAGGCATCCGCAGGCGTATTTTGAGATATTTTGCGAAAGTTATTAACTCACCTTACGCGCCGCTTTTCAAATCTCCGAACACATATAGCTTTAACGAGTGTTGGGAATGATAGAAAATTAGGCGATTGATTAATATTTGTATAAAAACCCCTGTTTTGATTAAATCAAAACAGGGGTTTTTTAAATTTGCATTAAAATGGCATTTTGGGGTATAATATAGATAACTAATCTGCAAAAAGTGTAGAAATTTTTGAGTATTCAAATATTGAATTTCCCCATGCAAAATTTAAAAAAAAATAATATTAGCGATTTTAATCGAGATGCGCGGCCGTCTCGTTTTATGCTTGATTTAAAAGCAAAGCAAGAGGAGCAGAAAGCAAAAGAATCGGAATTAAAAAAGAGCAAGAAGCCAGTTGATAATTTTTTTGAGCAGGCAAATAAATTTAAAAAGTTTAGGCAAAAAAAACATAAGAATTTAATTTTAAATTATTTTAAAAATTTTTATTTTAGACAAAGGAAACATTTTAAGCGCATGGCGTTTTTTTCTTTTTTTAAGGCGTTTTTTATTCTAATTAAAATAAGTTTTAAAGTTTGTCATGCGGTCGGTTTTTCTGTTTTATTTATATTGCGTTTTGTTTTTTTCTTGTTTAAAAAAATATTCGTTGTTGCTAAAGATTTTAAAAAAAACAAAAAACAAAAAACAAAAATTGTTGATATTGATATTCAAGAAGTTTTTAAACATGGCAGAAAATCCAGTAAATCCTGTTGTTTTATTCCAAAAATATTCAAGCCTTTAAGCTTTAAGCCTTTTTTAGCCTTTTTATTGATTTTAATTGTTTTAACATTGCCTTTTAAGGCTTTAATTTTTTATAGCGGAATAAATAATCTAAAAAATAGAGTTTTTGGAATTTCAGCTAACGCGGTTGAGGATATCAAATCAGCTTCAGGCTATGCCGTTGATTTGGATTTTGCAAAAGCGGATAGCGGTTTTTCAGAAGCAAGCCGTAATTTTTTAGAGGCTAAAAATGAGCTTAATGAAATAAATGTTTTTTTAAATGTTATAAGCGCGCTTATCCCAAGCCAGAAATTAAAATTGGCGGGAGACGCGGATTTATTTTTGGAAGCAGGCAGTTTGAGCGCGGAGATTGGCGCTGAATTAAGCCGTGTTTTAAATGTATTTAATGAATCGGAAACAAGCGCGAAAAAAGTTTTTGATGGCTTTCATGCTTGTGGCCAAAATTTAAATTTAAAAACATCGCGGTTTGCCGCCGTTATTAAAAAAATTAACGCAGGAGTGCTTCCAAAAGAATATCAAGGGATTTTTTATGATATTAAAAATAAGGCTATTTTGCTTGATGAAAATTTAAATGAATTTTTAAGCATAGTTGATTTGGCGCGAATATTTTTAGGTTTTGAGCAGGATCAAAGATATCTTTTTGTTTTTCAAAATAATGCCGAGCTCAGGGCAAGCGGCGGCTTTATCGGCAGTTTTGCTCTTGTAGATTTTAGCAATGGCGAAATAAAAAACATGGAAGCGCCTGCCGGCGGCAGTTATGATACTGACGGCGGCTTGTATGAAAAAATTGCCGCGCCAAAACCTTTGCATTTGGTTGATCCGCAGTGGCATTTTTGGGACGCGAATTGGTGGCCGGATTGGCCGACAAGCGCCGCGAAATTAATGTGGTTTTATGAAAAAAGCGGAGGTCCGACTGTTGACGGAGTAATTAGCCTTACTCCGACTGTTTTGGAAAAATTGCTGGAAATTATCGGAGAAATTGACATGACGGAAGAATACGGCGTTATATTCAATTCTGAAAACGTTTGGCAGATTTTACAGGTTATATCCGAGCAAAAAGCAAAGGATCATCCTGATTATGATAAGTACGCGAAATTATATAAAGATATAATCGGAGAAGAAAGATTCGCTTTGCTTGAACAAAAAAATGATACAGAAAGCAGCGCGAAAGAAATAATTAAAAAACAGCATGAACCGAAAAAAATAATCGGGGATTTAATGGGCGAGATTGTTTTTAAATTAAAAATCGATTTAGATAAAGAAATGTTTTTCGGATTAACTGATGTATTGTTAAAAAGCTTAAACGAGAAGCATTTTATGTTTTATTTCACGGATGATGCCTTGCAGGCAAAAGTTGCCGAGTATGGCTGGTCAGGAGAAATGAAAAAAAGCAATTGGGATTATTTAATGGTGGTAAATACAAATATTGCCGGCGCTAAAACAGATAAGGTTATTAAAGAGGAAATCCGGCATAAAAGCAGCGTTGCCACGGATGGCGCGATAACAAATACAATAACCATTACGCGCAAGCATACCGGCTATGCCGGAGATCCGATGCTGGGAGTAAGAAATGTTAATTGGCTGAGAGTTTACGCGCCCCTAGGAAGCAAGCTGCTTTCCGCAAGCGGATTTAGCGCGCCTGACAGGGAATATTTTACCGACCCGGAACCGTATTGGGAAAAAGATGATTATATATCGGCGACAGAAGGCAGGGGAGTTATTGACAAGCAATCCGGCACAAAAATTTATCAGGAAAAGCGCAAAACGGTTTTTGCGAATTGGTGCATGGTTAATCCGGGCGAAACTGTTGTTATTCGCTTAAAATATGTTCTGCCTTTTAAAATGCAAATCGCGCGCAAAGAAAATAATATTCAAGATAAGATTAATAATTTTTTAAATCCTGAAGAAAAAGATTTGTGTCCGCACGCGCTTTTAGTCCAAAAACAGCCCGGATCAATCGGCAGCGAGTTTAAAAGCGAACTTGTTTTGCCAAGTAATTTTGCGATTAAATGGCAATACGGGCAAAAGGATGGCAGGCAAAATTCATGGCTTTTTTCCGATGTTTTAAATACAGATAAATATTGGGCGGCTTTATTGGATATAAATTAAGTTATTAAAATAATTACAACAACATGCCAAACAGCGATATATTTTTTAATTTATTAATAATTTTTGTGTTTGCGTTTTTGCTTGCGCTGCTTGTTTCTTTTATTTTAAAAAGTATTATCAGAAGAGCGGTTTCAAAAAATGAGCATTTGGATCATATTATATATTTAATCCGGCTTCCAAAAGACAAGCCGGGAAGCCAAGAGCGGGAGGACTCTGTTCAGCAGTTAAGAGAAGAAATAGCAAAAGGCGAAACTATTTTTGCCAGTATCGGCGGTTTGCGGGCGCAAAGAGGATTTTGTACTTGGTTTAAGGGCAGAAATGATCATTTTTCTTTTGAAATTGCGGCAAGCAAGAAGAAAATTGCTTTTTACGCGGTTGCTCCGCGAAAGCTGGGCCGCTACCTTGAACAGCAGATTCATGCCCATTATCCTGAAGCCGTAATTGAGGAAGTTGATGATTATAATATTTTTACGGCAAAATCATACGCGCTTGCCGGATTTTTAAGAACAAGCAGAAATTTAATTTTTCCATTAAAGACATATAATAAAATGGAAGCCGATCCAATGAATTCAATTATTAATGTTATGTCAAAATTGGATTCTGATGAAGGCTTGTCTATTCAGTATTTAATGAGAAGCTCCAAGCCTGTTTGGCATTCCGGCGCTGGCAAAATTGCCGCAAGCATCCATAAAGGCGAAACAATGAAAGAAGCCTTGCGCGGTTTTAATAAACACCCCCTTTCTATTTTTTTCAGCGAGGTCGTTAAGGCTGCTAAAACGGAAAGCCCCGAAGAAAAGCAGAAAAAATTAAGCCAACAACCGCCGCGCTTAACCGCCATGGAGGAAGAAATGTTGAAAGGAATTGAAGAAAAAAATTCCAAGGCCGGCTTGGATGTGAATTTACGGGTAATTGTCAGCGCGCGGAACGCGGGGCAGGCGCGCTTGTATCTTGATAATCTTTCCAGCGCCTATAGCCAGTATAATTATTATGAATACGGCAACAGTTTTGGAAGTAAAATAAAAATTAAAAAACAGAAAAAATTAATTAACGATTATATTTACCGCCGTTTTGATGAACGTATCGGTTTTTTGCTTAACACAGAGGAATTGGCAGGCCTTTATCACTTCCCGTTAAAAAATTCCGAAACTCCGAATATTTTATGGCTAAACGCGCGCCATGCTTCCGCTCCGATGAACATTCCCAAGGAAGGCTTGCTTTTAGGTAAAAATATTTATCGCGGAGAAGCCGCGGATATCAGAATTAAAAGAGCGGATCGCAGGCGGCATGCTTATATTATGGGCAAATCCGGAGTTGGAAAGTCAAAGCTGATTGCCGGCATGGCGATTCAGGATATTTTAAACGGCGAGGGAGTATGTTTGCTTGACCCGCACGGCGATTTAATAACTGATGTTTTAGGCAGGATTCCGCCGGAAAGAGCCGAGGATGTGATTTTATTCGCTCCGGCTGACATTGAAAGGCCTTTGGCGCTTAACTTATTGGAATATGACCCCAGATATCCTGAACAGAAAACTTTTGTGATTAACGAAATGATTAAAATTTTTGATAAACTGTATGATTTAAAAGCAACCGGCGGGCCGATTTTTGAGCAGTATATACGTAACGCAATGCTTTTGATTATGAGCGATCCGGCATCCGGCTCAACTTTAATGGAAATTCCAAAAGTATTGGCTGACGCGGATTTTAGAAAAATGAAACTGGAAAAATGCTCTGACCCTACGGTAGTGGATTTTTGGAAAAAAGAGGCTGAAAAAGCAGGGGGCGACGCGGCTCTAGCCAATGTAGTTCCTTATGTTACTTCAAAGCTTACGCAGTTTATTTCCAATGACACAATGCGGCCGATTATCGGCCAGCAAAAAAGCTCCTTTAATATCCGCGATATAATGGATAAGCAAAAAATATTGCTAGTTGATTTGTCAAAAGGCCAAGTCGGGGAAATGAACGCGTATCTTTTAGGCATGATTTTGGTTGGAAAAATTTTAATGTCGGCGCTGTCCCGCACCGATATTAGCGAAGACGCGCGCAAGGATTTTTATTTGTATATTGACGAATTTCAGAATTTTACCACTGATTCAATTTGTTCAATTCTTTCAGAGGCCAGAAAATATAATTTAAGCTTGATTATCGCGAATCAATATTTGGGGCAATTGGTTAAAAATCAGGATACATCAATCAAGGACGCGGTGTTCGGTAATGTCGGAACAATGATGGTGTTTAAAATCGGCTCTGAGGACGCGGAATTTTTAGCAAAAGAATTCAGCCCGGTGTTTAATCAGTTTGATTTGATAAATATTGAAAAATATACAGCTTACGTAAAACTGTTAATTGACAACGCGGCAGACCGTCCGTTTTCAATGTCAACATTGTGGCCTTTGCCCGGAGCGGAGCGCGATGGCATGGCGGGAAAAATAAAAACATTAAGCCGCTTAAAATTCGGCCAAGATAGGAATATAATAGAAGCGGAAATTAGGAGAAGAACAGCCGGGAGCTGAGATTGTTCGCAGTTTTAATTGCTGGATTTGATTATTTTTGGTATAATTATGATATAAAATTACTTTATTAAGAGATTTACTATATGTTTGATGATTTAAACAGCAACAATAAAAATTCAGCTGATGCTAAACCCGCGGCTGATCAAAAAAACATGGAAAATAAAAATAATACTCAAAACAAGAGCGCTTTTACGGCTGTTGGGAATGATTTAGACAAAGCTAATCCGCAAGACAGCAAGAAAACGGCAGAAGATATGTTTGCCGAAATTGAACCCAAGCCTAATCCCAAGCCGTCTGTATTTGAAAAAAAGCAAGAGAATTCCAAGGATAATAATCAGCATTATGATAAAAACGGAAATAGCCATCAAAAAATATTTTTTTTAGTTTTTATTGTTTCAATTTTAATACTTTTGGGTATAGGAGGTTTTTGGGCTTACAATCGTTTTATTGGAAAAATCAGCGATGAGCCGGCAATTGATAAAAATATTAATACTCAAGAAATAAATAAAGAAACAAACAAAGAAGAGGAAAATAGCGGTCAAGACGCGGACGAAATTAAAAATTTAACAGATGGCGCGGAAGAAGAAAATCTGTCGCGGGAAGAACTGGACAGCGACGGCGACGGTTTGACTGACGAAGAAGAATGGCGCTTGGGCACCGCGATAGACAATGTTGATACTGACAATGACGGATTGTTTGACCGCGAGGAAGTAAAAGTGTATAAGACTGATCCGAGAAAACCCGATACGGACGGCGACGGCTATATTGACGGCGATGAAGTTGACGGCGGTTATAATCCATTGGGAAGCGGGCGCTTGCTTGATATAAAAAAATGATTTAAACTTATTTATGGAGAATTTTGATAAATCAATTCAAAAACAAAAAATACAAAGCGGAGACGATGAAAAAAAGATGATTATCCATACTATGCCGAAGAGATTTTTAGGACTGAAGCCAAAGCAGGGAAACACAAAAAACATTGGTGCGGCAATTTTAATAATCGGAGTTTTTTTATTGTTTGGAATTTTGGCTGCTTTATATTTTTTTGTTTTAAAACCGGGAAATAATTCTGAGTTAAAAAATGATGATTTTTTTATTGAAGAAGAACATCCTGTTAAGCAAAATCTGCCTAAAGAATCCTCTTCCGCTAAAGCCGCGGAGGACAGGCTTTCACCTCCTGAAGTTACGGAAGATACGGCAGCCGACGTTGAAGACATGGAAGGCGGGATTACGGATAAGGAAGAGGAAAAGCCGAGAGAAATAATATTTGCCACTACCAGCGATAATTTTGTTGCCACAAGCGGCGAAGAAGAAATAGATATTAATGAGAATGGAAAAATAGATTATATTTCGGCTATAGACAGCGACCAAGACGGTTTAAGCGATTTGGAAGAAATAATATTTGATTGCAATATAAATTCAGATGATAGCGATGGCGACGGCTATAAAGATTTGGATGAATTGGAAAAATTATATAACCCGGCAGGGTCGGGCAAAATAATGGTTAATCCGAATATAGAAAAATATATAAACGCAAGCCATAAGTATTCTATTTATTATCCGAATATCTGGCTAAAAACCGATGTTGACGGCGACAATTCGGTTTTATTCAGAGCAGGCAATAATCAGTATATGCAAATTATTGTTCAGAATAATACAAAAAAACAGAGCTTGGAAGAATGGTATAAAGAACAATTAAACGTATCATCCGTAAGAGGCAGCCAAATGATTTACAAGACAGGCTGGGATGGAATAAAGAGCGAGGACGGCTTAATCGCTTATTTAACGCAAAGACAGGGCGATAAAATTTTTATTATTTCCTATAATGTCGGATTGGACAATATGCTTAGATTTAAAAATATTTTTGGCATGATTGTAAAATCATTTGAATTGGCTAATTAGGATTTTTATGATTGAAATAAATAATAAAACCGGAGTAAAAATAGATATAAAGTTAGTTAAAAAAATTACAGAGATTTTTTTTGTTTATTATAAAATTAGAAATAAAAACATATCAATTGCTTTTATAGGCGATGTTGTTATGCGGCGATTAAACAAGCGATACCGCGGCAAAGATAATATTACGGATGTTTTGTCTTTTCGCGGCGACGGGGATGATTTGGGGGAAATATTAATAAATTACGCGCAAATCAAGCGGCAGGCGAAAAAATATTCAAAAAGCGTAAAAGAAGAATTGATTTTTATTTTGGTTCATGGACTTTTGCATTTGCTTGGATACAAAGATGAAAATGAAAAAGAAAAAAATAAAATGGAGGACTTGGGAGAAGAATTTATTTTTTACATGACGCGCAATCGCAAGCAATTAAAAAAATAATGATTAATTTTAAACGTTTAATAAAAAGTTTTAAATACGCTTTTAAGGGTTTGCGCAAGACTTTTAAGGAAGAGCAAAATCTTAAAATTCAAGCAATTGCGGCTTGCGCGGTTCTTGTTTTTGCCGTTTATTTTAATATAACCAGAACGGAGTGGATGTTTTTGATTTTTGTGATCGGTCTTGTAATTTTAATGGAAATAGCCAATAGCGCGGTTGAACGGGTAACGGATGTTTTAAAGCCCAGAATACATGATTATGTTAAAGAGATAAAGGACATTACAGCAGCCGGCGTGATGGTTGCGTCATTTATCGCCTTGATCATCGGAGCAATTATTTTTTTACCGTATATTATT
>JAYEHJ010000082.1:0-9198 GCA_034659435.1 Patescibacteria group bacterium | reverse complement strand
TTTTACGGGATCTCCGATCATTTAATATAACTTCCCTGCGCGCGCTTGTGTGTCGAAGATGACAAAGATATGAGGGGATAAAATTAAAATAATTAATTAAATGCGGATATTCGGAAAAACATTTTATATAACTTTGGCGGCGATTTTTTTGGTTGAATCAATGTCATTGCTGGGACATTTTTATTCATCTATAGAATTGTACGCTTTTATAATACTCGCCGCATTGTTTTTAATTTTTTGTATTATAAAAATTGAATACGGATTATTAATATTGCTAACGGAATTATTTATCGGGTCTTTTGGCAGGCTTTTTGTTTTTGAATTTGCGGGCAAAGACATATCTATCAGAATGGCTTTTTGGTTGATATTTTTAGCGGTTTGGATTGGCAGGCAGATTTGGTTTTCTATTAAAAAGAATGAAAGGCTTTTAAGGGTCAAAGAGCTTAAAAGCAAGAAAATATTTTATTTATACGCGCTGTTATTTGTTTTTATTGCATGGGGGCTTGTTAACGCTTATTTGAATAATACAAGCCTCGTGAATATATTTTTTGATTTTAACGCATGGGCTTTTTTTGTTTTATTATTGCCGATTTATGAAATATTTAAGAATTCTAGAAAATTTATTGATAATTTGTTTCAGGTATTTATGGCATCAATTATCTGGCTATCAATAAAAACTTATGTTTTATTGTTTATTTTTTCGCATAGTATTTTTAGCCTGATGCCTGATATTTATACTTGGATCCGTGATACCAGAATCGGAGAATTAACACAAATACAGGAAGGTTTTACGCGAATATTTTTTCAATCCCATATTTTTGTTTTAGTCGGAGTGTTTGTGGCAGCTATTTTTTTGCTTAGATATTTTCAAGAATTTTTTGAAAATAATAAAAAAATAAAGAAAGAATTTTTTGTTTATTTTTTCTTGTTATCGTTTTTTATATCAGTAAATTTAATTTCTTTTTCCCGCAGTAATTGGATGGGGCTGGCGGCCGCGTTATTTTTGTTTTTTATAATTGTTTTGCGATTATTGAAAATAAAAAAAACACTATATTTCTTTGGGATTTTTTTATTAAGCGGTATTTTGGCTTTATTTTTAATTATTGTTACAGTAAAATTTCCATATCCTGATTTTCAAACTAATTTTAAAGCCGCTAAATTATTAACTGAGCGGGCAAAAACAATAAGCGGAGAAGCCGGAGTTTCTTCGCGCTGGTCGCTTTTGCCTGAATTATGGGGAGAAATCAAAAAAGCACCTATAAGAGGACAGGGTTTTGGCGCGGAAGTTACCTATAAATCAAGCGATCCAAGAGTTTTGAAAAAAAATCCTGATGGATTTTACACCACTTATGCTTTTGAATGGGGCTGGCTTGATATTTGGCTTAAAATCGGTTTTTTGGGATTCTTGGCTTATGTTGTTTTGATATTTATTATTATTTATAAAATTATTTGGCCGATTATTAAAATCAAAAGATTTAATTTTGATTTTAAAAATAAATTTAAGCTAGCTCTGGCTATCGGACTTGCGGCAATAGCGATTATAAATTTTTTCAGCCCCTATTTAAACCATCCGCTTGGAATCGGATATTTATTGCTGTTATCGGTTTTTTTGGACGAATAAACAATCCCTTGCGTGATTTTTAAAAATATTATATTATAAAAAATATAAAAATTTATAAAAAAAAGAAATTATGACAAATCAAATTATTTCTCAAGAAGGTTATGAAAAATTAAAAAATGAGCTTGACTATCTTGCTAACGTTAAAAGAAGAGAAATCGCGGTTCGCATTCAAACAGCGAAAGATATGGGCGATTTAAGTGAAAACGCGGAATATAGCGAAGCTAAAGACGCGCAAGCTTTTAATGATGGCCGTATCGCGGAAATAATACAGATGCTTAAAAATTTAACTGTTGTTAAAAACGGAAAAAGCAATGGAAAAGTCGCGATGGGTTCAAAAGTTGCCGTTAGATGCAACAACAAAGAAAAATTTTATACAATCGTAAGTTTTAACGAAGCTGACCCAATGGACGGAAAAATTTCCAACGAATCTCCTTTGGGCCAATCTTTTTTAGATAAAAAAACAGGAGATAAAGTAAAAGTTAAAACCCCCAAGGGCGAGATGGAATATGAAATTTTAAAAATTGAGTAATTATAGGGTTTTGCAAAATAAAAAAAATCGTCCCACTTTTAACGAAAGGCGGGATGATTTTTAATTAATGTTATTTTAATAATATTGTGTTAATTTAAATTTAAATTGAGAGCAAGATTTTTTCTTTAGTCTACCTGTACTGCTCAAAAGTAAAAATCAAAATTTAACTTCTTATTGATTATTGATTTTCGCCTAATTTAATTGGGTGTTAAATTTGATTAGCACTAAAGCGACAGTTGCGAAATTAGGAGGGTGTGCTTTTAAAGTATAAGCCAAGGTATTGAAAAATACTTGCTTTCGTCCAAAAATAATTAATTTGCATATTTTATGAATTATTTTAAAAAATTGGTAAATGTAAAATTTTTGCGGGTGTTTATTGGATTTTTTAAGAGCAGGGACAATCCTTGCCGGATGTCAATTTTTGATTTTGACTAATAATCTAATATATTATATAATCTAAGAACAGCCAATGATAAAATTGGCTGTTTGTTTTATTAATTATTTTATGGAATTGCCTGAGTTTATAAAAAATATTTTAGAAAAAATTGCTGATAACGGATTTGAGGCTTATGTCGTTGGCGGATGCGTACGGGATCTTTTGCTTGCTGAAACTAAGCGCGAAATTTTTGAGCCTAAAGATTGGGACATTACCACTAACGCGAAACCGGAGGAAATTTTAAAAATTTTTCCTAAAGGCAAATATGAAAATAAATTCGGTACGGTTTTAGTTCCGATAAAAAATAAAGACAACAAAATAGAAAACATCGTGGAAATTACCACTTATAGAAGTGAACGCGGTTATTCAGACAAGCGCCGTCCGGATGAAATAGTGTTTGAAGAAAAATTGGAAAATGATTTAGCGCGGCGCGATTTTACGGTGAACACTTTGGCTTGGGACGGTAAAAGCCACGAAATTATTGATTTGTTCGGCGGTAAAAAAGATATTAAGAAGAAAATAGTAAGAGCAGTCGGGGAGCCGGTTGACAGATTCAAGGAGGATGCTTTGCGCATGATGCGCGCCGTAAGGTTTGTCAGCCAATTAAATTTTACTATGGAGCCGAAAACCGAAAGAGGAATTATTAAAATGGCAGGCAGTTTGAAATTTATCGCTAAAGAAAGAATTAAGGACGAGCTTATTAAAATATTATCTTCTGATAATTTTTATGAGGGAGTGATGATGCTTTATAAATTAAAATTATTGCAGTATATTATTCCGGAACTTTTGCAGGGGGAAAACATGAAGCAAAATCATCATCATATTTATACGGTTTTTAAGCACAGTGTTTTGTCTTTGCGGTTTTGTCCAAATAAAGATTGGCGCGTGCGTTTTGCCGCCCTGCTTCATGATATCGGCAAGCCTAAGACGCGAGTTTTCAAAAATGGCGCGGCAACTTTTTATAACCATGAATACGTGGGTGAGCGTATGACGCGCAAGATTATGAAACGTTTAAAATTTTCCGCGGTTGATACGGAAAAAACGGCAATTCTAGTTCGCAATCACATGTTTTATTATGATGTTGACGCGGTAACCGCGAGTTCTGTTCGGCGTTTGATTAAAAAAGTCGGCAAGGAAAATTTAAAAGATTTAATTGATATGCGTATTGCCGACCGTTTGGGTTCGGGAACGCCAAAGGCAAAGCCTTACAAACTAAGACACTTGGAATATATGTTTGAACGGGTACAGAATGATCCGGTTTCAGTTAAATGTTTAAAAATAAATGGAGATTATATGATTAAAAAAATGGGCATTACGCCAGGTCCGAAAATGGGCGCGCTCTTGGATGTTTTGCTTTCCGAAGTGATTGAAGATCCAAAATTGAATAATTTAAAATATTTATCCGCGAGAGCAGAGGAGCTTGAAAAAAATAATTTAAAAGAACTTTACCCGCAAGCCAAGGAAAAAATTGAAATTAAAAGAAAGCAAGATGACAGAAAAATGAAAAAAGGGTATTATGTTAAATAATTATTAAATAATAAACAAAATTACTATGAAAAAAGTATTTTTATTTTTAGTCGTTTTAATACTGCTTAGCGGCTGCGGTGTTAGCGATGACAGTTTAGTTATTAACGAAAAAAATGTTGATAAGGCAATGGAAAATTATGATGACAGAGGCATGGTAGAGAAGATAAATGATTTAAAAAACAAAGAGCCGCAACAAAGACAAAGCCAAGAGATTAATAAAACTAATAATAATCAAATGAAAGAAAACAATTCAACAACGTTGCGTGATTTAACCAAAGAATACGATTCGGCAATTATCAAAACGAATTTAGGCGATATCAGGGTTAAATTTTACAGCGAAGTCTCGCCCTTAACCGTAAATAATTTTTTAAATTTAGCTCAAGACGGTTTTTATGACAACACTCGCTTTCATCGCGTGATTAACGATTTTATGATTCAAGGCGGCGATCCAAATTCAAAAGATTTGTCCAAAAAGAATCTTTGGGGAACCGGCGATCCTGGGTATAAATTTGATGATGAATTTAATAATAAAAAATTAATTCGCGGCTCTTTGGCAATGGCAAATTCCGGACCCGACACGAACGGTTCGCAATTTTTTATCGTAACAGCGGAAGCCACGCCTTGGCTTGACAACAAGCATACGAATTTTGGCGAGATTACCGGCGGGATGGATGTAGTTGAAAAAATTGAAGTTATTAAAACCGATGCAAGAGACTGTCCGCTTACTGATATTATAGTTAAAAGTATTGAATTATTAGAAAAATAAGCAAAATAAAATGGGCGTACAATGAGTTATCAAAGCACGCCCTAGGAAAGAGAAAAGAGGAAGTTTGGTTACTCCCAATTTAAATATTAACATATTCAAGCTATTTGTCAAGCGTTTATTTTTTATTTAATATTAGCCTAAAATATATGAAAATTATTTTAAAGTTATTAATAACTTCTTTAGCGGTTGTTATTAGCGCTTATTTAATTTCAGGCGTAACAGTTGCGTCTATTTGGTCGGCTCTTTGGGTAGCTTTGATTTTGGGCTTGATTAATATAACAATAAAGCCGCTTTTAGTTATTTTAACTTTGCCGATAAATATTTTAACCTTAGGGCTTTTTACTTTTATTATCAATGCCGGAATGATTCTGCTGGTTTCTTCCGTTGTAAAGGGTTTTTGTGTGCAAGGGTTTTTAGCAGCGCTTATTTTTAGCTTGGTTTTGTCGTTAATCAGCTATGTTTTGCATAAATTATTCGGCGCGAAATAAAATAAAATTCGCTTTAAATTTTATCAATTATATGTTAATATAAAAATATTAAATTATATATTTTTTTAAACAATGAATAGCCTGAAATTATTTAATATTTTTTATATTTTTCAAAAAAATTTAGCAAACTCGCTTTCCGGCATTTTTGCTTTTTTTTATGTTAAAATTTATTCGGTTTTTTTAGTTTGTATTAACGTTTTAATTTGGCTTTTTGCCTGGCATATTATGGCAATAGGCCCCGAGCAGATTGCCCTGCATTACACAGTTGATTTTGGCATAGACTTTTACGGGGATGCCAGGCAGATATTTATAATTCCGATTTTAGGATTGATAATTATTTTATTTAATTTTATAATTGTTACAATTTTAAGCCAAAATAAGGATTTTATTTTGATTTCCCATATATTGCTGATAGCGGCTCTGCTTTCCAATATTGTCTTGTTGGCCGCGATTTCATCGGTATATTTAATAAATTTTAGATAAAATATTTTTTATGGAAGATTTTTATGTTATAAGAATTTTGTTTTTTACGGCATTAGCTTTTCTTTTTACGGTTCTTTGGACTCCGCTTTTAACCTATTTTTTGTATAAATATAAAATAGGAAAACAAATCAGGGATGACGGTTCTACTCCGCTTTTTACAAAATTGCATGCCCACAAATCCGGCACGCCTACAATGGGAGGATTGTTGATATGGGTAACGGTTTTAATATTTAGCTTAGCCTTTTTTTATTTGGCAAAATTTTTGCCTTGGGAAATATTCAAGCAATTGAATTTTTTATCGCAAGCGCAAACTTTATTGCCGCTTGGCTGTTTGGTGGCATCAGCCCTTGTCGGTTTGGCTGATGATTATTTGGATGTCAGGAAAATGGGCTATAAAAAGAGAGGTATAAAATTCAGCCACAAATTATTGATATACGCTTTTATCGCCCTTGTCGGGGCATGGTGGTTTTATTTTAAGTTGGATTGGAGCGTTATTCATATTCCTTTTGTCGGCTTTGTTGAATTGAATTTGTGGTATATTCCTTTTTTTATTTTTGTGGTAGTCGGAACGGCCTTTTCCGTAAATCAAACCGATGGCTTGGACGGTTTGGCAGGCGGCACGCTTTTGAGCGCTTTTGCTTCTTACGCGGTAATCGCTTTTGCGACAGGAAAGTATGATTTGGCTGCTTTTTGCGGAGTAATTACAGGAGCCTTATTGGCTTTTCTTTGGTTTAATATTAATCCGGCGCGCTTTATCATGGGCGATACAGGCTCAATATCGCTTGGCGTTACATTGGCCTTGATTGCTTTATACACTAATACGGCTTTTATATTGCCGTTTTTAGGATTAGTTTTTGTGATAGAAGCTTTATCCACGATTGCTCAAATTTTATCTAAAAAATTTAGAAACGGAAAAAAGGTTTTTTTGTCAGCGCCTATCCATCATCATCTTGAGGCCAAGGGCTGGGCAGAGCCAAAAATCGTAATGCGCTTTTGGCTTTTATCAGGAGTTTCTTCCGTGATTGGTCTGATTATATTTTTGTTGGATAAGACGTTGTAGGATTATATGGTCTTCAAAAAAAAATTAAAAAAAATATTAGGCCGAAAAGTCGGTTATCATGAGCCGGATAATACGCTTATATTTGTTGTGGGCGCTATTCTTTTGTTTGGTTTGATTAGCTTGTCCAGCGCCTCGGCGGTTGTCGCTTATTATGATAAATTCGGGGATGCTTATTATTATTTTAAGCATCAATTGGTTGGTTTGGGTTTTGGACTTGTTGCTTTTATTTTTTTTTCTCGCGTAGATTATCATATATGGCGCAAGTACGCCTTTTGGTTTCTGGTCGGATCAATTGTTTTACTGCTATTGGTATTTATTCCAGGACTTAGCGCCCATTACGGAAAGGCTAGAAGCTGGATTAATATTTTTGGATTTTCACTGCAGCCGGCGGAATTTGTAAAATTGTCTTTTCTTTTATATTTGGCGGCTTGGCTGGAAACCAGAAAAAAAAATCTAAGCGATATCGCGCAAAGCATCGGCCCTTTTGTGGCAGTGCTTGGCTTAATTTCTTTTTTAATGATTTTACAGCCGGATATCGGCACGCTTTCAATTATAGCGATAACATCTTTAATTGTGTATTTTGTGGGCGGCGGGAAAATTAAGCATATTATCATAATAGGAGTTTTTGGTTTGCTTGCTTTTGGGTTAATGGTTCAGATGAAAGATTATCAGCATGACCGTTTTAAATGTTTGCTTGATCCGAATTATGACAAGAAAGGCGTTTGCTATCAGGTTAACCAATCTTTAATCGCGGTCGGCTCCGGCGGGATAACAGGGCGCGGTTTAGGCGCGAGCCGCCAGAAATATATGTATCTGCCGGAGGTTAGCGGCGATTCAATATTCGCGATTATTGCCGAAGAAACCGGCATGATTTTCAGCGTTTTATTGATAGCATCTTTTTCTTTTTTATTTTATCGCGGTTTTTTAATTGCCGGAAAAGCTCCGGATGATTTTGGCAGGATTTTAGCAATCGGCATTGTCAGCTGGATTGTAATTCAGGCAATAATAAACATCGGCGGAATTATCAACGTCATGCCCATGACCGGCGTTCCCTTGCCGTTGATTTCCTATGGCGGATCATCTATATTGGCGACATTGGCGGCGATTGGGATATTAGTGAATATCAGCAAGCAGACGAGAAAATCAATTAAAAATTAACAATTACGAATTACGAATTTTTTTGTCATTCTAGGGGCGCGGAGCGCAACCTGGAATCCAGGGGCGCGACAATCCCTTAATAACTTACCTTCTAATAAATGAACATATCACAAAATAAAAATGTCAAGATAATTTTAAGCGGGGGCGGAACCGGCGGGTCTGTTACGCCGCTTTTGGCTATGGTTGATTTGTTGCGGAGCGGACAAGGCTCCAAGAGCCTTGAAAGGCTCTTGGAGCCTGAGTTTCTTTGGATTGGAACCAAAGACGGACCGGAAAGGCAATTAGTTGAGTCGTCCGGGATTCGGTTTATGTCTATACCGTCCGGCAAATTAAGGCGTTATTTGTCATTGCAAAATGTTTTGGATTTTTTTCAAATTTGTTTGGGCTTTTGGCAGTCGTTTTTTATTGTATTAAAAGAAAAACCAAACTTAATTATCAGCGCCGGTTCGTTTGTCAGCGCTCCGCTTGCGTGGGCCGCTTGGATTTTACGCGCGCCTGTTTTAATTCATCAGCTTGACGCGCGTCCCGGGCTGGCTAATAAATTAATGGCTCCGTTCGCGAAAACAATATTAGTAACTTTTAAAAAGTCTTTGGCAGATTACGGGAAAAAAGCGATTTTAACAGGCAACCCAATCCGAAAGGAATTTATTGAAAATAAAATTGGCAAGCGCGAGGCAGCACAAAAAATTGGCATGCGAACAGATAAGCCAATCGCGCTTGTTATCGGAGGCGGAACCGGAGCAGGAGCGATTAATGCTTTAATTTTGAAAAATATAGGCAGTTTAACAAAAGTTTGCCAAATTTTGCATATAACAGGCAAGGGCAAGTCAAGCAAGAAAATGGAAGAAGCAATGGAAAAAAATCCAGGCTATAAATTTTTTGAATTTTTAGACGCTTTTGGATTAATTAAGGTATTTGCCGCCGCTGATATTATTATTTCCCGCGCTGGCATGGGCACATTAACTGAATTATCTTATGCTGCCAAACCAACAATCCTAATCCCGATGCCGGATTCACATCAAGAAGAAAACGCTGAAATTTTTTTTAAAGAAGAAGCGGCCATAGTTTTGAGTCAAAAAGAATTGGACGGTGGTATTTTATTGAGTAATATAAAAAAGATTTTAAAAGAT
>JAYEHJ010000081.1:0-9353 GCA_034659435.1 Patescibacteria group bacterium | reverse complement strand
GCTATTACCAAGAAACAGCTGATACAAAAAAATATAAACAATTATCAAACAAAGGAAAATTAACAAAGAACAAAGAAAATTTTATTCAATACAGTAAATGGCTACATATAATCAAGGATAAAACCAAAAAACCAAAAGGTATTCTCAATAAACTTAAATATTTATGGTACAGACAGAAGACGAAAAACAGAAAAGATATAGAAGCGCAAATTAAAACTTATGGATTACCAAAAGTGAATCAACAGTTGTTAGCAGAAGACATAACAAATTTATTTAATGACATTATTCTTGATTTAATAAAAAATAAAATAGATAAAGCTAAAAAAAATAAAATATTATTTTAAGATAAAACCATGAAGGATGCACTCGCATACGTCCGCGTATCATCTCGCGAACAAAAGCAAGAGGGCTACTCAATCCCCGCCCAGAAAAAATTGCTGGCCGATTACGCCAAAGCAAATGATTTTAATGTTGTCAAAGAATTTGAAGACGATGAAACTGCTAAAAGCACCGGTCGGACCGGATTTGGACAGATGATTGAATACATTAAAGACAATCCGGACGTTAAAACTATTTTGGTTGAAAAAACAGACAGACTATACCGCAATTTTAAAGACTATGTCACTATTGACGAGCTTGGAGTTACGGTTTTTTTAGTTAAAGAAAATGAACAAATCGGACAGAGCGCCAACTCGCACCAAAAATTCATGCACGGCATCAAAGTTTTAATGGCCAAGAATTATATTGATAATTTAAGCGAAGAAGTGAAAAAAGGCCAAAAACAAAAAGCAGAAAGCGGATTTTTTCCTGGAACTCCGCCAGTCGGGTATAAATTAAAAAAAGTTGAAGGCAAGAGCAAAACGATTATTGATGAAAAAAATAAATATCTGCCGATTAAGATGTTTGAATATTACGCCACCGGCGCGTATTCGCTAATAACTTTGATTGATAAAGTAAAAAGCGAAGGACTGATGACGGGAGAATTTCCCCACCATTCCAAAATGCAAAAATTAACCAAGGCAACCGCCCAGCGGATATTACGCAATCCTTTTTATTACGGCGATTTTGTTTGGAGCGGTAAAATTTACAAAGGAAAGCACAAACCGCTTATTTCAAGGGATTTATGGGACAAAGTCCAATCAATTTTAGGCCGTTATGAAAATAAATGCAACGCTTATAAATATAAAGATGATAAATCCATGTTTCCATTCAAGCGATTTTTGACCTGTGGCGAATGCGGACGGAATATTACGGCCGAAAAAAAAGTTAAGCCATCCGGCAAAGAATATATTTATTACCGCTGTACTA
Source organism: Patescibacteria group bacterium (assembly GCA_034659435.1). Taxonomy (GTDB): domain Bacteria; phylum Patescibacteriota; class Patescibacteriia; order Patescibacteriales; family UBA12075; genus JAGLYP01. Next base: position 8,045 of record JAYEHJ010000081.1, on the reverse strand, counting down.
AATTTAACACAAACTGCGCGCAAAAAGCGGTTAATGAAAAAGCATTAGAGGAGCAAATTGAGAATAGCCTAGAGGGTCTTAGAATGCCGACATCCGCGCAGAAGTATATCACCGCGGGATTGAAACAGTCTTTCAACTTAAAACGCGACACAGAGGACAAAACACGGCAAAATTTGGAAAGACGAAAAAAGAAGTTAGAAGAAAGACTGGCGGTTTTGTATGAAGACCGGCTGGACAAAGTAATCACGCCTGAATTTTATCAAGAAAAATTTAACGAATACTCAAAAGAAATTACCGGCTTGGATACAAAAATCAGCCGCTATACGCAAGCTGATTTGGATTATTACCAATTAGGCGTAAAAATTTTAGAACTCTCAAATAACCTTTTGTCTCTTTATAAAAACGCTTTCGCGCGCGAAAAGCATGAATTGTTTAATTTTCTACTTTCGAACTCAACGTTAAGGGACGGAAAATTGCTAATCTCATATAAAAAACCCTTTGATTTGATACATCAAAGGGTCAAGTGTTCCGATGTGCGGGAGTGACGAGACTCGAACTCGCGACCTCTTGCGTGACAGGCAAGCGCTCTAACCAGACTGAGCTACACCCCCATGATAACAATTAACATTTTGTAACAAAATAAAAAATAGCCACCTTTAGCTATCTAAAAAAATATTAACATACCAAATAAAATAAGTCAATGCGTATTTTTCATTCAATTTGCGGCTTATTTCTTTTTATTTCAACTGCTCCTTAAACCAATCAACACATGGGATTTTAACAGGGTCAACTCCGTAAAGAATTCCCGAATAGTAGCTTATCCATGATCCGATTTGTAAAAGTTCAAAAGCCTGCCCTGCTTTATTTTTATTCTTCAATTCATAGGCGCTGATTTTTATATTATTTTTTTTGATAACCTGCTTGGTAAGTTCGCTGCGTTTTTGCACCCGTTTATGGTAGAGCTTTGAATCAAAAAATAAAAAATGCAAAGTTTTTTTATTGCTTGCGGGGTTCATCAATCCTTCCATGGAATAATGATTTAAGTCAGGCAGCTCCAGATAGCTTGCGAATAGTTTGGCGTTTTCATTGATCTGGTTTCTTAAAGCATGAAGATTGCCTGCCAAGTGTTCGGCTCCGACTAAAATCGGCATTTTATTATGCATTTCCAGCGCGATTTTTTTGGCTTTATTTAAATTGTTTTTAATATTGGGTCTTAATTTTCTTGAACCAATCTCTAAATCAGCAATTATATTTTCAATTTCTTTTACGTCTATTTTAAATAATCCGGTCTTTGCCAGCATCGTTGACAAACCGAAAATCATGTAGCCGGTTCCCATCCGCGGCTGTCCGGACGGATTGAGTTTGGGCTTAAAAATATAACCCGGAATATCGTCTTTTAGCATAATATTTTTGAGCTTATTTTTCGGCATATCAGCCGTGATTGCGATAATTTTGGCTTTGCGTTTTTTTGCTTCTCTATATGTGCTAAGCGGTTCCTCGGTATTTCCGGAATATGATGATAATACAAAAAGCGTATTTTTATCAATATGCGCCGGTAATTTATAGCCGGACAAAATTGAAATGGGAATTTTAATTTTATCGCCAAAAGCGGAACGGGTTATGTATGCCCCTAAAGTTGAGCCGCCCATTCCGGAAACAACAACTTGCGTAATTTTGCTGTATTCTTTTGGAATTTTAATTAAGCGCGAATCGCTTAAGGCCTGCCTAATTTGATCAGGCAAAAGCTCAATGGATTTTGCAACGCCATACTTATCCAGTTTTTCATATAGTTTTTTATCATCAAGATTCATGTTTTTTTATTGTTAATATTTATTTTTAAATTGTATCATATTTTTAGAAATAAGAATATAAAAAATTATTTTTGCTTGATTTTTAATCTTTTTTATGCTATTATTTATATAAGAAAAGATAGGCGGCAGACAAGTAGAATATGCTCAATGCCGTCTATTTTATTACTTATATGAACTACGAATATACGAATGAAACGTTAATAAAAATATTCGTATATTCGTAATTCGTAGTAGAAAAATATGTCAGGACATTCAAAATGGTCAACAATTAAAAGAAAAAAAGGCGCGGCTGACGCGAAGCGGGGCGCGATTTTTACCAAGCTCGGACATTTGATAACCATAGCGGCAAAAGAAAAGGGCGGCGATTCTGATACAAATTTTACTTTGCGCATGGCAATTGATAAAGCCAGAACCGCTAATATGCCTAAAGAGAATATTGAACGAGCGATTAATCGCGGCACCGGCGAGCTTGAAGGCGAGCAAATTATAGAATTAATTTATGAGGGAATCGGTCCTGCAAATTCCCAATTTATTGTCAGGGTTTTAACTGATAATAAGAATAGAAGTGCTGCTAGCATTCGCCACGCTTTTACTAAATATGGTGGCTCGCTTGGATCTGTTATGTGGAATTTTACGCAAAAAGGCGTATTTAGAATTGCAAATAATGAATTTAAAATTACAAATGACGCGGATGAGCTGGAATTAATTGAAGCCGGAGCAGATGACATTGTCAGAGAAGATGAGGGCGTAACATTATTTACCAAACCTGAGGATTTACAAAAAGTAAAAAAATATTTGGAAGAAAAAAATATTATTACAGAATCCGCGGAGATTGAATATGTTGCCAAAGACGAAGCCTATTCAAGCGATGAGGATAAGGAAAAAATTGAAAAATTTATTGAAGAGTTGGAAGATAACGAAGACGTGGCGGATTATTATACGAATGTGAATTTGTAACTCGTAACTCATAGCTTGAAATTTAAAATTTGAAACTTAAAACTCATAATTCACAACTTGCAAATATTTTTATAAAAAATTAAAAATTGCGATTGTTTTATAAACTATGAATTTTAAAATAATAATCATTGATTCAAGCTATGAGTTTCAAGCTATAAGTTTATGAGTTACACAATCCTAGGCATTGACCCCGGTATTGCCGATACTGGCTGGGGGGCAATAAAAAAAGATAAAAACGGAGATTTAATTTGTCTTGATTATGGCTCTATTAAAACTAAGGCCGGAATCAAGCTGCCTGTTCGTTTGGAAATTATTAATAAAGAGCTGGAAAAAATAATTAATAAGTATAAGCCGAGTTTAATCGGTGTTGAAGAATTATTTTTTTGCAATAATGTCAAAACCGCTCTTGTGGTCGGACAAGCGCGCGGAGTAGTGCTTTTGACTGCGCAGCAAAAGAAAGTGTCCTTGGTTGAATTCACGCCTCTGCAAGTCAAGCAGGCAGTATCAGCTTATGGAAAAGCGAGCAAGCTGCAAGTGCAAAAAATGGTAAAACTGCTTTTAAATTTAAAAGAAATTCCGCAGCCGGATGACGCGGCCGATGCTTTAGCCGTGGCGATTTGCGCCACTAATTCATATATCTCGTAACTTGAAACTCGTAACTTATAACTCATAACTTAAAACTCATAACCTGAAACTTGAAACTTAAAACGCATAACTTGAATTAATGATTATTATTTTGAAATTCATAGTTTATAAAACAATCGCAATTTTTAATTTTTTATAAAAATATCTGCAAGTTTTGAGTTATGAGTTTTAAGTTTTGAGTTATGAGTTTCAAGTTATGAGTCATAAGTTATGAAAAAAGTATATGCCTAAAAAATTAAAAATAGTTCATATCAGTTCGGAAGTGGCGCCGTTTTCAAAAACCGGCGGCCTAGCTGATGTCGCGCGCAGCCTGCCAAAAGCTATTAAGCGCCTTGGGCATGAAGTTGTTGTTATTACTCCTCTATACGGGCAAGTTATTAATAAAAATAAATATGATTTAAAATTGATTTACGCGAATGTTAAAGTTTATTTAAATTTCAAAGAGGCAATAAGCGTGAATTATTGGAAAGGATACTCAATGGAGGATTTGCCGATTTATTTTATTGAATGCAAAAAATATTTTTCTAAAAGAAAAACTTTGTATGGCTCTAATCGAGAAAACGCGCGCTGGCTCGTATTTGATGTCGCGGCTTTAAAATTAATTTCACTTTTAAAATTTAAAGCCGACATTGTAAATTGCCATGATTGGCAAACGGGCTTAATCCCGTATTATTTAAAAACCGATTTTCGCTATTCAAAAACGCTTAAAAACGCTAAGACAATTTTTACAATACATAATCTTGTTTTTCAAATGGGCATGAACTGGTGGGAAATTCCGCCGGAGAAAAAAGATTTTGGCCGCACTCGCGTTCCGCATTTGAATGATAAAAATATTGAATATATAAATTTTGTTAAGCGGGCGATTTTATCGGCTGACGCAATCAGCACCGTAAGCGAGCAGTATCGCGAAGAAATAATGACAAGAAGATTCGGGCAGGATTTGCATCGTATTTTAAAAAATCGCAAAAAAAGGCTTTTTGGAATCGTAAACGGCATTGATTACAATGCTTATAACCCGCGAAAGGATCCAGGACTTTTTAAGCACTATTCCTATAAAAAAATTCACAGAAAAAAATTAAATAAAGAGTATCTGCAAGAAAAATTCGGCCTAAGCATAGATATGAAAATTCCGGTTTTTTGCGCAACATCAAGAGTGGCCTATCAAAAAGGAATTGAACTGGTTTTAAAAGTAATTGATTCTTTAATAAAGTTGAATATCCAGATAATAATAATGGGCGACGGAGATAGAAATTATATTAAGGAATTAAAAAAATTGCAAAAAAAATACAAAAAGAAAATTGTTTGGCTGCCTTTTTCAAAGAATAAAGATTATGAAACGTTATTGTATGCTGGTTCTGATTTTTTCCTGTTGCCTTCGCATCACGAACCATGCGGAATTAATCAGCTTATTGCCATGCGCTATGGCTGTGTTCCGATTGTCAGGAAAGTCGGCGGCCTGCAAGATACGGTAACAAATTATAATCCGGCGACAAAAAAAGGCACCGGTTTTTCCTTTGAACGTTTTGACGCTTTTGATTTTTACGGAGCAATAATCAGGGCATTGGAAAATTTTAAATATAAGCAAGAATTTAGAAGCATTATTATTAGAGTTATGCAGGAATCAAACTCATGGGAAATACCGGCTAAAAAATATATTGATTTATATAAAAAAATAATCAGGATAAACGGAAAATTAGGCAATTAAGCATAAAAAAAGTATTTTTATGCTTAATTGCTTAATTTCTAATCAACTAAAATATGCTTTGGATTAATTTTTTACATATCTACCAGCCTGTTAATATAGATGCCTATAATATTTCCGAGGCAACTGAGAAAAGCTATCTTAGAATTGTACGGGCGTTGGAAGAAAACAAGGAAATTAAATTCACCATAAATATTAACGGATGCCTTTTTTTGCGCTGGGAAGAGCTTAGATACCATTATTTAATAAACAGAATCGGGAAATTAATAAAAAGAGGGCAATTGGAAATTACCGGCAACGCGGCTTACCATCCTTTGCTTCCGCTTATTCCCTTGGAAGAAGCTAGAAAACAAATTTTGGAATCAGAAGAAATTTTTAAAAAATATTTTGGAAAAGATTTTAAGCCAAAAGGATTTTTTTTCTCGGAAATGGCTTATGGCAAAGAAGCGGCGGCGCTGGTAAAATCGCTTGGATATGAATGGTCTATTTTGGATGAAATATCTTTAAAAGGCAAAATTGGAAATCATGATTTTTCTAAAAATTATTTTGACAAAAACAGCGGATTAAAAATTATATTCAGATCGCGCGAATTGTCCAATTCATTTGTTCCTGATACTATTCAAAAAATGATTGAAAATAATAAAAAACTCGCGATAACCGCGACTGACGGCGAGTTATACGGACTCAGGCATATTGATCAAACCGGAAAATTTGAAAATCTTTTAAAGCAAAAGGACTTTAAAACATTAACTGTTTCCGAATTTTTAAAACAAAATATTAAAAAAGAAAATATTACGGTTGTTGGCTCCAGCTGGGAGTCAAGCGAGGAAGAATTAAAAAATGGCAAGCCCTATATTCTTTGGCAAGATAAAGATAAAGAAATTCAAAACGACTTATGGAATCTGGCTAACTTGGCCTACGCGGCCGTTGCGGAAAATAAACATGACGCGAATTATATTTGGGCGCGCTGGCATTTAGTCAGAGGTTTTGCCAGTTGCACTTTTTGGTGGGCAAGCGGCAAAGACTTTAAAAAAACATTCGGTCCGCTGGCATGGAGCCCTGATGAAATTGAAAGGGGCAGCAATGAATTGATCCGCGCGATACGCGCGCTGGATAATATTGAGACCAGAGATATTAAAATAAAATCCGAGAAGATGTATATTGAAATAAAAAGAAAAATCTGGAAACAGCATTGGACGTATTATTGGAAAAAAAATATTGATAAAAAATTATGAATAAAATACGGCGATTACTAGACGAAGAGTTTGTTTTTGATTATTTAAGCAAAAAGCTTCTTCCTATTTATAGTGATTTTGAAAAAATTAAGAAAATTAAAATAATTCAGCATAAAGATAATATCTGGCATGGGGCTTATCATGTGGTTTTTGAGTTTAAAATTAGTTTTTCAGGAAAAGATAAAAAAGTTAGAACTTTGCCGATTTTTTGTTCAGCGCATTCAGATGAACCTAGAAAAAATGTTTATGACAGCTTGAGCTTTTTATGGAATAATGATTTTGACAAAGGTTATCTTTCAATTCCGTATCCGTTATTTTTTTCAAAATATTTTAACGCGACATTTTACCGCGGTGTAAGCGGGCATAACCTTTATTATTATATCCGCAATAAAGAGTTTGAAGTAATTGAGGATGTTGTTGTAAAATTCGCAAAGTGGCTGGTAAAGCTTCATAATATAAAAACTAAAAAGAATTTTAATCCGATTAATAGCAGAGTAAAAACCGTTTACCCCGGCATTGAACATATTTTAAAAAGAATAAAAAAAGATTATCCAAAATACGGACAGATTTATAAAAAAATTTATGGGATTATTAATAATAATGAAAAAGTTTTTTTAAATAGCGTAAAAGACAGATGGCTGATACATGGCGACGCGCATCCGGAAAATGTAATTAAAATGAGCCTAAAAAAAATCGGCGTAATTGATTTTACCGACCTTTGCCTATCTGACTTCGCAAGGGACTTGGGATCTTTCACGCAGCAGCTTGATTATATGATGATGCGCAAAATTAATAATCAAAAATATGCTGATAAAGTAAAAAAAATATTTTTGGATAATTATTTTATAAATTCAAAAGAAAAAAATACCAAAGAAGTACAAGCAAGAATTAAAAATTATTATAACTGGACAGCTATGCGAACCATTACATTCTTTTTAATCAAATCCGGCCCTGAACCGCAAAGGGCGGCGCCGCTTATTGGAGAAGTGATGAAAAATATTGGTATAGTAAAAAAATAGAAAGGGCACCCAATGAATGAATGCCCAATGTTTTAATGTAATATTATTTAGTTTCTTGGTGGCAAGTGTGAAATAGTTCTCCAGTTTTTTGATTTAAAACAAGCGGTCTTTATTTCTTCTCTTTCTTCTTCTTCGGAAGGCTTCATGATATATATGCTTTCGTTTGTTTTTTCGCTGTGCTCTATATCCACAATCCTTAAATTCACCTCCGTATCCGCTATTTCACAAAACTCATCTGCACAGATAAGCTTTAATTTCTCGCCCTTGCGATAGTCAATTTTTACATCGTTTATAGGTCTTGAATAACTGCTCCCCCCAATTATTAAAAGAGCCTTTTTCATATAATCCATTTTTATCTCCTTTTTGGTGTTTTTTTAAAGTTAAGATTTATTTTGTATATTTGAAATTAAAATAACATTAGCACAAATAATGTATTTGTCAATAGCAATTATATAATCTTCTTTTAATTTTAGCTAAAATATGTTAAAATAATAGTAAATCATAAATCTAAAATCTTAAATCATAAATTTAAAACAATGCTAATAGACTTTCAGCTTCATTCAACATATTCTGACGGTTATTTAACTCCGACTGAATTGGTTAAATATTTAAAGACAAGAAATATAAAGATAGCCGCGCTAACCGATCATAACACGGTTGGCGGAGTTCATGAATT
>JAYEHJ010000080.1:0-9569 GCA_034659435.1 Patescibacteria group bacterium | reverse complement strand
CAGAACTATAAAAGGGATTACCAATAAGGAAGCGGAATATTTAAAGTCAAGGAAAATATTTAAGAAAACATTTATTGATTTTCTACGCAAATTAACGCTTCCAGAATATAATTTTATTTCAGACGGCGATCAATATATTCTGACATTTAAAGGCAATTGGCCGGAAGTAACGCTTTGGGAAACAATCAGTTTGTCTATAGTTAATAGGTTATATTACCGGGTTTTGCTTAAAAATATGAGCAAAACGCAAAGACAAGAAGTATATACCGAAGGAAAAAAGCGGTTGGCAGAGAAGATAAAAATTCTTAAAAAAAATCCGCTTATTAAATTCGCGGATTTTGGAACAAGGCGCAGGTTTAGCCGAAGTTGGCACGAATATGTTTTGACTCAGCTTATAAGCGAAGTTCCGGGTAATTTACTTGGAACATCAAATGTTTGTTTAGCTATGAAATACGGCATTGAACCGGTAGGCACGTTTGCCCACGAGATGTTTATGGTATTCTCTGGTATATTCAAAGACGATATTAAGGGTTCGCACAATAAAGTGCTTCAGTATTGGTGGAGTGAATACGGCTTTGATTTGTCTATTGCCCTAACAGATACCTACACATCAGATTTTTTCTTCGGTGATATGACTTATGAGCAGGCTTTAGATTGGAAAGGTCTTAGGCAGGATTCAGGCGACCCGATTGAATTTGGAGAAAAAGCGATTAAATTTTATGAATCACATGGCATTGATCCGAGAGAAAAATTAATCGTATTCAGCGACGGTCTTGATATTCATGCTATCCAAAGACTTGTAAGTCATTTTAATGGAAGAATAAAAATGTCCTTTGGGTGGGGCACAAATCTCACAAACGATCTTGGGCTGAAAGCGCTTTCACTGGTTACAAAAGCAATTGAGTCTAACGGCGAGGGAACCGTAAAGCTTAGCGATAATCTTGCCAAAGCCATAGGCAGCCAAGAAAATATTGAGTATTACAAAAAAATATACAAAGCTGAAATTAAATATAATAAGGCTTGTGTATATTAATTATTTTGGTAGAGAGAAAAATATTTCTCTCTACCACTGCTTTTTCCAGCTACTTATTTTTAATAAGTGGTTGAAGAAAGGAGAATAGTTTTTTCACAATTAAATAAAAATATTTTGGAGGTCATAGAAAATGGAACTGTTTTTCGTAGCAGACAAAAGAAAGTCGCCTGATGTTGAAAATTGGATTAAAAACAAGACAGTAGCAAGTAGAGACTTAAGTTCGGCAAAAGCAATTTGTGTTGCCGGCGGTGATGGTTTTTTGCTCCACAACATTCACAAATATTGGAAACAAGGATTGCCGTTTATTGGCATTAACAGGGGGACGGTAGGCTTTTTACTTAATTCAATAAATAGTCCGGATAAAGTTCCTGTTTCGTTTAATCAGCTAAATTTAATTTTTCTTAGATTGATTCAAGGAGAATTTATTACCCGGAAAGGAGAAAAGAAAATTTATTTAGCTTTTAATGATATTTTTTGCGGCGGTAACATTGCTGATTTTATTACTTTTAAAATTAGCGGCGAGTTAAATCATTTTCCCGAGAGAATTTCAAGGGGAAATGGCATAGTAGTTTCCACGGCTCAGGGTACAACCGGTTTTGTTTTGAACGCCAGGGGAACAGCGGCTCTTTTGCCCTTGGACAGCAAGAATTGGTTTGTTGGCGGAGTGGCAACAGGACCTTATCCATGTGATCAGGTAAGCCCGCAAAAAATTATCATAGAAGTTGAATCAAGAAGATCTGTTAACGGTTATGCCGATGGCTATAGCCATGAAGTGTTGGATATAAAAAAGATTATCGTTACTCCGACAAAACATATCGTAACTCTGGGCTTTTTGGCTGATACTGATTTCGCGGCCAGACGGACTCAATTAGCGCAAAAATTAGAGAGAGGTGAATAAGATGTATAAATTAACAGAAGAAGAAATAGAAAATATTGTTAACAAAGGAGCGGAATCGCTTTGTGATTACTGTATAGAATCTGGTATTCATCACGTGATCACCGGTTCTTCAGGCGGGCTTGATAGCGCAGTAAAGCTTGGTTTCGCGCAAAGAGCGGCTCAGCTAGCGGAAAAAAAAGATTTTAATTTAACATCAGTGGGATTGATAATGCCATGCCATTCTAAACCGGAAGCGGAAAGGCTGGGGCGAAAAGCTATTCGTAAATTTAACGCGGAAGAAATTTATTTGGATTTTACAGACCTTTTTGAGTTTGCTTATCAAAATGTGGTTAGTGATAATATTCAAATTAAAAGAATTCTTGAGAGGACTGGCGGACAGCAAGCTTTAAAAAACTGGAATTGGGCAAAAAAGATTGCTCAAGGCAATATTAAAGCGAGATTGCGCATGACCTTCGGCACTTATCACGTAGCGCGGATGATGGAAGGGATTGTTTTATCTACTGATAATCTTTCCGAATTTTGGATGGCATTTTGGACTCTTCACGGAGATGTCGGCGATTTTGGAATTATACAGAATATTCTTAAGGGTTTGGAATTATATGATATTGCCCGTTTTCTTGATGTTCCGCGAGAGATTATTGATGCCAAGTCGGACGATGGATTAGACGTATCCGGCGGAGATGAAAATCAGCTGGGAGCTGATTATTCGACAATTGATCAAATTATGATTAAATTAATTCAGGCTGGTTTTGACCCGGATGGATCAGCCAATCAACTGGAAAATTTATCAGAGATTGGCATTAATTGCGAGCCAAAAATTATTTATAATCTGGCTAAGCGTTGTCTTTCAGGATCGTTTAAAAGAAAAGGCTCTATTGTCCTTTCTCGTCAAGCTCTTGGCTTGACACCAATCGATAAACTTAAATTGTAGAAAGAAGAGTTATGTAAAACAATATCAGTCCGTTATCTTGTAAAAAAACAAGATAACGGACTATTTTTTTACCCTTTCAAATAATCCATTTTGTCAGTCAAATTTATTTTTTCTTTTAATTTAGCAAATTTATTCAAACCGGAATTTTTAAAAATATTTTCAGCCTCTTCTTTCGCGGCTTTAATTAATTTATAATCAAACAAAGAGGCAATTTTTAGTTCAGGAAAGCCTTTTTGCGCTGTTCCGTAAACTTCTCCGGGACCGCGGTGGCGCAAATCTATTTCCGCCAATGAAAATCCGTCAGTATATTTTGCCATCGCGCTTAGTCTGTTTAATGTTTTTGGGCTTTCGCTATCCGTAAAGAGCAGGCAATAAGATTGATGCTTGCCGCGTCCGACTCTTCCGCGGAATTGATGCAGTTGCGCGAGCCCGAAGCGATCCGCGCCTTCAATCATCATAACGCTGGCGTTCGGTATATCCACTCCCACTTCCACAACCGAGGTTGATACTAAAATATTTATTTTGTTGGCTAAAAAATCCGCCATAATTTTGTCTTTTTCTTTCGGCTTGACGCGTCCATGCAAAAGTCCGATTTTCAAATTTGGAAATATTTTTTTATCCAATTTTTCATATTCTTCTTTTACGGATTTTACGCCCAGCTTGTCAGACACATCAATTAACGGACAGACTACAAAGACCTGCTGTTTTTTGGAAACTAATTTTTTAATAAAGGCATAAGCTTTTTCGCGATTATTTTCCGCAACCACGCGCGTAATAATTGTTTTGCGGCCGGGAGGCATTTCGTTGATTATTGATATATTTAAATCGCCGTAAATTGTCAGCGCCAAAGAGCGCGGTATGGGCGTGGCTGTCATTGATAATAAATGTGGCTGATTTTTACCGTTTTTATTATTCCGTGATTTTTCAAGCAAGATTTTCCGCTGTTCAACTCCAAAGCGATGCTGTTCGTCTATTATTGCAAGAGATAGATTGTTAAATTCAAGCTTTTCTTGAATTAGGGCGTGAGTGCCGATGATAATATTTATTTCGCCGGTTTTGATTAATTCAAAAATCTTTTGTTTGTTTTTTGCTTTGGATTTTTCTTTGGGAAAAGAAAAATTTGTCTTTTGTTCGCGGTTAGTCAAAAGGCAGATGTTAATATTTTGTTTGGCTAATAAGCCGCTTATTGAAGTAAAGTGCTGTTTGGCTAAAATTTCAGTCGGCGCCATTAAAACTGATTGAGTTTTGTTAAGGCTGGCGGTTAAAAGCGCCATAACAGCGACAATGGTTTTTCCGCTGCCAACATCGCCCTCAAGCATTCTTGCCATTGGCGTCCTTTTTTTCAAATCCCGCAGAATTTCCCAAGCGGATTTTTTTTGAGAATTGGTTAATTGAAAGGGGAGAGAGGCGACAAAATTTTTAATTTCTTCTTCTTTGAATTTAAGTTTTGTTGATTGCGCGGATTTTAATTCCTGTTTGATAGATTGCGATTGCAGCTGAATTAAAAATAATTCATTAAAGGCCAAACGTTTTTTAGCCTTGTCAATATCGGCTTGATTTTTTGGAAAGTGGATTTTTTCAATTGCCTCAGGCAGAGAAAGCAGTTTTTGGTTTTTAATAATATTTTCCGGCAGCCAATCTTCCGGTCTTTCAGATTGCTTTATTGCTTTGGCGATTAAAAATCTGATTTGTTTCTGCGTGATGTTGGCTATTAAGTGATAATTGGGAATAATGCCTTGCGTGTGTATGGTTTGTCCGAGAATGATTTTTTCATAAATAGGGGATTTCATAACAAAACCGCTAAAGTCATGTTCAATTTTGCCTGCCAAAGAAATATTATCGCCCGGTTTTAAAATTTTCGCGATAAACGGCTGATTAAACCAAATAATTTTAATTTGCTCTGTGTCATCGCTTACTATTGCTTCGGTAATGTTTATATGTTTACGCGCGCTCCGTTTGTTTTGTATAAGTTCAATTTGTCCGGCTATGTTGGCTTGCGAGTTAGCTTTTAATTCGCTGATTTTTGTTTTTTTACTAAAATCATCATAACGAAATGGAAAATAATATAACAAATCCTCCAAGTTTTTTAGCCCGATTTTTTCCAAACGTTTGGCAATCGTCTGCCCAACGCCTGTGATTTTTATAATTTCAGTATTTAAATTCAACATAATTATATTTTAGCACGGACGTTGTTGCCTGTCTAAATTTTGTGTTATTTTTTAGATTTAGTTACTCATCTTACGCATCAACCTTTGCCATCTTTAGCAGGCTCAGCCAAACAAACCATCCTCTTTTTGTCATCTCCGACACACCTAACCTCGTAGAGGAATTATATTAAATGATCGGAGATCTCGTAAAAAGCATATAAATATCAATTATGAAATATTCGTTTATAAAGATTTAAACCGTATTTATCTTAAATTATTTAACAGATGTATTCTTTTTTAATCTTTGAATATTATTTTAAATTCTTTTCTTTTAAAGAGATTCCCAATCATTTAATATAATTTCCCTGCGCGCGTGCTTGTGTGTCGGGAATGACAAGAATAAGATGAAATTGATTGGTGTATTGCTTAAGTGCGTAATATGAGTTAGTTAATTGACCAAAAATTAAATATTGCATATACTAAAATTAAGCATCACTATGTTTTTATTTCGCGAATATTAATTTTATTTTTGCGCAAAACAAATATTTATGCGTATTTCAAAAAAAAATTGCCGGAAATTAAGCGATGAGGAGCTTGTCAAAAAATCGCTGCAAGACATTAAATATTTTGCCTGCTTGTTTGAACGTTATGAAAAAAAGTTAGTTCGCTATATTTTGCGAATATCTTCTTTTTCAGAGGAAGAAGCAGATGATGTTTTGCAGGAAGCTTTTTTGAAAATTTGGAAAAATTTAAACAAGTTTGACAGCAGTTTAAAATTTTCCAGCTGGGCTTATCGGATTGTGCATAATACAACTGTGTCAGAATGGAGAAAATCAAAATCTTGCGGCAAAGATCAACAGATAAAAATTGACGATGAGCTTTTTGAAAATTTACCATCTAAAATTGATTTAACAAAAGAATTTCAAAAAGGGGATAGTAAGCGTGAAATTAGAAAAATTTTAAATAATTTGCCGGAAAAATACAGCGAGATTTTAGTGTTAAAATTTTTGGAAGAAAAAAGTTATGATGAAATTTCTGATATTTTAAAAAAACCGCCAGGAACAATCGCAACTTTAATTCATCGCGCCAAAAAAGCCTTTCGCGAGGAAGCGGGCAGAAAAAATATTTTATTTGAATTATAAATTTATGGAAAAAGAAATTAATAAATCGCAAGAACTTCTTGATAAAATAACAGAGGAGCAAATTAAGCCGAGTCCGCGCTGGCATTTTCTTTTGAAAAATTATATTTTTTGGAGTGTATTTTTGCTGTTCGCGGTTTTTGGAAGCATTGCTTTTTCAATCATCCTATATGCCGTAATAGAAAGTGATTTTAATCTGTTGTCTTCTGCGTGTTCTAAAATTGAATCTTTATTTAGTATTTTACCGCTATTATGGATTTTGTTTTTAGGAATATTTTCAATAGTTTCTATTTTTGGAATTCGCCATACAAAAACCGGCTATCGCTACTCACTTTTAAAAATTTTAAGTTTTAATATTTTATTAAGCGTTTTTTTAGGAGCGTTATTTTTTTATACCGGAGGAGCTGAAAAAATGGAACGAATTTTTGCTAAAAATGTCCCTATTTATAAAAGTTTTGAAGAACGCAAAATTTCAAGATGGTCTAACCCTGAAAACGGATTTTTGTCAGGAATAATTTTAGAAAATAAAAATGCTAAAATTATTTTTATGGAAGATTGGGATGGCAAAAAATGGGAAATTAATTTTGAAAAAGCCGTTATTAAAGGCAGAATATTTTTGGAAAAAGACACAAAAATAAAAATGATTGGCGAAATATCCGTTGACAATGTTTTTATCGCAACTCAAATCGGTCCATGGGAAAGAATCGGAAAAAGGCGAAATATAAATTATCAAGAATAAAATTAATAATTTTTTTGAAAGAAAATTTATCTCTTTGAAGTATTAATAAGTGAAAGGTCGAATTTTATTTATTAATCTAAAAATTAAAAGAGATAAAAAAATGAAAAAATCAAATAAAATTTTAATCGGAAGTTTGACAGCTGTCATTATGGGCGCGCTTGCTGTTTCTTCGGCAATGGCTTATCAAGGCGATTATTCCAAACAAGGATTCGCGTATTCATCGGAAAGACACGCGGCAATGACAGAGGCGATGGACGGTAATAATTATGAAGCGTGGAGCGAATTAATGGCAAATCGCGGACGGGTTGCGCAAGTTGTTAAAGCGGAAAATTTCGCGCGATTTGTTGAAGCGCGCCGATTAGGACAAGCCGGAGATATTGCCGGGGCTGACGCGATTAGACAAGAGCTGGGAATAAGAACCAGCAATGGCGAAAAAGCCGGAGCGGGGTATGGTAAGGGACAAGGCAAGAGCATGGGCGGAAAAGAAGGCCGCGGCAAAATGAATAATGAAAATCGCGGACAAAACCAAGGCGGAAAGTTCATTGACGCCAATGGCGATGGAGTTTGTGATAATCAATAAAATCGTTTGCCGGCTAACAGCAGAAAAGAGGCGCCTCTTTTCTGTTTTAGTTGTAAATTTAAACAACAGCTAAGCAAAATAAAATGATTTATCATCTTATGCCAATTTCATTGTTTTTAATTATTTTTTATGCGATTACGCGTATTCTATCTCAGAAAAAAATTATCAGTATTGCAACCAATAGAAAAATTTGGAATATATTATTATTAATTACTTTTTTAATTTCCGGAATATTGGGAATTATACTTGTCGTAGAAGTTAATCTTAGAACAAAATTTCTATTGCATTTTAATATTTTATTTTGGCATGTTGAGATTGGCATAGCAATGTTTATAATTTGCGTAATTCATATTGCTGAACGATGGAATTATTTTAAAAATTTGTTTATAGTTAAGAATAAAGAGTAGTCGTGTTTAAAAGATTTGGCGACAGTCCCATTTGTGCAAATACTAACGCTTATATCAGCTGCTCTTAATAATTGTACAATTTCCATTATATCCTCGTGCATAAATGGTTCCCCGCCCGTTAAAGTCGCGCTGATCACGTGGCACTGTTTTAATTTTGGGATCACAATTTCATGCATTTCTTTCAAAAACATACTGCCGCCTCTGCTATCTGAAGAAACAAAGCAATGCGAGCAATGAAGATTGCATTTTTCCGTAATTTGCAATAATGCTTTACGATAAGGTGATTTAGTTGAAGATCTGAAATAGCAAGAAGCCACTTTGTCTTTTACAACTATTTTTCTTTTCATAATCATCTCCTCCTCTTAGTTTTAAAAGATCAATAATCCTCCTTTTTGTTTTATTCTGTTATTTTCTATTTATCTGTTAATACAATTTTTATTTTTTCTCAACATTAATTCTGGCTTGCCGATATTCAACTCTTTGAATTTAAAGCCAAGGGAGTAAATAAAATTCTGAATTTCTTTTTTAATTTTTATAATATCTTCATTATCAGAAACATTAAGTTTCTCAACTTCTAAAAATAGCCCTAAATCCTTTACATCCTCTAAAATTATTTCATATTGCTTTGTTAAAAAAACATTTTTTTCGTTTTCTATTTTTACTAATGGCTTAAATCCCAAACAATCTATGATTTTTATTATGGCATCGAAATCAGATACCTCTGCCTCATATTCATCCGCATATACCCATTTATTATTATTGTCAAAATGATTAATTTTGTAAGTTATATATGCTTTGCCATTCTGATTCCTCAACCTAAAGCATTCATTCAAAGTGTTATCTGAGTTAGGCTTCAGAGCATCTTTGTTAGGATGATAAAAATATATGTCTAAAATCTTTTTAATGCCTTTATACGTAAATTTTTTTAACTGATTAAATACTTCATCTTTAGCTTCAAATAATTGGATTAATATTTCAACTTCTTTCATTGATTTTATGCCCCACCTTAATCCCGAGCATATCAATGGCCAAAACCGGACAGGCCGGGACAAAAGTTAGGTTAATAAATTATTAAATTGTTGAATACAACATATCGGCGGAATCAAAACAAATAAATTTTCTCTGCATTTTTTAATTTTTTCGCGCGCAATTTTTTCTTTTAAAAGGGAAAGAAAATTTATTTGTTTTGGTTTTCTCTTAATCAGAGAAAAGCGGAAACGCTCTGTTCTTAATAGCAAAAGGGCAAAAGCTTGTCCTGTGCCACGACACGAAATTTCCCCCAACCCCCTTCCTTTTTGCTCTTTTGTTTTTCGGGCTTCGTCCGATTTTTTTGGTTGGTGTGGCTATTAAAATTTATAATTACTCTTGTTTCATTTAATCCATATTCAAACAAGCGGACTTTCTTATTTATTTTTTAATTTTAAATCTTTTGGTAAAAATCTATCTATTTCTTCTTCAGACCATGTAAATTCTTCATCAGTAACATTTTTTCCCAATAGAGCAAGTTGCGCTTTTTTATAATCGTCATAATTAGTTTGTGGAGATAAACTGCTTATAATTTGATATTGTTCCTGCAATAAATCTCTTTTTATAATTATGTCTTTATTTTCTAAACTATTCATTATATCTACAATGCAGTTTTTATATTTATCTCTTAATTCCAAAAATTTTATAGCAAATTTTTTATATTCTTTT
>JAYEHJ010000079.1:0-10165 GCA_034659435.1 Patescibacteria group bacterium | reverse complement strand
CATAAATAACAAAAAACCGCTAATAAAAAGCGGTTTTTTGAAATATTTTGCAAAAACTAAATTATAAACCGGCCTCAGTACAATCACTAGCTCTTTCAAAACAAGATCCATTAAGACAAACGAAAAAAGCAGCACCTTCTAAATTAGCGGAAATACAATAGTTGTCAGTATCTCCTTCATAATGATAATTCTGAGTTGATGTCGGATCTTCAGGAATTGACGCTAAATAAGTATTGGTGCCGTCCTTAATTGGGTTTCCTGATCCGCAAAGGTTATCAATTGCAGCAGTTTCGGCAACACCGACAATACCTGCACCACCACAAGCGCCATTAGTTGGATAAGCGCTGGTATCTTGATCAGATGAATAAAGTTCAATTGCTGTTGCAATCTGTTTTAAATCAGACATTCTTTTGGCATCGCGCGCTTTCAATCTTGCATTGCTTAAAGAAACAACCGCTAAAGTTGATAATAAACCGATGATGGCGATTACTACCAATAACTCAATTAAAGTAAAACCTTTTTTATTAATTTTCATATATTCACCTCGCTTTCTATTTTTTCACACTCATTAGCTTAATTCTAGAAATTAAGACAACGAACGTGAGGATTTTAGTTAATTAAAAATTTTCAATTACGAATTACGAATTAAAAATCTAAAATCATAAATCGTTTGACTTATCCACATTATACCACAAAATCGCCTAAAAATAAATAAAAATTTATAAACCATAGATTATTTTACCATCCCCTGATCATTTTCACTCCATCCTCTTCCAAAGTATAAACAAGCGCGTATTCGCTGCCTGTCGCGTCGGTAACATAGCGATATATGTAAATATTGTTTGTCGCCGCTGAATTGTCAGGATTTTGCGGGTCAAGCGGCATCACCATCATAATCGGACGCGCTCCAGCCGTTAAATCAGCTCCCACTGCATTTAAATAGCACCAAGAACCGTCGTCAACCGCGTCGCCGATTGTCGCGCCAAAATCAGCGGCCACTCCGTCCCAAATTCCGCAAATCGGATAATGGGCGTTTTCAAAATTATACAAACTAAGCGCGGTTCTAATTTGCGCCATATCTCCTTTACGCAAAGCATCGCGCGCTTTCACGCGCGCGGAGTTCAAAGACACAACAGAAAAAGAAGAAAGAATGCCGATGATGCTGATCACAACCAAAAGCTCAATTAAAGTAAAGCCTTGTTTGCTTATATGTCTATATCGCATGATAAAAAATTTATGATTTATGATTTTAGATTTATGATTTTAGATTTATGATTTTTAAATCATAAATCTAAAATCATAAATCATAAATCTCCCATTTATTATACCACAAAATACCAATATCATAAAAACTAAAAAATAAACGCAAAAAATAATTAATTTTAGAAGTTTGAAGACATCTGATACATCGGCAGAATAATCGCCGCCACCATAAGACCAACGCCGATGCCCATAACAATCATAATTATCGGCTCCATTAAAGTCATTAAATTCGCGACCATATTATTTATTTCTCTGCCGTAAAAATTCGTTATACGCTCCAAAATAACATCCAATTTGCCTGTTTTTTCGCCAATGCTCATCATCTGCGAAACCATATTCGGAATTTCTTTGCTGTTTGCAAAAACAGTTGAAATTGAATTTCCGTCTTCAATTTCTTTTTTAGTCGCCAATATTAAATCTTTATAAACTTGGTTTTCCACAACCTCGGACACAATTAATAATCCCTTGGAAATATTAACTCCGCCGACTAAAAGAGTGTGAAGCGAACGGGTAAAACGAACCAAATAAATCAAACGAAAAAGCCTGCCGAAAATCGGCAAACGCAAAAGAATTCTGTCAATAACTTTTTTAAAAGCAGGTATTTTTTTTACAATCTTAAAACCGGCTATCAAGCCGACAAAAATAATCAAAACCAGCCACCAAAAACCGGCTAAAAAATCCGATATCGCCACTAATATTTTAGTCGCCATAGGCAATTCCGCTCCGGTTTCAATCAGCACCGCGGTTAGCTTAGGCACCACAAATACCATCATAATAACGCCAACAGCGGTTAAGCCGCACAACACAAAAGCCGGATAAATCATAGCTCCCTTGATTTTAGAGGTCATGTCATAATCCTTTTCCAATTCATCAGCCAAATAATTTAAAACCTCGTCAAGCTTGCCTGAACTTTCTCCGGAACGGACGACATTAACATAAAATTTGGAAAAAATACGCGGCTTCTTGCCTAAAGCGTCGGAAAGGCGCGCGCCCTCGTCAATGTCATCCGCTATTTCAGAGATTGCCATTTTTAATTTAACATTAGAAGCTTGCTCCGTAAGCAATTTTAAAGACTGCACCAAGGCGACATTAGCGGAAATCAAAACCGAAAACTGGCGGGAAAACGCCACCAGCTCTTTGGCTTTTATGCCGCCAATCACAATGGAAAAACCGCCGGATCCGCCTGCCTTGGTTTTTTCCAAAGAAACTATATTTAAATTTTTCTCTTTTAACAAATCAATCACCGCTTCCTCGCTCTCAGCCTCAACCAAACCGGAAACGGTTTTGTTGTCTTGATTTGTCGCTTTATATTTAAATGCTTGCATATTAAGTAAGAATAAAGAATTAAGAATCAGGAATTAAGGTTTTTAAAAATCAACGCCTTAATTATTAAAAATCTTTGAACTTTTGATTAAACCATTAATAATTTTATGGACTTTCACTGATTGCTCGGCAATATTTTGAAATTCTTTTTTGCTTATATAATTAACATCTTTTGCTATTAAAAGCTGATTTTGCAATTCCGTTGTAGAGCCTAATGAGATTGAATAAAATCTTGCTTTATCTTTATATGAAAGCCTGCTAAAACCCTCTGCTATATTTGATGTTATAGAGACCACACATCTTCTAATTTGCGAAACCAATCCGAATAATTCATCTTTGGGAAATTGCTTAGTAATATCATAAATTACTAAAACCAACTTGTGCCCTTCTCTCCATGCAATTAAATCGGTAAACGATTTTATTTTACCCCCTTGATTCATTTTTTTAAAAAAATCAGAAATCAAGAATTGAGAATTCTTTATTTCCTTAATTCTTGATTCTTACTTCTTGATTCTTAACTAATGATTAATCTATTCTAATTAATCTCTTCCCAATATCTTCTTGATCCGCGCAACCACTTCAGACGGCATGAAATGGGCTTTAATTAAATAATCATCCGCGCCTAAAATCAAGCCTTTTTCAATTTCATCTTTTTGATTTAAATTTGTCAAAAGGATAATCGGAATTTTTCGCGTCCTCTCATCCGCTTTCAACTTTTCCAATACCTCAAAACCATTCATTTTCGGCATTAAAATATCCAATAGAATGATATCTGAATCTGTCTTTTTTGCCGCCTCCAGGCCTTTCTCGCCGTCATCCGCGCTTACAACAACAAAGCCTTCGGCTTCAAATTTTGTTGAATACATGCTTAATAAAAAAGGATCATCTTCAATTAAAAGAATTTTTATAGGGCTATTTTTTGACATATTTTTTTAACTAAGAATTAAGAAGTAAGAATCAAGAATTAAGGAAATAAAATAAAACCCTTAACTCCTGATTCTTGATTCTTGATTCTTGATTCTTGATTCTTAAACTTAATCCTTCATCACCCTCATCACTTCCTCCATTGTTGTAATTCCCTGCAAAACTTTTAATATTCCATCTTGTTTTATTGTAATAAATTCTTGCGTGCTTAATATTTGTTCCATGCTTAAATCCCTGTTGCCGTCAAAAATCAATCTTTTTAACTTTTTATTTATATCCAAGACCTCCACAACCGACACCCTGCCAAAGTAGCCGCTATTACCGCAGCGCGGACAGCCTTTTCCATGATAAAAGGTTAATTTTTCAGAATTAAAATCCTTAATTATTTTTTTAATATATTCTTCGCCGATATCGCTTATTTTTTTCTTTACTTCTGCTAAAATATCTTTTGGAATTTCAAATTCCTCTTTGCAGTGCGGGCATATTTTTCGCGCCAAGCGCTGGGCGATTATTGTATGAACGGTTGAGCCCAATAAAAAAGGCTCAATACGCATATCAAGCAAGCGCGGTATAGCGCCAACCGCGCTATTAGTATGCAAAGTGGATAAAACCACATGTCCTGTTAAAGCGGCGTGAATCGCCAATTCCGCGGTTTCTTCGTCGCGGATCTCTCCAACCATAATTACATCAGGATCCTGCCTTAAAAAAGATCTTAAGCCTGTTGAAAAATTATAGCCGATTTCCGGCTTGACTTGCGACTGGTTAACGCCTTTTATTTGATATTCAACAGGATCTTCCAATGTGGAAATATTTACGCTTTCTTTGTTTAAAATATCAATCATGGAAAATAAAGTAGTTGACTTGCCGGAGCCGGTAGGGCCTGTTACCAAAAGCAAGCCTTCGGTTTTTTTTAAATTATTTTCCAGCGCCTTTAACTGCCTTCCTTGAAAACCCAAATCCGGCAAAGTCGGAGCGCCTTTAGTCGTGTCTAAAATTCTCATTACCACTTTTTCCGAACCCACTAAAGGCAGAATTGAAACACGAAAATCAATTTCTTTTTTATTTATAACCAGCCGTATGCGCCCGTCTTGCGGAATTCTGGTTTCGTCAATTTTTAAATTCGCCATTACTTTTACGCGGGCGACAATCGCGTTATGCACATTGCGCGGCAGCACCAAAGAAGTGTGCAATATGCCGTCAATGCGATATCTGACTTTGCTTTCCGAATGCAAAGGCTCAATATGAATATCACTGGCGCCGCCCTCAACCGCGTGCCGTATTATAACTGAAACAATTTTTGCCACCGGCGCGCTCTTGGTTATTTCTTCCAAATCAATCTTATCCTTGTCGTCAACCGTCATCAACTCTTCTTCCTCTGACTCTTTGGATTTTATGGCGGAAGAAAGCTCTTCTGAAATTGATTCGTATTTTTTAATTGCCCGCTCAAAACTGTTTATTGAAACAAGAAAATATTCAGCTTTGAGGCCATTGCCTTTAGCTAAAAAATCAACGGCTTCAATCGCTTTAAAATTATCAGGATCAATTATTCCGACTTTTATTTTTTGATCGTCTTTTGAAAAACATATAATTTTATAATTTTCCGCCACCTCTTTGGAAATTATATTAATTATATCTTTGTCAATATCTTTTTCCCGCAAATCCTCATAAGACAAATTGCAAAGCGTTGCTTTAAGCTTTGTCAAATCTTCCAAACTGATTATTTTTTTATTTACTAAAATTTCTTCAATATTTTTTTTGTCCGCTTTTGCCTTTTCTTTAAATTCAACTGACTGCTCTTGTGTTAACATTTGATTTTCAATCAAATGCCTTAAAATTTCTTTCTGTTTTGCCATAAATTATTACAAAAATTAATTAAATCACTAAAAGATTTGCTGTGATTTTTATTTTACTATTTTTTCACTTCCTATTTTTTTGTCATTCCCGACACACAAGCGCGCTCTTTTTTCACGTATTCAAATTTTTCATGTTCGTGTCTCTCTAAAAGATTCCCGATCATTTAATATAATTTCCCTGCGCGCGCTTGTGTGTCGGGAATGACAAAAGAGACTGGGTGTATCGTAAATAACAAGCGGCAGATTAATCAACCGCGAAAGGATTTTTTTTGCCGATTTTTAAATCTTCCATGTCTTTGATTTTAACGGAATTATCTTTTAAGCCTCTATAGCGGCTATCATTTAAAAAACCCGAATCAAATTTTTCAGAAGGCATATCAAAGACTTTAAAATCCGTCTGAGGAGCCAAAAAAGAATTTTCTTTTTTATCGCTGCCGATAAAAATATGATCTTTCAACAGCAAAACAGCGATAATAATAAAAATTACGCCTAAGACGGCTCCGTAAATTAAATTTTTCTTTTGATTAGTTTTCTGTGTTAACATCTTGTTTATCTTTTAAATAATAGGCTGTAACCGTTAAATTTAAAGCTCCGGCTTCCATATCAAAATTCAATTCATTAATATCCAATATTTGCAATTTTTTTTCAAACGTTGATAACACTTTTTTAAAATGCTCATAATCGCCAACTCCTGAAATTGACAAATCTATCTTAATCTCATCTATGCCAGAAACCGACACTTCAATTTCCGAATCAGTTTCAACGCGCCTGCTTCTTGAATTATTTGCTGTCTGGCTTTCATGTATTTCAATAGAATCAAGAATTAAGCCTTGGCGCAAAATAAAAGCCTCCATATTTGTAAATAAAAAATTTTTACCGGTTTTCTCGGGAATCATTATGCTTATTCTTTGCTTTTCCGCTTCGCTAACGCTTTCATAAGCCAAACGGTATTCTTGCAATTTTTCCAATTTTTGTCCAAGCATTGCTTTATTATTTTCCTTATTTTCATTAACGGCTTCAATATTACTTTTTATGCTATCCTGTTTGGCTTTAATAATATAAAAATAACCTATATATAACAATAAAACAACTATAAGCGCGACAATAAAACCAAAATATTTAAGCAAAAATAAATTTATTTTATTTTGCATTTCTTTATTTTTTTTGATTGCCGCTTCTTTAATCATTTTGTTTTATTTTAAAAATATCAGGAGATAATTCAAGTTCTAATGAATATTTTACGCCGCTTTTTATTTTTTTATCTTCTTCTCCTTCTTCGTTCATTGATCCTGATAAAATACTTGCTTTTAGCACATGCTTATTGGCTCTTAAAATTCTTAGCTGGTTATCAATACCGCTATAATTTTTAGCAACCACCTCAAAATTAAAAATTCCGGCAATATCGCCCGAAACGCTGCTGGTGTAATAAGTATTGGATAAAGTGTTTTCTTCCAAAAATTTAAAAAAATTAGTCCAATATATATGGTTATCAAGCAAGCCGGCTGCAATATCCAATTTTTTTTGAAACTCAATAATTTCCTGATTTTGGTCTTCAAGATTATTAATTTTAACATTCAAAACTTTAATCTCATTGTCCAAATCCTTTCCCTCAAGCCCTGACGCGTATTCTTTATAAATTAACCGCGCGTAAAAACCGCCTATTCCCAAAACAACAAAAACCAAGCCAAATAAAAGAAGAATAATATTTTTTTTCCAATTTACATAGGTGGTTACATCTTCTTTAATTAAATTAGTTTTTAAAGTAATTTTTGATGGAAAGCCGGAATTATCAATTTTATTAATTCCGGATTTCAAACTCTCCAAACTTAAGCCTCTTTTACCGGGCTTTTTCTGATTTAAACTTTTAGCGGCTGATTTTATGTTTTTCTTTACTGAAAAATCTTTATCTTGCTTTTCTGCTTTTAATGCTTCATTATATTCATTTAAAAACCGTTTTTTAGCCGCGAAATCAGAATTATTATCAACAGTATTATTTTGCGATTTTTTAAAAAAAGAAAAAAAACCCTTTTTATTTTTTTCTAAAGGCTGATTGTCTGCCAAGCCGCTATCAGGCGATGTCCATGCGATTTTCCCTTTCTCTTCTTGCCCGGCTTTTTTTACGTTTTCTTGATTTGTTACAAAATTATTGCCGCTCATAATTACAAATTAATAAACGATGCGAATGTTATAAATTTTTTGTCCTTTTTTGTTAGCCTGGGTTTTAAAACCCAGGCTAACAAAAAAGGACAAAAAATTTATAACATTCGGATTATATTTTATTCTAATTCCCTTATAGCCAAGCCGATTGCCACTGCCAGTCTGGGACCGATTTCTTGCAGCAGCGGCTTTAATTCTTCAGGATAAGAAATTCTGGACCAAGGGTCGCCGATAATAACTTTCATGTCTAAAATTCCAGCCAAATATTTGGTTAAACTCGGTAAAAGCGCCGAGCCGCCTGACAAAACAATCTTTTCAATTTTTTTATTATTCTTATCCTGAAAATGATTT
The DNA here is from genome assembly GCA_034659435.1 of Patescibacteria group bacterium. Lineage (GTDB taxonomy): Bacteria > Patescibacteriota > Patescibacteriia > Patescibacteriales > UBA12075 > JAGLYP01. The sequence continues at coordinate 2,294 of JAYEHJ010000079.1, read as the reverse complement.
ATAGCGTATTTTATCTCATTCACCACCGGCGAAACAGCGTCAATAATCGCTTTCGGCGCTTTGCTGCCCGGCAAAGCAATCGCTGAAACGCCCAAGTCATATTTGAATTGCTCGGATTTATCCAAAGAAATATCTAAATTTTTACTGATTGCTTCTGTTATTTTTTCTCCGCCAACGTCAATGCTGCGGCTCAATACCGGGATAACGGAATCAACCACAGACACATCAGTGGTGCTGGCGCCGACTTCAACCAGCATTATTGTTGACTTATCATTCCCCAATAAAGAACGAATCAAGGAAAAAGTTTCCGTTTCCAAGCTTAATAAGTTTATTTTTGCCAATTTAAAAATTTCAATATATTTTTTTACTAAAACACGAGGCGCCCCTGTCAATAAAACTTTAATATTATTAACATTTTTTTTATTATTTTTTTCTTGCGTGTTAAAGCCAATCTCTTTCCAATCCAAAATCATATCTTTCAATGGAAGCGGAATAACTTTCTTTGCCTCCCAATGGATAGCGGACGCAATATCTTTTTTGGAAACATTGGACAAATTCAAAATTGAAGAAAAAACGGAAAAAGTCGGCAAAGCGGAAATCGCGCTTTGCGCGCCTATCCCGGCTTCTCTGATAATTTTTTTTATCACCTTTGCGGAAAACTCGGGACTATTCTGCCAATCCACAATTTTTGATTTTTCATTTTCGCTAAATCCGTAGCTTGCCAGTTTAATTTTACCGCTTTCTTTTTTTAGCTCAACAATTTTTATTCCGGTGCTGCCGATATCTATCCCCATATAACTTGCTGAATTTGATAATAACGCCATAAAGTATTTTGCGCGATTGCTTAATTTGTAGTATAATTTATATACATCTAAAATTACTATTTTCGCACGCGCTAATAAATATTTTCTTTTTTTATTATACCACAAAACAGCGCTTAAACAAAATACTTTTATGAATTTTTGGCATAAATACCAAAAACTTATTTTAATAACAGGTTTTCTGGCTGTTTGCTTGTCAATCGGCTATTTTTTGTATTTAATATTTTTTAAGCCGTCTATTCCAACAACGCCGATAGACAAAGAAAAAACAAGCACCTCAAGTATGGACGGCTTTCCGGATTCAGATCCAGGCAAAAAAATAATTGACGGTGCTGAAAACAAGGAGCAAACAAGCGATACTTTTCTGCCGCAAAGCAGAGCCAGCGAAGTAGCCAAGGGCGGCTTAACTAAAACAAGCAAATTAAATAATGAAAGCTCTCTTAAACCGATAATCGACGCGGATGGAAATAGCTTGCAATATTATAATAAAGAAGATGGGCATTTTTATAAAATTGACAAAAACGGCAAAACCGTTTTAATCTCAGAAAAAACATTTTATAATGTTGAAAACGTTGTTTGGGCCGACACTAAAAATAAAGCCATAATTGAATATCCTGATGGAGCCAATACTTTATATAATTTTAACACAAATAAACAAATAACCCTGCCCGCGCACTGGAAAGATTTTAATTTCAATTCTGGCTCTGAAAAAATCGTTATGAAAAGCATCGGTCTTGATCCCGGAAATCGCTGGCTGGCTGTTGCCGGTGATGACGGTTCCAATGTTCGCGCCCTTGAACCGCTGGGAACAAAAGACAGGACTGTCTATCCTGCTTGGTCGCCGAATAATCAAATTGCCGCGGTTTTTACGGAAAGCCGCGGTTTTGACCGCCAAGAAGTTTATTTCGTCGGATTGAATAATGAAAATTTCAAATCCACAATTGTTGACGGCCGCGGCTTTCAGCCCAAATGGTCGCCTAAAGGCGAAAAATTGCTTTACAGCGTTTACTCAAGCGAAAACAATCTTAAGCCAAATCTTTGGATAGTAAACGCCCAAGGCGAATCAATCGGCAGCGGACGGAAAAATTTAAACATTGAAACTTGGGCGGAAAAATGTACTTACAGCGGAGCTTCTACATTATACTGCGCTGTTCCTGAAAACCTGCCGGAAGGCGCCGGATTATTTCCGGAACTGGCCTTGGAAAGCAAAGATAATATCTATAAAATTGACACAAATACCGGAGTAAAAAAATTAATCGCGATACCTGATCAAAATTTCAGCATGTCTAATTTGAATATAAGCGAAAACGGCTATTACCTTTATTTTACGGATAATAAAAATAATAATATTCATAAAATTAAGTTAAAATAATGATATGCCAAGAGGCCGAACCTCTGCGATTTTTTTTGTTAGCCTGGGTTTTAAAACCCAGGCTAACAAAAAAAATCGCAGAGGTTCGGCCTCTTGGCATA
>JAYEHJ010000078.1:0-10416 GCA_034659435.1 Patescibacteria group bacterium | reverse complement strand
TTCTCTCTTAGTCATTTTTCCCTCCATAATTTACTTTACTAAAAAATATTTTTATTAAAGAACTATACATTTTCCGCCAATAAAAAAACTTCTCATCTTTTTATCCAAATAAAATACTTGGATAAAAGGACGAGAAGTTTACCCGCGGTGCCACCTTTTTTATCGCATACGCGTTTGCAAACGGAATTAAAAAAATCCGCCAGTAAAACGGATTGCGGCCGCTTTTACCGACTCTTGCTTTTGCAAAATTCGCAAGCAGACATCAGTTATCCTGTGATTACGGAGGAAGCCGGATTTCCACTAGCGCGGAAACCATCCTCTTTGCCATTCTTAAAATGGCAGAGAAAACCAGACCCAATCCCCGCATAAATTTATTAAAATTCAGCGAGGATCTGATTTATAGATTTTATAATTGTCAAAGTTATTATTAATATAGCAAATTTAAAAAAAATGTCAAGAAAAAATTTATTTATTGCCAAAAAAGGCTAAAATTAAATACTTTTAAATTTTTAGCTATTGCGGTGTTTGACACAATAAAAATAATAAGATATATTTATTTATTGAAACATTATTCCGGCTTTTTTTGAGATGCCGGTATTTATTATTATGCTAAACCAAGAACAACAAATTTTTGAACAAATTAAAAAAGCGAAAAACATATTAATTACCTTTAATAAAACATGGGAAGGCGACGCGATTGCGTCAGCCTTGGCGCTTTTTTTAGTATGCAAAAAACAAAAAAAAAACGTGGAAATCGCGGCTGAAAAATTTAATGACAACCCTGCTTTTAATTTCCTGCCGACATATAACAATATCAAATCCTCTTTAGATATTTATCAAAATTTCGTTATCTCCCTTAACACCAACCGCGCGAAAGTGGGACAAATTAAATATAATACTAAAAAAGATTCTCTTGATTTTATAATCTCTCCAAAAGAGGGATTTTTTACGCATGACGATATCAGCTCAAATTCGGAAAATTTTAAATATGATTTAATTATTGTATTGGACGCGCCGGACATAGAATCAATCGGATCTATTTATGACAATAACACCGACTTTTTTTATAAAACACCGATTATAAATATTGACCATCATTCCAATAATGAACAATTCGGGCAAATCAATCATGTTGAATTGACTGCCGTTTCCACGACTGAAATTTTATTTAATTTAATTTCTGAATATTCCGGCGATTTAATTGACGAGGATATCGCGACTTGCCTTTTAACCGGCATTATTTCCAAAACCAGAAGTTTTAAAACACAAAATATAACTCCGCAATCACTGGCAATTGCTTCACAACTGATTGCCATGGGCGCCGACAGGGAAAAAATCGTTAACCGGCTTTATCGCTCCAGATCATTAAATCTTTTAAAACTGTGGGGACGGGTATTGGCGCGCTTAACCGGCTCTCCCGAGAAAGCATTAGTCTGGTCAATACTGACTTCGGTTGATTTTGATAAAACAAAGACTAATGAAAATGATTTAACAGAAGTGATTGATGAGCTTATTATAAACATTCCTCAGTCAAGTATAATTGTTTTGATTTATGAACCAAGTTTTGCCGGCGATAAAAGCAAAACTAAAGATAATATTACAAAAGCCCTTATTTATTCAATAAAAAATATTAATTCTTTAAATTTAGTTAAAAAATTTAATCCAACAGGCGCAAGAAATTTTGTTAAAATACAATTAGACAAGCCATTAAGCGAAGCCGAGCCGGAAATTATTAATACTATTAAAGAAGAATTGGCCAAACTGCCGCAGTAGTCCGCTTGAAATATTAAAAAACAAGTGATATAGTAAGAATTAGGAACGGCTAGATTGTACATATTAAACGCAGAGCCTGTCCCGTAATTTTTGTGGGGGGTGTATAGCTCAGCCGGTTAGAGCGCTACGTTGACATCGTAGAGGTCCACCGTTCAAATCGGTGTACACCCACAACATCAATTAGCAATTTTCAATTACGCCCGTCAAGCGAGTACAAGCGAATTACAAATTTGTATTTTAAAAAATAATTCGTAATTTGTAATTGAAAATTTAAAATTGATTCCGCGCCCATAGCTCAGTGGTTAGAGCACCACGCTTATAACGTGGGGGTCGATGGTTCAAGTCCATCTGGGCGCACACGCGCGTAATTGACAAAAATTAATTTTTATTATAATATTCTTAAATAAGAATAAAATACTAAATTTTTTAATAGAACTTAATGTTCTGTTTTTATTATAAAAAATATGACTGAAGACAAAAAAAAATCCGCTAATAACGAAAGTGAAAAAGCCAAGCCTTTACTAAAAAAAATTCCTGATTTAAAGCCGGGAATGACTGTTCGCGTTTATCAAAAAATTAAAGAATTAAATATTAAAGGCAAAGAAAAAGAGCGTGTTCAATATTTTGAGGGCATGATTATCGCGAAAAAACACGGAAAAGAAGCAGGCGGCACTATTACTGTCAGTAAAATTTCCAATGGCGTCGGAGTGGAAAAAATCTTTCCTTTAAACCTGCCGACTATTGAAAAAATTGAAGTAAAAAAACAAGCCAAAACAAGACGCGCCAAACTTTATTTCTTAAAACGCGGATTCAAGAAAAAACTTAAAGAAAAGGTTGTTGTTGCTAAATAGAAATTCTGACGCGCGATTTTTTAATTAAATTTGGACGAGCCCCGTAAAATACCCGCGGGCATCACGGGGCGAGTGGTGGAATTGGCAGACACGCAAGCTTGAGGGGCTTGTGGGCGTTTAGCCCGTGGAGGTTCAAGTCCTCTCTCGCCCACGGAACAACAATCAACAATTAACTTTTAACAACTAACCGATTAATTGTTGGCTAAGGGCGCATAGCTCAGTTGGCTAGAGCGCTTCGTTTACACCGAAGATGTCCGGGGTTCGAGTCCCTGTGCGCCCACAATATAAAACTACTCCTGACAAGGAGTAGTTTTATATTGTGGGCGTGCAGGGTGAGAAATCCGTTTGATAATAGGTCTTTCTTAAACTAAATTTTTAATCTTAATATTTCTACAAAAAAGATTTTATTTTTATTTGAATATTTCTTATTTTAGGATATAATAAAACCATGAATAAAATAATAACAAACTCAGAACAGGAAACTTTTGACTGGGCGAAAAATTTCGCGCGCGAGCTTAAAGGCGGAGAAGTTATCGGTCTTATCGGCGATCTGGGAGCCGGCAAAACCGTTTTTGCCAAAGGTCTGGCAGAAGGATTAGGTATTAAAAAAACAGTAAACAGCCCGACTTTTGTGATTATGAAAATATATATGGTCAAAAATGCGCCAGCCCGAGGCTGGTCCGCCTCGGGCGGAAAATCTGAAATCCGAAATCTGGCGCATATAGACGCTTATCGGCTTAAATCAGAAGAAGATATTATCGCGATTGGCGCTGATGAGTATTTTGCGCGAAAAGACACTATTACAATAATTGAATGGCCGGAGAATATTAAAAAATGCTTGCCTAAAAAAACTATATATGTTAATATATGTATTAAGAAGGAAAATAAAAGAATATTAAATAAAAAATAAATTTATGAATTACGAACAAAACTCAACAGGCAATGTGGGAAGAAATTCTCGTGAAGACTATCTTGTGAATTTAATGGGTGGGGAAGAAAAATCATTCAACAAAAGAGTAGAAGATTTATCTAAAAACCCTGAGAACGCCCTTAAATCTTATGAAATGAAAGATGTTGTAAAAGATTTAATGCTTGTTCATAAATTATCCTCAAATGATTTAAAAAGAATGAATGAAGAGGATAATGAAAGACTTGAAAAAATCTGCGGTGCATATGATCCTGCAGTTATCACAATGCTTGTACAATATTATGAGGTAAACAAAAAAGAATTAAAATTAAATTAAGACTGACTACTTCAAAAAAAACAATTATTTTTTAATAATTGTTTTTTTTATTTAAAATAATCAACAACACCGCCCCGCATACAATCATTGAATCGGCTATATTGAAGACTGTGAAATATTTTAAATCTAAATAGTCAATTACAAATCCGTATTTTATTCTGTCAACAATATTGCTTATGGCGCCTAGTATGATAAATGTCAAACATGCCTCTTGGCTGTATTCTTGCTTTTTTATCAGTATTACATAAAAATATAATAAAATCAATATAACTGCTCCAATAAATACGGTTAAAATAGGGCCTGACAAGGGCAAGGAAAAAGCAATATAATAATTTTTAGCCAAAGTAAAACCAAAATAATCAGAAATCAGCTCTATTTTAATGTTTTCATAATAATTAAGAGCCAATACTTTAAATAATCTGTCTAAAATAACAAAAAAAATGGCTAAAATTACATAATAAACCATCCTTTTTTTGTATATAAACATATATATTTTATTCTATATCTCAAACATCACATACAAAAATCACGACCGGCTTTGCAGTTTTGTTTTGCAAGGAACGCAAGCGCTGGCTACAGGCCTGGCTAGCATTCGTTTTTTGCCAATCGGCTGTTTGCAATATTTGCAAATTCCATAGCTATTGTTTCCTATTCTTTCTAACGCTGCGTCAATATCCTTTAAAGCGCCTTGCAAAACCTTGTCAGTTGCCAAATTTGTTGAAAATTCGCTAATTTCTTGGGCATTTTCATCAGATTTATCGCCATATTCAGGAAATTTTACTTTACCGTCTTTATCATCACCGGAAATATCTTCCAAATCTTTCAATATCTGTTTTTTTCTAGCTAACAATTCCGCTTTTATTGTTTTTATATCGCTTTTGCTTAAAATGTCTTTATTTGTCATATTTTCAAGTTATACCCGCAAGGGGCACTTTGCCCAAAGGGCACTAACAGTAGTCGGGAATACGCCCCGAAGGAAGTGCCCTTGGGGTATTCAAATTCCTTGACTATAAAATAAAAAATAAACCTTTTTTTAAAAAGATTGTCTATACTTATTTATAAGTATAGACCAAAATCATTGAAATGGCAATACTTGCCTGCTTTTATGTTTACTCCTTTACTCCGTCCAAATTCACATCATACAAAATTTTCTCCTGCAAATGCGTATATTTCAAGATTTCCTCATCTTCAAACCAAATTTTCAGCTCTTTTTTTGCTTCTTCAACCGTGCCGGAAGCGTGAATTAAATTTCTTACGCTTCTTTGATCCGTATCTGCCAAGGCAAAAGAATCTAAAGTTAAATCACCGCGAATTGTTCCGACATCAGCCAAAAGCGGAGCAGTTGAACCGGTTATTTTTCTTACTAATTCAACGGTGCCGGCGCCTTGCCAAACAATAGCTACAACCGGCCCGGAGCTTAAATACTTGGCATTGGCTTTTAAAACCGCCCAGCCGTTTTCCGAATAAGTCTTATACGGCGATTTTTCACCTTTTTTTTCATAAGCTTCCGCGGCCTTTCTACCGACCTCTTCAATCCATTCATCGCCTCCGACATCATAATAATGCTTTGTCGCTTGTTCCTCGGTGGGAATAATCATTTTAAGGCCGATTAATTTAAGGCCTGTGCGCTCATAGCGCTTAATAATTTCGCCAATCAATGATCTTTGCACGCCGTCAGGCTTAATAATCACTAAAGTTTTTTCGTTTTTCATAAAAATCTTTGTTATTTTTTATTTTAAATATTTCTTTATTGCTTCGCCGACTTGCGATGGAGTTAAATTCGCTTTTACCAGATAATCTGTCGCTCCGAATTGATCGCCTTTTTTCTTGTCTTCGTCAGTGCTTAAATTCGTTAACATTATTACCGGAGTCTTTTTTGTCTTCGCGCTAGATCTTAATTCTTGCAAAACCGAAAAACCGTCCAGTTGAGGCATAATAATATCCAATAAAATCAAATCAGGCTTTTGGCTTAACGCCATGCTAAGCCCTGAGGCGCCATTATCGGCAAGCAAAACCACATACCCTTCCTGTTCCAATTTGGTTTTATACATTCCGCCAATCATGGCATCATCTTCACAAATTAATATTTTCTTTTCCATATTTTTCAAGTTATACCCGCAAGGGGCACTTTGCCCAAAGGGCACTAACAGTAGTCGGGAATACGCCCCGAAGGAAGTGCCCTTGGGGTATTCAAATTCCTTGACTATAAATTAAATTCAATTAATATCAGTATAACAAAATATTTGTAAATGGCAATAGTACACGCAGAGGCCGAACCTCTACGATTTTTTTTAAAAAAATCGTATAGGTTCGGCCTCTTCTCTTATTTCAAAATTTAATCGTCCCGTCCAAATCCGTTCGCAAAATTTCCGCGCCAAGCCTTTCCAAACGCTTAATAATTCGCCGGCTGGGATGGCTGAATTTATTATCTTTGCCAACTGAAATTACCGCATTTTGCGGATTTACTAATTCTAAAAATTCCTGATTGCTAGAGGTGTTTGATCCATGATGCCCGACTTTTAAAATTTCCACTTCGCTTAATCTGCCTGTTTTAATTAATTCTTCTTCCACTTCGGTCTCCGCGTCTCCCATAAATAAAACCGTTCTGTCTTCGCAGTCCAATTCCGCGATGATTGAACTATTATTGAGGTTATTTACGCTTTTGCCCAATAAACTTTCTCTTGGATAAATTACATCTAAAAAACAATCATTCCCGAAAATTATTTTTTGCGGATGATCTATAATTATTAAAGGAATGTTTTTGGCTTTAATTATTTTGAGCCATTCCAAATAAGCCGGCGCGCCATGAACAACTCCCGTGTAAAGAATTTTTTTAACATCATATCTTTCCAAAACAAAAATCAAACCGGCAACGTGATCATTATGCGGATGAGTCAAAACCATTAAATCAATTGTTCTATCCCACCATTGCAATTCTTTTTCCAATTCCTCTATCACTTTATAATCTGCTCCGCCGTCAATTAGAATATTCTGCCCGAACGGGGTTTTGATTAAACTTGCATCGCCCTGGCCGACATCCAAAAACGCTATTTCTAATTTGTTTTCAGCGTTTAAGGTTATCCAAAAAACCGGAAGCGCTAAAAATATTCCGGTTATCGCAAAGATAATTAAAAATTTGTATAATTTGCGCGGCATATTTTAAAATAGAAACACCATCACATCTCCGACATTCGTATTTGTGTTATCCATTTTAATCAAAGAATTATCCAGTTTTTTAAATAAATTATAAGCGTCAAAATTTTTTATATGCTTATTAATATCAACTCCTCTTTCTAACGCCCGCGCGTATGAATTATTATCAATAATAGCGCCGGCGATATTTTTCATGTAATCAGAACCGTCAGTGCTGACGCTTGCGAAACACCATGAAAAATCCATATCTTTTAAATAGCTCAAAAATAACGCCGACAAATGCTGATTGCGTCCGCCTTTTCCATGATCTTTTGACAAGGATATTAAAGGCTCGCCGCCGAAAATTAAAACATCATAATAGCTATTTTCTTTTTTAACCAAACTTTCAATTATTTCTTTGGCTTCCGTTTCCACGTTCTTGTTTATGCTTGTGCCGGCAATTAACGGCTTTAATTTAAGGCGCTTAGCTTCAAAAGCTATTGCTTCAAGCGCGTTTTTGTTTGAACCGATAATAAAATTTTTCGCGCGGACAGCCTTGCTTGTCTCTTTTCGCTTGCCTTGCGTTCCCTCTTTAATATATTTAACCGCGTTTTCCGGAATATATTTAATTAAATTATATTTTTTCAAAATCAAATACGCGTCTTGAAAAGTGGCCGGATCAATCGCGGTTGGTCCTGAGGCGATTGTTTCTTGTTTTTCTAAAATTACGTCGGAAATAATTATTGAAACAACTTGCGCCGGCGCGAAAAAATCCGTTAGCTGTCCGCCTTTTATTTTTGATAAATGCTTGCGCGCGATATTTATTTCCTGAATATCAGCGCCGGACTTTATTAAAAGGCTCGTAGTTTTTTGCTTTTCCGCCAAAGACACGCCATCCACAGGAGCCGGAAGCATCGCGGATCCGCCCCCTGATAAAAGGCAGATAACTAAATCTTTTTTATTGATTTTATATTTTTTTTTCAGGCCAAGCATTTTTTCCACCCCTTTTAACCCCGCGCGATCAGGCAGCGGATGCCCTGCTTTGATTACTTTAATTTTCTTGGTATTTTTATTTTTTTCAATGGAATTAACAATTCCGGCGGTGATATTTTCCGCTCCCACAATATTTTCAAAAATCTCCGCCATTTTACCGGTGGCCTTGCCTCCGCCAATAACAAAAATTCTGCCGGATAGCAGATTAAATTCATTGTTATTAATAATAAGCGAGTTAAATTCCTTTCCGTAGCGAACGGCTTTTTTCATCAAATTCTCAGGCCGCGCGGCTTCAATTCCTGCTTCAATTAATTGAATAACTTGTTTTCTTTCTCTTGAACCGCTTATTTTTGGCTTATTTTTGATTATTTTCATGTTTAAATTATCCACAATTTTTGTTTGACAAAATTTTCAAATATGCTATATTAATAATACGTCAACTTTGGATTGCGATTGAACTTCTAAAATCCGAAATTTCCCATTCTATTGGAAAATTTCGGATTTTTATTTTTAAAATTTTTATGATATACTAATTTTGTAGAGCCGTTTGGGGCTACCTCGCGGTGAGGCAATCCAAAATTGACGCTTGGATTAAGGGATTCGATTCCCCTTGGCTCCACACTATAAAATCTTGCTTAAAAAGCAGGATTTTTTAGTTAACCGTTAATCTCTAAAAATTATCCGATGTTGTTGAAGCTACGCACCCTTCATATTCCCAAATGTAATATTCGCCTAGACTCGCGCAGTCTGTTTCATCGCATAAATTCAAATTATCAACATCGCAAATATCTTCTTTAATAATCTCCCATGAAAAATCAGCTAAAATAAAACCGTCATCAGTTTCTGTTTTAACCGCGAAATCATGATTGCCAACCGCCAAATCCACGTATTCTACAAGCAAATCGCAATCATCCCAATCTTCGCTGTCTATCTGACATTTAAAAGTTGAGGAAGCGTTAACGGGATTAAGATAAAAAGTAAAAATAGCGATTGCCGCGGTTGTTGTAGCTGTCGGATGAGAATCAATTATAATTTCCAAATTAACTTCAGGCTCTTTTGCCAAAACTTCATCAACGGAAGATTCGCCGACATCATCTTCCAATTTTTCAATATAATCAAAATAAATTTTTGTCAAATCATCCGGTTTTTCAGTGCTTGCCTCGCTTATATTTTCTTTAATTTCTCTTTTTGCCAATATTGCTGCCGGAACAGCCGGCGAAGGAATTTCACGCGTTTTAACAGACTCATAGCCGAAAAATATTTTCTCGCTTAATTTTAAAGTTTTTCCAATCAAACCGGAATAATCAATAACTTCTGTTCTGGTTTCTTCGCCTTTTTCCAAAGCAATTTTCTGTTCTTGCTTTAATGTTTTTACTCTGGCGTCATATTCTTCTTTTAACTCCTCGGCCAAATAATCGCCCAAATCTTTTTTTATTTTTATAGACACTTTTCTGATTTTTTCATTCAAACTATATTCCCACGCATCATCCGCTTTTATTAAATCCAAATAAGTGTAAATAACATAGTAATATTTATCATCTTGCGTAATTTTTTCAATTTTAAAATCCATATCAAAATTTTCCAAATCAGCATCCAAAAGCAAAATATTGTCTGCGCCTTTAATTTCTTCCTGTTTTTCGCCGATAAATTCTTGACCAGCCTCGGTTTGCGCGAATGCTCCTGATCCAATTACAAAAATTACCAGCAGTATTAACAAAGCGGCGTTGTTGTATTTTATAAAATTGATTGCTTTTTTTAACATATTATTAGCTTTAAAATATAAATTTGACAAATAACTATTCTATCATAATATAATTATAACATAAAAAATATAATTATTAAATTTAAAAAATTTACAGAGGAGGAAAAAATTACAACAAAAGATTTATTAAACATTGTAAAAAACGGCTTTGATTCAATGAATGAAAGATTTAACTCAATGGATAAAAGATTTAACTCAATGGATGAAAAATTTAATAAAGTTGACGAACGTCTTGGCAGTTTGGAAAAAGAAACAACAAGAATAATATCCGTAATGGTGACTAAGGATTACTTGGATGATAAATTATCTGATTTAAAGGGCGATTTAGTAATCTTAATGCGCAAAGAAGACGTAAAATTAAAAACTTTAGTGAAAATTCTTCATGCTAAAAAAATTATTAACGAAAATGATAAAAATAAAATATTTTCTCTTGAGCCGTTTCCGGAATTAAAATTAGCCGGTTAAATAAACGGATAATATACAATTTTTATAAAAAGATACAAAAAACATATTTTTATATCTTCAAATGTATTTTATTTAATAATCGTCTTATACCCCTTAGTCGGATCAATCTTCATTACTCTGTTCAAACCCTCTTCCGCCCCAATCGTCAAAAAACTCCCCACATCACTCTGATTATTATACTCCGTCTCAATCCACC
>JAYEHJ010000077.1:0-10481 GCA_034659435.1 Patescibacteria group bacterium | reverse complement strand
ATGGCAAAGCAACGAACAACGAAAACGATCCGGGAAGTTATAACATAACAGTTGCAGCCGCCAATAATTGCGGAGTTGAAGCTAAAACATATTTTACTTTAACGGTAGCCGCCAACAAGTGGTGCGGAGACGGAATAATGCAACCATCTTTTGGGGAGAAATGCGATAGCAGTGATAACGTTGCGACTTCTCCAGCTGACAGTTCATCTTTAAAACAATACGATTGCACAATTGATGACTGTGAATTTAAGGGAGGATGGTGCGGAGATGGAAAATGCGGCTCCGAAGATTCAACATATAGCGTTGATGATATTGAAGTTTGCGGAGTGTGTGTTGCTGATTGCGGAATATGTGTTTATAATATTAGCGGTAATATTATAGATGCGATGACTTTGTTGCCGATTAGTGGCGCGTTAGTGAATTTAATGGACAGCGCAGATGTTGTTGTTCAGAATACTCATAGTGACGCTAACGGTGATTATTCTTTTATCGCGGGCAGAGGAGTTAGTTATAAAGTAACAGTGACTAAAAGTGGTTATGCCGATGGTTATTCAGGATTTTTTGTTTTAAATAGTGATGTAATTAAAGATTTTGCTTTAGCGGGCAGTGGAGTAGGTGTTGCTAGAATCGTATTGAGTTGGGGTGTCCATCCTCCAGATCTTGATGCCCACTTGACTTTTAATGGCACGCATATTTATTATTCCAACTTTGGACCTAAAAATGGAGCACAATTAGATGTTGATGATTTGGTTAGTTATGGACCAGAAACTATTACAATTAATGCTTTGGTTGCCGGAGTTACTTATGAGTATTATGTTCAGGATTATACTAATTGCGGTAATAGTCCTTATGGCGGGGGCACAACTGCTGGCGCTAGAGTTAAGGTTTATAATTCAGGAGGAATAAAAATTAAGGAATATAATTCCCCTGGCGCAGGCTGTAGATGGACAGTTTTTCATATGACTGATGAAGGAGTCATTTTTTGAATAAAATTAAAAGTTTAAACTTATGAAACATAGTAAAATAAGTTACATTATAATTTTAATTTGTCTTGGGGTAATATTTTTAGTGATTGTTGTACAACGGAATATAAAAAATATTACTATTAAAAACAATAATAAGATTCAAAATAGTAATATTGGTGTTTCAGGTAATATTATAAATCAGCAACGATTTTTAACTGATATAGAAAAGGAGAAATATGGAATAAAATCAGAAAAAGAAGTGCTAATTAAAATAATCCCTGGTGGTAAAAATTCGATCGGTCCTTTGCCTATAATTTTTTTGCCGATAGAGGAAATTTCAGGATCGCCACCATCTATTGATAGTAATACTGATAGCGATAATGATAATATAACAGATAGCGATGAGTTAAAAATATATCATACTGATCCGAACAATCCCGACACTGACGGCGACGGACACTTGGACGGCGAAGAAGTTAGAAATGGATACAATCCGTTAGGCGAAGGGAAATTAAAATAAAAAATTATCAAAAATCAATACCTGCTCCCCGAATGCCTCCCTTTCTTTATGGCTTTCTCATCCGCTAAAAAATTCATAGCCAATGACGCGATTGCCGCGAAAAGAAAAGTCCACTCCAAGCTTATAAAAGAAATTAAAATCAAAATAAAAATCAGCATTAAGCCTTTGCCGAATTGAATCGCCATTTCGTGAATTACCGTAAACTCATCCACAAAATGCCCTTGATCGGCTGCTTTTTCATAAGTCAGCGCGTCAAACGGCGTGCGCGCAAAAATCTTTGTGAAATTATGAAAAATTGACACAACAAAAATTTGAAAAGCGGTCAAAACAAATATTTTTATAAACCATCCAAAAGCGTACAAGGCGCTTCCCCAATGAATCATCTTGCGCTTACCGCCTCCATCCACAAATTTGCCAATAAACAATTGCAAAATAATTGTTACTAAAACTACCAATGACGATATTGCTCCGACCTCCAAATAATTTCCTTTTAATACTTCAAATATAAATATCGGCCAAATTACAATTCCGACTGCCGCTTCCGCGCCATCGCCCAAAAACGCCAGAACGGCTTTTCTTCTTTTCTTTGAAAAAAATTCCTGCCATGTCTCCTTGTATGTCCAGCTAAAACGCTCTTTGGTTCTCGGCAAATACATAAAAGGAATTAAAGCGCTTAAATAGCAAACTATTGCTATTATAAATAAAATATTATAATTATATTTCATCAAAATCAGACCAGCTAAAATCGGCCCCACAGCGCCCAAAAAAGCGGTTGTCGCTTCCATTAAGCTAAGCTGTTTCGCGCGATTTTTTTTATTCATAAATTTTGCCATATCCGTGTGAACCGGCGTCCAATACATAATTCTGTGTATTGTTATCAAAAACAAAGAGATTGCTAATAATAAAAAAATGTTTTGCTTATCACTCGCGTTAAAATCAATAAATATTTTTATTTTAGAAAGCAGATAAAACGCAAAGTAATACATTGCGCCGAATATTAACGTAATCCTAAGCGAGCGCCTTAAGCCGATCAAATTAAGAAACTTGCAGCCCCATGCCACGGACAGCGCGTAAGCAATATGGCCTATTAAATAATAAATAATTACATATTTAACATTAAAAGCAAACAATTCATACAAAAAAATCGGCAAAAATATACCAAGCAAATTTGTGGCTGTCCGTAAAATCATACGTCCGGAATACAGAGCCATAAAACCGTTATTTAATTTTCCGTGAAAATAATTTAGCATAATAATACTATTTTTTATGCGTGATAAAATTCATAGCAAGCGACGCAATCGCCGCCAAAAGAAAAGTCCACTCAATGTTAAAAAAATTAATTAAAATTAAAATCAAGCAAAGCATTGCGGACTTTCCCAAATAAACCGCCATTTCATGAATTACCGTATATTCATCAACGTAATGCCCTTCATTGGCCGCGTTTTCATAAGTAATCGCGTCAAAAGAAGTGCGGGCAAAAATTCTCATTAAGTTGTGAAAAGTGGAAGCAACAAAAATCTGAAAAGCCGAAGCAATAAAAATTTTTACAACCCACCCAAGCGCGTACATCGCGTTTCCCCATTTTAACAGCTTTTTTTTGTCTTTTTTATCAATTAATTTACCAACAGACAATTGCAAGGCAATTGCCACAATAACAATTAAAGACGAAATAGCACCGACTTCCAAATAGTTGCCTTCCAAAAGCTCCCAAATAAAAATCGGCCAAATAACAAGTCCTACAATCGCTTCGGCGCCGTCCGACAAATATGCTAAAACCGTTTTTCGCCTGCTTTTGGAAAAAAATTCTTTCCAGGTTTCAATATACGTCCAGGTGAATCGTTCTCTGGTTTTGGGCAAATTCATTAACGGAATCAAAGCTGAAATATATAATACAATTACAATAAGAAATAAGATATCATAGCTGTAAAACAGCAAAATCCAACCGGCGGCTAGAGGCATTGCGGCGTGCGCGATATGCGCCGTAACCTCCATTAAGCTTATTTGTTTGGCGCGATTCAGTCTATTTGTAAACTTGGCAATGTCGGTATGCACCGGCACCCAATGCAATATCCTATGCAAGGTGATAAAAACAAGAGACAAAATCAACAAAGCCGTTATCTCCGCCTTATTGGAAGAATTCGCCAAGCCCAAAACGTAAAAACAAACATAATAAAGCGCGCCTAAAAGCACGCTAACGCGGATAGATCGCCTTAAACCGATTTGATTTAAATGCCGCGCGCCCCAAGCGGCTAAAACGCCGTAGAGCAAACTTCCGGCCAAGTAATAATAAATTACATATTGCAATTTAAAATCAAAAAGTTCATATAAAAAAATGGGCAAGAACAGTCCGAGCAGCGCGGTTGATACGCGAAGCAGCGCGCGCATAGAATAAATCGCGAAAAAGCCTTGCGACAACCTGCCGGTAAAATATTTGAGCATTTTTTATGTGGCTAGGATTTATGTATTGGGTGGTTTTATTATAACATATAAGAAACTGAATACCTACAAAAAAACACAAAAACGCGCCACGGCGCGTTCCTACGATAATTTTTTTATTTCACCACAATATTCACAAGCCTGCCTTTTACAAAAATAATCTTCACGATTTTCTCATTTTTTGTCCACTTCTTAATTTTCTCGCTCTCTAAAACAATGTTCTTCGCGTCCTCCTCGGAAATATCAGCGCCAACTTCAATCGTATCCCGAAGCTTGCCGTTAACTTGAACAACTAGTTGAATTTTTTTATCTTTAATTAATTTTGGATCATACTCCGGCCATTTTTGCTTAAATATGCTTTCTTTGTTGCCAAGTTCGCCCCAAAGTTCCTCCGCAATATGCGGAGCAAAAGGCGAAAGAATCAATAATAATTTTTCATAAGCTTCCCTGCTAATCTCTTTTTCTTTTTCTAAAGCATTAACCAATATCATCATAGCGCTCACAGCAGTATTTAATTTAAACCCCTCAATATCTTCCCCAACTTTCTTTACGGTTTTATGCAGCAATCTATTCAAATCATCCCTAATTCTTAATTCTTTATTCTTAATTCCTAAGCGAAGCGCCAATATTTTCTCCAAAAACTTCCCGGCGCCGATTAATCCATTCGTGCTCCAAGCGCAGCTTTGCGAAAACGGTCCCATAAACATTTCATACACGCGCATCGCGTCAGCTCCATATTTTTCCACAATATCATCCGGATTAATAACATTTCCCCAGCGCTTGCTCATCTTGCGCCCGTCTTCCGCCATAATCAAGCCGACATGCCTTAGTTTTTTAAACGGCTCTTCATAATTAACAGCGCCGATGTCAAACAAAAACTTATGCCAAAAACGCGCGTAAATCAAATGCCTTGTCGCGTGCTCGGCGCCGCCAACATAAAAATCAACAGGCGACCAATATTTTTCCTTTTTCTTGTCAACTAAAACTTTATTATTTTTCGGATCAATATAACGCAAATAGTACCAGCTTGACCCCGCCCACTGCGGCATGGTATTTGTTTCGCGCTTGCCATGTCCGCCGCATTTAGGGCAAACGGTATTTACCCACTCTTTAATATTTGCCAAAGGCGATTCGCCTGCTCCGCTTGGCTCGTAATGTTTAACATCAGGTAATTTTACAGGCAAATCCTCTTCCGGCACAGCAACCGCCCCGCACTTTTCGCAATGGATTATCGGAATCGGCTCACCCCAATATCTTTGCCGTGAAAAAACCCAATCTTTTAATTTATAATTTATTGCTTTTTTGCCCAATCCCCTTTCCTCCAGCCATTCAATCATCTTTTCTTTTGCGTCAGATGTTTTTAAACCGTTAAGCGATTTTGTAATATTTTGATTACATGTTATACTATTAACATGATGACAATTTTGGATTTCGCGCCGGGGACAACAATCCTCAGAGCCGTCAAAAGCCCCTATTCCAGGGGTTTTTGTATTGCTTAAAACTTCATCTGGAAAATCAGAATTTATGTTGATTCCTTCGCCGGTAAAACATTCTTCTCCTTTTCTAAAAACTTTCCAAAAATGAATTATATTTTCATAAATCATATCCTTATCAACGTCTTCTTCTGAAACCCAAACAGCTTCATGTTTATTTTTTTCTTCCTCGCTAATTTCATCTCTCTCTTCATTTTCCAATTCATAATAAATGCAACGCGCGACAGCATAACGATTTTCTTTCTTGTGCATTGCGTAATAATATACATGCACTTCTGATCCGATTTCTTTAATAAATTTAAGATTTTTATAGCCAGTTTCTTCCAATACTTCTCTTTTTCCAGCATCAACTATATTCTCGCCTTCATCAATTCCGCCAACTACATAAGTTGAACACTTATACTCCGGACATTTAAGTAATAAAAATTTATTCGTTTTTGAATTTTTTACTAAAGCATAAACTACATTTCTTTTTTTTGTTGGCATATCTTCTCTAACCTTGTCTTTCATGTCTCTACTTGCTTCAAAATACGGAACAACAACTGGCTTTATCGGCAAGCCATACTTCTTCGCAAACTCCCAATCCCGCCCGTCATGCGCCGGCACAGCCATAATCGCGCCTGTTCCGTAGCACATCATTACATAATCTGCTATCCAAATAGGAATTTCTTTACCGTTTACTGGATTAATGGCATAACTGCCGGTAAACACTCCTGTTTTTTCTTTTGCAAGCTCGGTTCTTTCCAGCTCAGATTTATTGCCTACGGATTTAATATATTTTTCAACATCCGCTTTTTGTTCTTGGGTTGTAATTTTTTTGACCGTTGGATGTTCAGGCGCCATTACAAAATATGTCGCCCCGAATAGCGTATCAGGACGAGTTGTAAAAACTGTTACAAAACTATCGTTCTTGGAGCTTAGCTCCGAAGCTTCGGAGCTAAGCTCCTTTTTTTTATTCTTAATTTTAAATTTTACAATCGCCCCCTCGGACTTCCCAATCCAATTCCTCTGCATATCTTTAATTGACGACTCCCAATCAGGCAATTTATCCAAATCATTAAGCATACGATTGGCGTAATCAGTAATGCGCAAAACCCACTGGCGCATCGGCTTGCGCTCCACGTCCGAACCGCAGCGTTCGCACTTTCCGCCCTCCAGATCCTCCTGCGCAAGTCCTGTCTTACATGACGGACACCAAATAATCGGCTCATGCGATTCATAAGCCAAGCCTTTTTTAAACATTTGCAAAAAAATCCACTGCGTCCATTTGTAAAACTCGGGATCAGTCGTATTAATCTCGCGCTCCCAATCATAAGAAAAGCCAAGTCTCGCGAGCTGACGCTTAAAAGTCGCTATATTTTTATCAGTTGAAGCGCGCGGATGGATTTTATTTTTTAAAGCAAAATTTTCCGCAGGCAAACCGAACGCGTCCCACCCAATCGGATGCAAAACATTATAACCTTGCATCATTTTCATGCGCGCGAAAATATCAGTAGCGATATACCCTTTCGGATGCCCCACATGCAAACCCGCGCCGGAAGGATAAGGAAACATATCTAAAATATAATATTTCGGCTTTTTTTGATCTTCGCCGGTTTCATATAATTTATCCTTTTTCCATTTTTTCTGCCATTTGGATTCTATCAGCTTATGATTATATTTTGTGGTATTCATATTAAAATTCTTTAATCATCAATATCCATATTTTATCTAAAATTCAAATAAAAATCAAGTCTTGACAAGTAAAAATTTTGCTGTAATCTTTAAATATTGCTTAAAATGAAACTGCCGCCGAATGCCGATTTTGGCATTCGGCGACAGTCCCTATATATATTTTAATCAAGCTAATATTAATACGCGAAAAAAATCATAAATCAACTTCACCCCGTCCAATGGAAAAGCATAATGCTGAAATCGGTTAGATTGACTATGCCGTCGCGGTTTTGATCGGCGCATTCATCGTCTGTTCCCCAATGATAAAGTAAAATGGAAAAATCGGTTAAATTAACTTTTCCATCATGATTTAAATCAGCTCCTTCGCAAATGCCTGCCGGTTCAATTCGCGCGGCGCCGATATTTACTTTTAATACAGCGCTAAAATCGCTTGTTCCGGCTTCAGCAATTGTTGCGCGGGCTTTTACTAAATATGGACCGTCAATTAAATTATCCGTATTTAAAAATAATGACCACTCGCCGCTCGCGCTTGCCAGCCCATCTTTTTTTGTTATTTCAAAATTCAAAACCTCGCCGCTTTTTTCAGGATACAGCCAAACTTCAACAGTGCTTCCCGGCGCGGTTTGCCCAAAAGCTTCAATAACCTGTCCGGCGGCAACGACCGGCTTTGTCAAGCTAATCGTCGGGGATAAAATTATATCGGAAATTGTTGTCTGTGTTCCTGCTTCCATAAAAAAAGTAGCGGAAAAAGTGTTTGATTTTCTTGCCATAGAGTCTTCCGTCCAAAGCCCGAAAGTATATATTCCCCTGTTTAAAACTTCCAGATAGGCTCCGAAATCAGCTTGTGCTCCTGCCAAAACTTTTCCAACTTCAATGCCGTCTTTAAGAATAGTAACATCTGTTCCCGGATAAGCCCATCCGGTAAATACGACTCCCGGGGCTCCGGGCGGCGGCGGATACGGCAAATACATGCCGGCTCCGGCTCCAATTCCTCCGCCTCCGCCTCCGCCGCTGCCCGAGCCGCTGCCGCCGCCTGAGCTGGAACCATCGCCGTCTGCGTCAGGATCATCTCCGCCGGTGCCGTCATCTTCTCCTCCGCCGGTGCCTTCTGACGCTGAAATTGAAAATGTAATATAATAATCAATACAGTCTAAATTTAAAATCGGCGTCCCTGACGCGGTCATAAAAGGAGTTGAACTGGCATATACGCATTCATGGACATCATCACTGACTCCCTCTTCGCCAATACAGCGCACATAATATTCATAATTCCCGCCATTTACCAAGCCGTCAACTATTTTTGCATGATTAACATAATACGCTGTTGAGCTGGCATAAGAAAAATCTTCTGTCATGTCAGCGTATAAAGTTCCTGAGGCAGCCGCGTAGCGGCAGCGCGCCGGATAATTGCTTTGCAAAGAAACGATAGTTTGCGTGGTGCCAAAATTCAGCCAGCCTATGGGCGCGGCGCCTAAATATCTTTTGCGCGACAAAGCGCCAAAATTAACAGGCTCTGCTGTTACTACCATAATTTGCGCTCTTTCTATGTAAACGTTTTCTGAATTATAAGTATTAATTATTATTCTATATGAATTAAGGCTGTTGGGATTAATTATTTGCTCATTGCCGGCCTCGCCATAATCGGCGTTTGCTCCCAGTTCAATTTTTACATATTTACCAGCAGTAATATTATTTACACTATTTAGATTCATGGTAATAATTTTTGAGCTTGATGTTGCGATATTGACTCCGTCATAGGAAGCTGATGAGGAAGAAGCAAGCGCCCTGTCAGTAAAGGGACCGGAAGAAAAATCAGATATGGAAAAATCAACATCAGAATAATCAAAATTTGCCGGAAAATTAAAATTCGCGCCAAAATCAATTACAATTTTCCCGCTTGTCGGAATATTTTCCGTAGTCCTGAATTGAATCGTATGATTAGACGCGGATCCCGGCCAAGAGCTTGAAATCCTGTCCGATGCCAAATATAAAGCATTTGACGAATCCGCGAATAAAAAAAAACTTACTATTACAAAGAATAATAATATTAAGCTAATTTTTATAGTTCTTATTATCATGAATTTAAAAATATTGTTTTAATTTTATATTTCCCATACTCGCAAATGCTTTATGCCGTTCTTGCTGCCTAAAAATTTCAATCATATCTTTAATCACTTCTGCCCAAGGTATTCTTTACCGCAATTTTTCTTAAAAGTATTTTTATCTTCTAATAGCTCGCACGGCTCGTAAGTTTCAAGTAAATTAGCCACATTATTAACGCACCTACCTCTTTCATAACGATCATCAATAGTCATGCATAAATTAAAATCCCTGTTCATCAAAGCAACTTTTGCTAAACAATAATCATTTTGTTTTCCGGTAATTTCTATTAAACCGCAATAATTTTCTCCTGTTTCAACAGAAACAATATATCCACAAACATCTTTAATGATTTCGTCATTAATTTTATTGCATAGCTCAATACTGCCCTTTTGTTTTGCCTGAAAAGCAAAACAAACATTTTTGTCTATGACGTTATTTAATTCCGCGCAGTCATTTCCAATATAATTTTTGTTTTCATTAATTAATAATTCTTTATAACAGCCAAACCTTGAAGAGTCTAATTTTATATTTTCACAAATAATTGGGTTACTTTTTGCCGCTCTTGTATAACATATATCTTTAAAATATTGGACATTGTCTATTGAAGGCGTTTTAAGAATTTTTTCACACAATAAATAATCTCCTATTTTTTCCGCTAAGCCAATAAAACACCATGGGTCATTGCTTTTCTGGCATAATAACGAGTCATCCTCTTTAAGCGCCAATTGTTTATAGCAACCTGCTTGTAAAATATCATTATTTATTTTCTCGCAAACATCTAATGAGGGGCTTGTTTTCATTATATCCAGCAAACAAGCATCTCTAGTTAAATCATCTTTGCTCTTATTACAAAGATCAAAATTTTCTAACTTTTTAGCAAAAAGAGAAAAACATAAATTTATATTGCTTTTACTTTTGAAGCTTTCACAAATTAAATAATTATTGCTTTTCTTTATAATTTGTTCAAAACATTGGACTTTATAAGATTTATGTTCCGGATTAATAGACTCGCATAAATTATAATCGCCTGTTAATTCCACTTGGCACATTAAATTATCAAATTCTTTATCTAATACATTATAATAAGATGAAAACTCACTTTTAAAATCACAATAACTTAAAGCCTTTTTGGATAATAATTCAAATTTAATATCCGTCTTGTTATAAGTATATTCCGAAAGATTTTCAATTTGTTTCTCGGTTATTTTTTTTGATTCCCTAATCGCTTCTTTAATTAAATCCCTGGAAAAATCAACTTTATCTCCTGTATAATAATATTTCTTCTTTTCT
>JAYEHJ010000076.1:0-10575 GCA_034659435.1 Patescibacteria group bacterium | reverse complement strand
GTTAGTTATTTATACTTTAATTTTAGCATAAATTTAACATTTTTTCTATGGTAAAATTGTGGATAATTACAGCCCTTGCGGGCTGCTTTTTTATCGCCTTTGGCGGTTTAATTGGCGACACGCCCTTAATATAATTCCTCTACGAGGTTAGGTGTGTCGGAGATGACAAAAATGAATGGGTTATTGTGTGTCTGAGATGATAGGTGCGTAAGGTGAGTTAATAATCATAGCCAATCATAATAATCAGACAAATCATAGTTCAAGACAATTGTGGACCTAGGCGGAATCGAACCGCCGCTTCCACAATGCGAATGTGGCGTCGTACCATTAGACTATAGGCCCTCCTGATATTTAAATTTCAGCTTATTAAATTCATTATTAATTTTATCACAAAAAAAAATTTAAGAAAATATCTATTTTTTTAAATTTGACAAATTGATTTTTATTTGTTAGTTTTTATACATAAATAAGCTAAAGGAGGTGCAAATATGCCACATACAAAATTAATTGAATTTTCCAATACTCGGAATAAATCATTGCGTGGATTATTGTTAAGGCAAAATAGCGATAAACTGGTATTAATGTGCGGAGGATTTGAAAGGCGAACAACCACTGAGCTGAAATTCAAAAAATTGGCGGATTTATTGGAAACAAACAATATAAGCTCATTTAGATTTGATTATTCAGGCTGTGGCTTATCAGACGGTGATTTTTCAAAAACCGCTGTAAAGACAATGGCTGATGAATTATTGCTGGCAATTAAAGCGATAAAAAAGGAAGTTAATTTTGAAATTTTAATTGTAGCTGCTCATAGCTTATCAGCTTGCGTAGTCGCAAATCTTGCGAAAAAAAAGCTCTTTGAAAAAATAATATTGCTTGCTCCGGCTTTAAATCAAAAAAATTTATTAAGGTATTGGTTTACAAAAAGCAATGCAAAAGAAGAAATTAATTGGAAAAATTACAAACAATATTTTAATGAATTTCAATTTGAGGCGGATTGCAAAAAAGAGAAAAGGATGACAAAATCAAACTTTATCGGTTCCGGATATTTTTTGGAAAATAAAGAAAAGGATTATTCTGATTTGCTGATTAACACGCAAAATATTCTTCATATTCATGGAGAAAAAGATAACGATGTGCCGCTTGAAAGCGTAAATATTGATTTTCCAAATCAATTAATAATTGAAGACGGTAATCATGATTTAGAAAAACCTGATATATTTGAAATATGGTCACAAAAAGTAATCAACTTCATACAATAATTTAATATAAAAATGTTAACCCCTTAAAAAACTAATCTTTAAGGGGTTATTTAATTTAACTTTAATCCATTATATGCTATAATAAAATTATAAAATAAAAATATGGTTCTTTAATATAACGCGAAAAAATTTCGCAGCCTAAAAAGGCTTCACCAAAAGCTTATACAAGATTTGGAACAAATAATTTAAGCGGTATTCTGTTTCTCTTGTTTTTTTAAAAAACAAGAGTAGGAATCAAAGGGTAAATCTGTTTTGATTTTTTTCTTTTGGAAATTAATCTAAAAAAATTTGAATTAAAGTAGTCTGTTATAAAATTAACAGAACCTATTGTTTTGCCGCCAATTCTTGATATTGCTTGGTGGGGCTTTTTTAGTAGAGACGCGCCTCGGCGCGTCTACGGATGTTATGAAAATTTTTCCGCGATAAATAATATATATTTTAATATCAAACCTGCCGGCAAAAAAAATATTGCGGACAATGAAGGAAAAATTAATCCCAGCGCGATAGCCGCTAATAAGGAAACCAACAAAAACGGCAAAAGCCATAATACCAATAAATTGCTTATTGGCGCGATTAAGGAAACCGCGCCAAAATTATATAAAAGTATTGGCGCGGTAATTATTTGCGCGGACAAAGTTACGCAAATTGTGTTAACTATAAAAACACATAACGTGTTTTGGGCAAAAAAATTATTCTTAAATTTTTTAAATGTAAATATTTTTTCCAATATTTTTTTAATTTTCGGATAAATATAGATAATTCCCAGCACTGCTAAAAAAGAAAGCTGGAAGCCTATATCGTCCCGCAATAAGCGCGGATTAATTAATAACAAAATAGCCGCCGCCAATAAAAGCGAATTGGCAATCTTATTTAATCTTCCGATTTTCAAAGATAAAAGCAATAAAAATCCCATTAGCCCGGCGCGCGTTGCGCTGGCAGGCGCGCCGATTAAAATTATATATAAAAACAACAAGAAACCGCTTGCGTAAAAAGCAAAATTGCGGTTTAAGCCGATCCAAATCAAAAAAAACATCAACAAAGCCACTATAATGCTGATATGCAATCCTGAAATAACCGCGATATGGCTTAACCCGCTCTTTGAAAAATTTTCGCGTACTTCCGCTGATAAAGCGCGCTTGTCTCCCAAAATAATCGCGCGCGCGAAATCAGATTCGTTCTTGTTTAAACTGGAATTAATAAGCAAACGGACTTTATTTTTAAACGAATAGATATTTTTGTAAAATTTTCCTATGATGTTACGTTCAACGGGCTGATTATGGCTTAAAATTTTCGGGTAATAACAAACCGAATAAATATCATAACGCGCGAGATAGCGGTCATAAGCAAAACCTTGATATTTTTCAGGAGAGCGCAAAACGCAGATAAACTCCAGCTCATCTCCATACTCAAAAGCCGGATACAAATCAACGCTTACTAAAACTTTGCCTTTGATATTTTTAATTTTATCGTCAAGCGATTTTATTCTAATTTCCAACTTTTGATTTGTCTGGCGCGCATCAGGCTCTTTTATAATCGTGCCTGCGATTTTATGTTCGGCGCCGTTATAATGCCAAATTCTATCAGGATAATTTTTAGGCAGCTGAATTGAGTAGCGCCAGCAGCCAAAGAAAAAAACAGCAAAGAAAATTAATGTTATATATATTTTCTTATTTTTTGGAAAATAAAAAATCAACGCAACACTAAATAAACTAAGCGCGAAAAAAATAATATCATGCTTAATTATTTTTTGCGGTAAAAACGAAGCGACAAAAATAGAAAATAAAAAAACCAAAAGGCTTGCGAAAAATATTTTTGATTTGCTCTTTAATTTCATTTTTTAATTTTTTCTGTCATTCCCGACACTCCCAGCCCCGCAGGGAAATTATATTAAATGATCGGGAATCTCTTTAAAAGCATCTAATTATTTTTTTAAATAATGACTTGTTAATATAATAAATCCGGCTTCTCTTAGGAAGCCGGATTTTGGAAATTTAAACATTAAATTATTTTTTCAAATCAATATTCTCTTCTATCAACTTTAATGCCTTTCGCGCGACATCTTTATACTGAAAATTCGCCATTGCATGCTCGCGTGCGTTTCTGCCCATTTCTTCGCGCAAACTATCATCTGTTAATAATCGCAAAGTATATTTAGCCAACTCAGTAGTATCTGCCCGATACGCGAAAACTTTTGGTTCGTCAAATTTAATTTTATGATCAGCCTCAAAGCCCATGCTTTCATATGCCCATTCTTCGGTTAATTCTATGCGATTGGCAACGCGCGCCAAAAAGCCTGTCTTGCCGTGCACAATCGTGTCAACCGGACCGCCGACATTGATTGATATAACAGGAATTCCGCAGGCTTCCGCTTCCATTTGAATCATACCAAATCCCTCAAGCCTTGAAGGCGCCGCGTAAATATCACAGGCAGATAATAAGTAAGGCATAAAATCGTGTGAAAACGCTCCTGATAAATATTGAATTTTTTTCCTATCCAGCCCCAATTTATCAATTAGCACATCCTCTTCCTGTCCGTGTATTTCCGCGGACTCGCAATCCCAATACTTTAAAACATATTTCCAGTCTTTAAACTCCTTGTCAACCTCGGCTAAAGCGTGAAACATTTCTTGCGCCCCCTTGCTTGTGACGTCGCCTCCGACTGTTAAAATCATTTTTTCATGCGGCTGCACGCCAAGCATTTCGCGCAACTTTTTTATTTTAGGGTCTGACTTTGGAATCGGACGCATTTCTTGCGCGTCAAAACCGATTGGCAAAACGCGAAAATTTTTAATATCAACGCCATCTCTTTTGTAGGTATCGGTAACCCAATTACTGGTTGTAAATACCAATGGCAAGCGACTGATTGCATCGTGATAATTCGCGACCCAGCCGTCAGCCACAAACCATGGCACCGGAACTATGCCGTAATTCTCCGGGCTATGGATAATATCAGGCGTATAAGTCCAGCAGCCGACGCCGATAACGATATCCGGCTTAAATGCGCCGAATACCCATTGTTTTTGAAAACTGGGCGCGTAATGGCAAGGCATCGCGTCAACTCCCAATTCTTTTAATCCGCGATAAAGCAAATTCCCTTGAATGCTTAATCCGTCCGGTTCCGGAGGATAAGCATGTAAAACTGCGATTTTCATAAAAAATTCTTAACACACAGCACACAACTCATAACTCGCGACAAATTTCATTTTGCCGCAATCATAACATGCTGCATATTTTTTTAATATAAATTGTAAAATTATAAAAAATTTAATCAATGTTTTAATCTAAATTTTATCATCCAATGCTATATTATTGCGAGTTATGAGTTGTGGGTTTCGAGATTCAAAAACGCTTCTGGATTCGTACAATATCCAACATCAATTCCGCCGGGCAAATAGCCGTACATTTCCGCGACTACTCGCTTTTTTTCTAATAATTCTTTTTCTGATAATTGATTAATAACGCTGTTGCTGCCCGGCTTCAAAGAATTATCTTTATTTTTTTTATAATTAAAATAAAAAACCGTTTCAGGTTTTATTTTCCCCGCTTTAATTAATTCATCAATTGCTAAATAAACCGCAATATGCCGCTCGTGTCCGTATTCTCCGTTAGCGCCGTGCGTAAAAATATAATCAAATTTATTAAAAGCAATTTTTTCCAAAATAATTTTTTTTGTCTTTTGTTTAGCCTCTTGCAAGCTTAACTTGCCTTCATCATCTAAATCGGCAATAATGCTTTTCGCTCCATAATGTTCGCAAACGCGCTTGAATTTCGGCGCGCGATCGCGATCGCTTGCCCGGCACAAAGAAAAAATCGTCCAAGCGATTTTCTTATTCCGCGCAATCGTCCCGCCCATCCAAATCGTCTCATCATCCGGATGCGCGACGATTGCAATTGCACTTTTGTTGTCTTCCAATTTCATCTCATCCATAACACTTTAATTATATCAGGCTTTAGCTTTTTTTTCAACTGTTTGCAGCCAAAAAGCCTCTCGGAGCCTTTAAAGTCTCCGAGAGGCTTGACTTCAAAATATATAAAATTTTACTTCTCTTTCTTCTTCGGCAATTTAATTTCCTTTTCAACATCTGTCACTTCCTTGCTGATAAACTCTTCTGAAATATCTAAAGATTCTTCCAATTTTTCTTTAACTTTTCTTTCCGCCTCTGAAAAGCCCGGTTTTTTGTCAGCCATCTGCACTAACTCTTCCAGCTCTTCTCTTAACGCGAAAAATATTTTTGATAATTTCGTTTTTACTTCAGCTGTTTCGCGCATAATCCTTGCTTTCTCATCGTTAAATTCTTTTCGCTGATACACAATATATGAAACAAGCAAAGCAATTATTATCAAGAGAATTATTATAATCCATAATCCGAATCTGTCTATAATTGACAAAGAAACCACGGACAAAATATATTTTGTGCTGTCCATGCTTTGCGCTCCGCGATCGTCAATCAATTTTGCCCATACCGAATACATGCCTTTCCCTAATTCGTCTTTATGAAAATAAGACCAATTGCCTTCATCGTCGGTTTTAACGCTCGCCTCAATCGTGTCTTCATCTTCTTTGCCAATATATATTTTTATTGCTACCTGCGGATAAAATGAAGTACCTCTTATTATTAATTCTTCTTTTTTATTTATAACTTTTGGGATGCCGGTAATAATCGGCGATTTTAACGGCTCTACAATAAAACCAATGCTAGACGAAGCCGCGTTTCCGGCTTTATCATAAGCGATTACCCACGCTTTGTGCCTTCCAGGAACAAGCGGCCGCAACTGATAATAACCCTTGTCAATTTCTTGCGTATTAATTCTTTCGCCAATATCATCTATTGAAATTTTATAATAATCCAAACCTGACGCTTTATCTTCGGTTTTAAAGCGCAATTTTGCCGCGGGATTAGTCGGATCTCCGCCGCTGTCATAAGCTATTTCAAAATCTTTTGGCGGAGCGGCGTCAACCAAAAATTTACGATGCGCTATTTGACCCCAGCCTGATTTATTTTTATATTTAATATGAAAATACTGCTCGCCGTCCGCCACATCTTCATCAAAAATTACATTTTCAATTATGCCGTCCGATTCCGGACCTGGATCGGAATCCGGATCATCGGTAATTAAAAAGCTTACTCCTGTTAAATCCGCCAAAACTTTCCAAATGAATTCCGGGTTGTTGTTTTGATACCAAATATCTTTTTCCGGATGAGTTTCTGACGAAATATCAGGCAAAGGCGGCAACAAGCCCTTTGGAGCGGTATCTTCTTCTTTTGGTTTTGGCTTTGGTTTTGGTTTTTCTTCCATTTTTTCAGCCTCTATAATGTTAAATTTAGCATTGCCAAAACCGCTAAAAATATTCGTGCCTTTGCCGTCTGCCGCCAAAACTATTCCCGAGGAAAATTTAACTTCAGCCGCACCGATTTTTTTAGCTGAAAAAGTAATCGTAAAAATGGTGCCGTTCGCGCCTTTATACGGTCCGGGAGAACCTCCGCCAAAACTTATTGAGCCGGCTGAGTTGGAATAGGTCGGATCAGTTGTCCACAACTTAAAAATTGAACTTGCGTCTGATAATTTTGAAACAGTCAAATAAGAACTATCAAATTTTATCAAACCTTCGGCCGCGTTAATGCCCGCGCCTCCGCCGCTGTTAACCGCCACCGTAACCGTAAAACTGCGGCCGACATTGTAATCGCCCGCGGCGGGAGACAAAAATAAAACCGCTCCTCCTTCCTGCGACAAGCAGGGAGTAAACGGTAAAAAACCGGTTAAAAACAATAATAAAAATAAAAAAACACTAATGGCTTTCCGCATAAAATATTATTTTAAAAAATCTTTAAAAATTATCCGGCATTAACCGCGATTTTTTTCTTTCCCTGCGACTGTAAAAGCAATAAAGGCAAGCGCAAAGTTAATATGCCTTTTTTAAACTTTGCCTCAACCTGGGATACGTTTATTTCCTGCGGTAAAATAATTTGCCGATAAAATCGCCCCCATTGGCATTCTGAGCGAAGATATTTTGAATTTTCATCATCATCCGCGTATTCGGATAAATTTGGCTGTTCAATTTTTCCCTGAATGGTAACCACGTCATTTTCATTTTCAATACTGATGTCAATATCAGCGACTTCCACACCTGGAATCGGAGCAATAATAATAATATCTTCCGCGGTCTGAAAAATATCCACTTCCAACTGCATAAAACCGGAATTTTTGTCTATAACTCCGTCTTTTATTTCTTCATCTGTTTTTTCTTCAACTTTAACTTTTAATTTATCCAAAAAGCTCATAATATAATTTATTATTTTTTAGTATAAATATTATACCATAATTCCTAAAATATACAAAATAAAAAAAATAAAAAGGCTATGCTTTTATTTTTGCCATAGCCTTTATTATTTTATTAGCTCTCTTTTATTTTAAAATACTAAAATTGGCTCCTGTGATTTCTTGAAGCCAATAGCACAAATATATTTTTTCTGACAGCCAAACATGCATTCTATCTTTTTGAATTTTATATCCGTTTTTTTTCAACTTAATATATAAATTATTAAAAGATCTTTTTACATGCTGCCTAACATTTGATGTGCAACAAGAAAATTCTTGCGCAATTTCCTCAATGGATTCATCCTGAAAATTTTTGTTTAATCCAAGACTTTTACAAAAAATATTTTTATTTTTTTCCGGAAATTGATTTATTATATCCAAAATAATCTTCATTGTTTTTCTTAATTCTTCTTTAAGAATTAAGAATTGTTCTGCTGAAAAAAATGAAATATCCCCAATAACTTCTGATTCTTCCATACTTTTGCTTCCTTTATACGCAGGAGCATCTAAAGACGCGCAATATATATTCATCTTTTTATAAATAAATTCAATTTTTTCTACCGGAATCCCGGTTTCATCAGAAATTTTCTGTAAACCTATTTCTTTTTTATATTTCTCTTCTAAAAAATCTTTAGTCTTGCATATGTTTAAATAACCTTCCTGAATATGACTCGGTATATGTATGTTTCTTTTCTTTATTTCTCTAATAATATCCTCTCTTATCCGATAAACTGCATAAGTTGAAAGCCTGCAATCTTTTTCATGATCAAACTTTAGAGCAACATTAATTAAAGCCATTCCGCCAATTTGAATTAAATCATCTAATTCAATTCCTCTGTCTTTAAATTTAAATGCCGCTCTCACGACCACCCACATATTAATTTCTACAAGTTGATTAAAAGCACGCGTATCATTTTCCTCTCTAAACCTACGCGCTAATTCTAAATCTTTTTCTTTTGGAAATTTTTTAAATTTTTTATTTCGCATAGCGACCTCCTATTTTTTATTAAGGTTTATTTTTTAATGAACATTTTTTAATTATTTAGATTATAAATCTAAAATCCTAAATCTAAAATCCTAAATCTAAAATCACCAGCTTCCTCCGCCGCCTCCGCCAAAACCGCCGCCTGATCCGCCTCCGGAAAAGCCGCTGCCGCCGGAACTTGCGGATGACGGCGCTGAGGAAAGAGTTGAATTGGCTTGTGATTGAAAATTATTCAAATGATTTACAAGCGCCAAAGCGGAAAAATTTCGCGCGCTTGCCAAACTATACCATTTTGGGCTTTTTCTATAAATATCTTCAAATTGTTTTGCCCATTTTTTTTCTACGCCCAAAACAATCGCAAACGGCAATAATTTTTCAAAAATTTCAGAATTTTTCTTAGGATTATTATGAAAATCAATTCTGTCTTTTTCCGCGACTTCCAAATACATTTTCAAACCTAGAATTTTTTCTCGCGTTCTAACTCCTTTTTTAGTTCTCTTTGGCATTACATTGCCAAAAATTAAAATTAAAATTCCCGTTACCCAGACGCTTGCCACGCCAATCCATCCTAAAAACGGTCCTACAAACCAGCCGACAACCAAAACCGCTATTGCTAAACCAATATAAAATCTCCTAATTTTTTTAGGATTTTTTAAAAAATATCCCTTATTAACAGTCGTTTGGTAAATCCTGTCAATAATATCATTCAAATCTTTATAAAACTTATCTTTTAAATCTGATAATCTGATTTTTTTCTTATCGGCGAATAAAGCCTTTAACAAAGCAAACTGAAATTCATTCAAAGTATTTTCATTTGCTTCCAGTTTTTTCAATTCATAATCATCAGATTTTAAAATTCCTTTTTTTTCTATATATATTATTTTAATATATCCGCGAACCGCCAAATTGATTATCTCAGCGCTAACATCTTTTTTGTGGGCGCGTTCATCAATAATTGTTCCGACTTCAGCAGGGCTTAAATCGTCCGGAGCAATAAATTCCGCGATAATTGTTTTCCTGTCACAAGGATCTTTGCCGTATTTTTTCCAAAAATAAATAAAAAACATCAAAACAAATAAAGGCAAAATCACAATCCAATTGTCTCGCGCTATTTCTAAAAAAGCGTTAAGCCAAGAAGGCTTTTCTACAACTCCTTTTGGAAAACCAATCACAATAGTTACTCCCTCGCCCGGTTTTAAGCTGTCATCACTGAATATAATGCTGTCAGCCTCGTCTTTGGCAACAAAATTTAAACGGCTGGATACGCACTTTGCGTTACTGCCGCTTTTTCCCGTATAACACGCGAATTTTAATTCTTCAATATTAACGCTTTCCGGCAAATTAATTATTGCTTTTGACTGCCTAATCGGAGACAGCCAATCATTTCCGGTAACATTCCAATACAACTCGTCATAATCATTAAAAAAATTAAAAACTCCGGCAACTTTATATTCTATAACATAATTTTGCAGACCGCTCACAAAAACATCAGGATTACCAATTTTTATTCGCTTGCTTTCTTTATAATTATCAACATCAAAAACAACATCATTGCCATTGCCGTCTTTAATTGAAAAATCAGAAAAACGCAATTTAAAATTTCCGCCCCCCACTTTATACTTATACGGAATATCGCGGAAAATTCCATGCTTTTCTTCGCTGCCAAAATTATAAACTATCAATTCCTTAACATTAATACTGCCGTCCTGATTAATATCTATTTCCACTTCAAAATTATTAATTTTCTCCTGAGCCGCGGCTGGCAAGGCTAAGCAAATTGAGAATAAAATTATTAAGCCAATTTGAAATTTTCTTTTTAACATAACGAACTATTAAGATTATTTATTTATCTTTTTTATAATTAGCCCTTGCAAATCTTTAATACCCTTGCTATCAACCCTCATTTTTGTCTTTTTCTTCTTGTCTTTCTTTTTATATTTTTGCAAAACCAGCTCTTCTTTATTTTCCAAATTTTGTTTATCCATAAAAAAATGTTATAATATATCTATA
>JAYEHJ010000075.1:0-2075 GCA_034659435.1 Patescibacteria group bacterium | reverse complement strand
ACTTAGAAAATGAGGGAAATAATCGTTTATCAAAGAATAGTTTTATTATGGCTGATAATTATTTTTCTTATCTCTTAAGGCTTGACCCAAATTCAAAACAAAGAATTGCGCAAGCTTATTTAGACCTATTCAATCAAACCGATGACGGTGACGAATTTAAAACTGTCATTATTGACAGGGCGGTTGAAATTAGCCAAGAGCAGAATATTACGGAAGTTCATGGTAAGCATTATTGTGAGCTTAGCGAACAGGAACCAACAACCGAAGGGGCGATTGGCAAGTTGAAAATTGCCAATTGGTTTGGGAATTTATACAGCCATGAGCTTAAATCTAAGCAAGTTTTGCTTAAGCAAGAACAATTTTTGATTGTTGTAAAAAAATACGAGTCTAAATGGGGCTCGGCGAAAGTAGTAAAATTAACTGAATCAAACAAATGGAAAGAAGTTTTTCCTATGAATAATCAGGAAAATTTTTATTATTTGTCATTGAAAAGCTTTTACGCAAATGACAAAAAATGTTCTGATGGACAAATTAATTTTGACTCAGCCATAAAAAAACATGGCAAATTTAGAGTCAGCTGTAAAAAATCAATTATTTTGTATTGCTCAGCGCTACATACCCCTATAACGCTTTATGCGTGGAAAATGTAGTCGGAATACAAATTAAACATGCAAGAGGTGGTTATTTTTTAATCACCTCTTTTAAATTGATTAATAAAATGCTATTATTGTATTAAGAATTTAAAAATTACTTTATATTATATGAAATTATTTAGCAAATATACAATTTTAGTAATTATAATTTTTTTTGTTTTTCCATCAACTAATGTATTTGCGCTTAAGGGTTGCAAAGGCGATGAAGTTTGCTTAAATAATCCACTAACCGGAGGAATTGGCGCAGATTCCCCCAACGAACTAATCGGCCAAATAATAAACGGCGTTCTTGGCATAGTCGGGTCTTTGGCTTTGGTTATGTTTATTTACGGCGGATTTGTATGGATGCTTGCGGCAGGCTCTAATGAAAAAGTGCAGAAAGGAAAAGATATATTAATATGGGCGACAATCGGGCTGGTGGTGATATTCGCGTCTTATGCGATTGTGGATTTTGTGTTAAGGGGTATTACTGGGAAAGAAAAAAAGACAACGCAAACAACGCAAAACATAAGCAAATAAATTTTACAGCGCGATACGGTTCAAATGGGATGAGTTGTTTTATTTTTTTACAAAAAAAACAGCTGGCCGTGTTTAGGCGGTCAGCTGTTTTGTTATGAGATTTTTGTTTTTATAAAATTACTCAAAATATTTCAATATCTTAACATAACTTTCATTATTAACTATTTTCCAAGATTGCCTATAATCTAAAATATAGATGATTGATGGATTAATTCGTGAATTAAAACATCAATAAAATGTTGATTGTAAATAGACGAATGTCTAAAAAATATTTTTGATGTAGGCATAACTTTTAGTTTAAAAAATTAAACGCGAAGTTGAGAAAGCTTTGGATTATTTTTCTAAACTCGGTATAAATGAAAATATGTAGTATTTTTATCTTGCGGTCTGGTAGCTATTCTTTGCCAAATTTTTTCATTTGGAATTTTATCGGATAATACAATTACCATTGTCCCGGGCTTAGCCTCCTTTTTAATTTTGTCCCAAATTTTTATAACTATCGGCTCTACTAAAAATAAGTAAATAATATTTGCATCGCTAATATCGGTTTTGAAAAAATTTTGATAATAAAATTTTACTTTTGAATGTTTAAATTTGGCTTTAATTTTTCCGTATAGAATATGCAGCAAGGAAAGTTCAACTCCGATAATTTTGCGCGGTAGAAATTTTTCCGCAGCAAAAAGAAAATCCCCCTTGCCGCAACCAAGTTCATAGATTGCCGCGTTTTTAGGAATTGTAAAATTTTTAAATAATTCCTTATAGTATTCTTTGGGAGTAATAATGGGCGTGTCGCCAATTAAACCGCCAAAGGCGATAAAAAAGCAGCCCGCAAGGGCTGTAATTATCCACAATTTTACCATAGAAAAAATGTTAAATTTATGCTAAAATTAAAGTATAAATAAC
>JAYEHJ010000074.1:0-2105 GCA_034659435.1 Patescibacteria group bacterium | reverse complement strand
TTTTCATTTTAATTAGACGAATCATAGTTCAAGATAATTTAATATGTCAACAAAAAAACAAAAAAACTGGCAAATTTTGCCTAAAATTAAACAAGAAATAATTAACGAATATCCGGAATATTTGCCTTTGGTTTTGCAGTTATTGCATAATCGCGGTATAACAGAAAAAGAGGAAATAAAAGACTTTTTAGAAGGGGATTATGAAAAAAATTCGCATGATCCTTTTTTGTTCCGCGATATGAAAGAGGCTGTTGATTTGACTATTCGCCATATTAAAAAAAGCAATAAAATAACAATATACGGCGATTATGACGCTGACGGCGTAACTTCTTCAGCTATTTTATTTGAACTTCTCAGCCTTTTTAGAGCAGATGTTGATGTCTATATTCCGCATCGTGTAAAAGAGGGTTATGGCGTAAACAAGCAAGCGGTTGATTTAATTGCGAAAAATAACACAAAATTAATTATTACAGTAGATACCGGTATAAGAAGCAAAAAAGAAATAGCCTACGCGCGAGAGCTGGGAATTGATGTTATCGTTACGGATCATCATGTTCCGCCAAATGAATTAAGCGAATATCCAAAATGTTTGATTATCAACCCAGCAATTACTGCTGACAAATATCCTTATAATTTTTTATCAGGCGCCGGAGCGGCTTTTAAATTTGCGAAAGCTTTAATTGACAGCTCAAAACTTTCCAAAGAAGATAAGCAAAATTTAGGTTATAGGCTATTGGATTTGGTTGCGATCGGCACGGTCGCCGACTGCGTTAGATTAACAGGAGAAAACAGGATTTTAGTTAAAAAAGGATTGGAAATTTTAAGCAATACGAAAAGAATTGGATTAATTTCACTTTATGACGCGGCAAAAATAAATAACAACAATAAAATTGATACATGGAATATCGGTTTTCAAATTGCTCCGAGATTAAACGCGGCAGGCAGGCTTGATCACGCCAATATGGCTTATCAATTATTAATTACTAAAAATATTGACGAAGCAAAGAAATTGGCGCTGGAGTTGAACGCGCGCAATCAGGAAAGACAACAAATTACCGATGAGATATTTTTGGAAGTTGAAGAGCAAATTGATATTAAAAATGATAATGTATTAGTAGGAATTTATAATTTGAAAAACAATAAATCAGAAAAAAAAACTGTTTGGAATGAAGGCGTAGTCGGCTTGGTGGCAGGGAAAATAGTTAATAAATATTTTCGCCCATCTTTGGTAATTACTAAAACAAAAAACGGCTACAAAGGCTCGGGTAGAAGCATTCCAAGCTTTAACTTGATTAAAGCGATTGCCAAGTGCGCTGATTTTTTAGATAAATACGGCGGACATCCTCAAGCCTGCGGATTTAGTTTTAGCGAGAAAAATTTAGATAATTTTGTAAATAAAATTAAAAATATTGCCAAAAAAGAAATCACAAAAGATATGATGAAACCGGTAGTTAAAATTGACGCGATTTTAAATTTTGAAGAAATAAATGAAGATTTATATGAAAAAATCAGCGCGCTTGCGCCTTACGGACAGGGCAATGAACGGCCGGTTTTTTTAAGCGAGAATATACAAATATTTGATATTATGACAATGGGAATGGAAGGACAGCATATTAAGTTTAAATTAAAAAATGACAAATCCGGCTTTATAAACGCAATTAGTTTTAACGGTTCTGAAACATGGAAAAATTTTTCAATAAGTGATATTATTAATATTGTGTATAATTTGGATTTGAATGTTTTTAACGGACGAACAGAGGCGCAGTTGAAGGTGGTTGATATTAGGAAACAGAATTTATAAAAATTTACTAGCGAACTCAACTCATTCTCATCATTACAGTTTCTGGCATTCCCAGCTCCCATTTTTGTCATTCCCGACACACAATAGCCCCGCAGGGAAGTTATATTAAATGATCGGGAATCTCTTTAAAAGAAACAACCATAAAATAACCATCTAAAGATGAAAAAAGAATACATATATTATGTTTATATATTAACCAACAAAACAAACAAAATTCTATATATAGGAGTAACCAATAATCTATATTCAAGAATATTTCAGCATAAATTAAAACAAAATAAAAATAGTTTTACCGCAAAATATA
>JAYEHJ010000073.1:5145-10896 GCA_034659435.1 Patescibacteria group bacterium | reverse complement strand
CTGTTTGCCATATATTTTTAGTTAATTAAATTTCATAATTCAACAATACTATTATTTGATGAAATTGTAAAATTTAATTTGTTAAAAATTCATTAACCTTGTGGTTCAGTATAGTTAGGACTAATCAGGTTGTGGTTTTAATGTCTGAGTGTCCCATCATTTTTGACAAAGAATAAATATCGCAACCACCCTCTAGCATCAAAGTTGCAAACGTATGTCTGAGTTAATGAAGTCCGAACTTTATACCAGATGCCTTTTTCAACTTATTAACGATATGTTTAATCCCCGCCTCTGACAAGCCTTTGTTCTTTAACAATGATGTAAAAAACTCCGGGCAAGTTTTTTTTAATCTTTTTCGCTCGGTTAGATATTTTTTAAGAGTTTCTGCTAGTTGGTAGGATAGTGGTATAATTCTGTCCTTATTCCCCTTCCCCTGTCGGACAAAGATAGACAACCCCTCAAAATCTACATCTGTATATTTTAATTTTAGTAGTTCCGTCCGTCTGAGTCCTGTAAAAATAAAAGTAGTAAATATGGCATGATTACGAATTCTTAAAAACTCACTCTGATACGGATAATTATATACATACTCAAGGAGCCTCAGTGCCTCACTCTGGGACAACTTAACTGGGAACCGTTTTGTAAGTCTTGGTTTTTCAAGCTCAGCAGTATAGTCTTTTTCAAGGATCTCTTCCTTAATGCACCACTGAAAAAATACTGACAAAGTATTATAATAACTTATAAAGGTTGCTGGTTGCCATTTTCTGTCTATACGTCCATTATAGAAGAATGATAGGATCTTTTCTTTTGATACCTCCGAGATGTCACCTACTGATTCAGCTTTAGCAAAAAAATCTATAACAATATTATAGCGCTTAATTGTGCTTGGAGAGTTCCCTCTGATATAAATTGAATAGTCGCAAAATCTTTGTTTAACAAGTTTTATATCCATACAAAAAAGCCTGCAATACAAATACAGACTTCTTTATTGTTGAGCCGACGAGCGGACTTGAACCGCTGACCCCTTCCTTCACTTACACCCTATTTTGTAAAACATATATATAGGGGTTGGACTGTATATCAGACATATCACTTACGTGACTTAGTCTCCCTTGTCAGTCTCTCGGGCGTGTCATAATGATTTACGCCACGGTCTGAACCTTATGCAGGCCTTTAACCGTTATTCGGGATTCAACCAGAGATTTCCCTCTGGAGGGGCAAGAGTCGAGTGACTCACCATGGAAGTGCTCTACCACTGAGCTACGTCGGCATATTAAATTGTAAATATTATTAAGTCTAGTGGGACACTACTCAGAAAGAGTGGTTAGTAGTTTTCAGGATAGAAGCTAATACTAGCTCCGAACCACCACACTAACTACTAGCGATACTTTACCATGGAAGTGCTCTACCACTGAGCTATTTCGGCATTATATTTTAACCACTGCCTGCCCGATCACGAACAAAGTGAGCTGAGCGGGAGCTATTTCGGCTTAATAACCGTTAACCATTAACTTTTTCAGCCCGAGGCTGATCCGCCTTGGGCGGAAACAATTTAACCCTATAAAAAAACAAAAATGAAAAAACAAAAATTTTTTCATTTTTTTGTATTTTTACAATTCATCTATCTGCCTTGCCAGTTCTTCAAGTTTTTGGTTTTCAGGATTTATTGCTTTTAATTCTTCCAATGTTTTACAAGCCAAATTTTTGTCTTTGCTTATTATACTGATTTCAAGTTTTGTGTCAAGAAATCTTGGGTTATTAGCCTCAATTGCCAAGGCTTTGTCAATTGAAATAATTGATTCAGAATAATTTTCCCGCTGCTTATACACGCAAGCCAAGTCAAAATACGCGCCGGGTAAATTCCTATTAATATAATCTTTTTTAATTCTTTCTTCTTCATTTAAATTTTCATTTTCAATTGATTCATAAGCATTATAATCATTTTCCAAAAGCCTAATCGCGTGTTCAATGGTTTGTTTGGCTTCATTAAAATCCTTGCGTTCAAAATATAGCTTGCCTAAACCGCGAAAAGCTTTAATGCTTTTACTGTCCAAACTGATAATTTTAATATATTTTGCCTCAACTTTTTCCAGCTCGCCTTTTTCAATTAATTCATCAATTTCAAAAAATAATTTTTCTTGAATATTTTCATTAATGGTTTCGGTCTGCTTTTGCTCATTATAATCTTCTTTATACTCAACTAATTTTTTATATAATTTTATAAAAAAACCGCCCATAGCTTGTCCGACCGGTTTTGAAAACTGCTTAAACTTCGCGAAATATCTAAAATAATTTCTTTTTAAGCGATTGCTGACAATCTGCTCTTTAAATTTTGCCTCCCGCTCCGACCGGATGCTATCAACATCCAGATTTGCCAAAACTGAAAATTTTTTCGCGGCAATAACAATAATTACGCCTAAGCCGATTAAAATCAATACTAACGGAATAATATTATACATAATTATTTATTTTATAATTTATAAAACCGCTTTTACCACTTTATAAAATTCATCCGCGTCCAAACTTGCTCCGCCGACCAGCATGCCGTCAAGATTTTCCAAACCGATAAAACCTTTGACGTTTTTTGAAGTGATGCTTCCGCCGTAAATAATTTTAAAATTATTATTTACTATATTCATTCCAAACATATTGTTAAGCGTCAATTTAATAATTTTGTGGGCGTATTCCGCTTCGGACGGCTCAATCGCTGTTCCGGAGCCAATCGCCCAAATAGGTTCATAAGCTAAAATTATTTTTTGATCTCCAACCACGTCAATTCCCGACAAGGATTGTTGCAATTGATCATATAAAACATAATCCCTGCGATCGGTTTTTCTTTCATCCCAATTCTCACCGATGCAAACAATAGGAATCAAATCCTCAACCTGCAATACCGCTTTAATTTCTTTATGAATTATTTCATAATTTTCCATTAAAAATTTTCGCCGCTCGGAGTGCCCGATTATAACATATTCACAGCCGGTTTCAACCAAAAGACCGGAAGAAACTTCACCTGTATAAGCGCCTTTCCGCTCCCAAAAAACATCCTGCGCGCCCAGTTTGATTCTGCTGTTCTTTAAAATCTTCGCGACTTCCAATAAAGATATAAAATTCGGACAAACCGCGATTTCTCCGCCATTCAAATCTTTAAATTTTGTTTTGATATTTTTCGCTAATTCCAATGTTTCTTTTAAATTCAATTTCATTTTCCAATTGGCGATAATAATTTTTTCATCATTCATATATTTTAATTATTAATAATATTTCCAAGAAAAATTGTTATAAGTCCATAAGGCAAGTTCTTTGGTTTTTTGAAAGCGATAATCATGATTTTCTCCGCCCAAAATTACAACGAAAATTTCTTGATTGCTTTCATTCTTAAATTTGCCGGCAAAACAATAACCGGCAACCGGCGTATAGCCTGTTTTGCCGCCGGACAGCTTTATGCCGTTAATGGGGAAACTTTTTAACAAAGAATCAGTATTATACACGATCTTTTTTCTGCCGCCTGCCGTTGTAAAAAAATACTCCTTGCTCATAACCGCCCTGCTAATATCTTCATTTTCAAAAGCCGCTTTTGCCAATTTTGCCGCCTCATAAGCGGTAGAGCGATTTAAATGGCTTAAACCGATGGAATCAACAAAATTAGTATTTTTTAAATTTAAATCTTTTGCTTTTGCGTTCATTGCCGCCACAAATTCAGTTTCGCTTAATCCTGTTGAATTTACCAAAGCCAAGGTCGCCGTATTGGCGGAGCCTACCAAGCTTAAATAAAACAAATCTTTAATCTTAACCTTTTCTCCGCTGAATAAATAAATTTTCCCGCCATTAACGCGATCCGAATGCTTAATCTCATATTCAGCCTCCCATCCGGGGTTATTATCCAAAAACACCAAAGCTGTGGCTAGTTTTGTGATGCTGGCGATTGCTCTTG
Source organism: Patescibacteria group bacterium (assembly GCA_034659435.1). Taxonomy (GTDB): domain Bacteria; phylum Patescibacteriota; class Patescibacteriia; order Patescibacteriales; family UBA12075; genus JAGLYP01. The sequence continues at coordinate 6,962 of JAYEHJ010000073.1, read as the reverse complement.
GGCTGTTAGCATCTTTGCTGAATATTATTTTTCCGCTTTGGCTGTCCATAATCACCGCGGCGCCTGGATTAACATAAGGGTCTGCCGCTTCTGTTATTTTTTTCGGAACAGCCGCGCCGATCTTTATTGCTTTATTTTCCGGCAAAGGATTAAATATTAATTCAGGCATAAATTTTGCCTGCTGCGCTGCCGGCTCTATTTCCTGATAAGCGCTTTGCGTTGGTAAACTGTAGAATAAAAACAAAGAGCCGAACATAAATATAATCGCGATAAAAGTTGGGATTAAAAAAAATGGATTTTTATGCATGAGTATTTTATTAAATATCTATTTGCTTGTTTGTTCGTCTTTTGACTGTTCGCTGTTCAGCATCCGATCAAGCGTGTCGTCTTTGCTTAACTTTTCATAATCAGGTAATTCGCGCGCATCGTTAATGCCTAAAAAACGAATAAAATCAAAAGTAATCGTATAATAAATTTCCTGTTTTTTACTGTCATTTTTCGCTTTAATCAAACCCCTGATTAAAAGATTGCGCAAAATCAAAGAGCAATTAACCCCGCGAATGCGATCCAAATCAATTTTAGAAACCGGCCCGCGATAAGCGATTATAGTCAAGGTCTCAAGACTCGGGCGCGACAGCTCGCCTGTGGTTTCATCTTTGATAAATTCCCTAATCAGTTTTGCGTTTTCAGGCGAAGAAACCATTTGCAATTTAGAGCCGTTCTTAATTACCTGCACGCCCTTTTTATTATTCTTATACTCCGCAACCAGCTCTTGCCCTGCTTTCTCAATTTCCTTTTTGTCTTTTTTGATTAACTCGGCCAATTGCTTAATTGCCATGGGCTTGGCTGAAATAAAAAGCAACGATTCAATTTTTGGCTTTATCATAAAAGATTACAAATTACAAATAAACACAAATTTACAAATATAAATTAAATTATCTGTATTTGTAAATTTGTAGTTATTTGTAATTTGTATTATTATATTTTTTCAATTATTATTTCTTTAAAAAGTCCGTCTTGCTTTAGCATTATTTCCCGCTGGCGCATTAATTCCAAAATCGCTAAAAAACTAACAACAATTTCTGTTTTATTTTTCGCTTCCGCCATTATATTGTCAAAACTCATTTTAATGCGATTAAGCAAACCATTTTGAATGGAAATAATTTTATCTTCAATATTTATTTTATGATCCAATGTTTCCTCTTCAAGCTTTTCCTCCGGCAGCAAACAAAACAATAAATCACTGAATACATTTTTTATATCTTTGGCTTTAATATTTTTTGGCGGAGAAAATGAATTTGTTTGGCTTAAAGCCGCTTTGCGGTTAAACTCCCGCGCGAACATAAATCTTTTCTTGCCTAGAATACTCTCAATTTTTTTTGTTGCAGCCAAAAATTCCTGATACATTTTTAGCTGATCCTCAAAATCCTGAATCTCCTCCTCTTCTTCCTGATAAAGATACGGCAAGAGCGCTTTTGATTTAATCAGCAAAAGACGCGCCGCCACAACTAAAAAATCCGCCATTTCTTCCGGAATAATATTTCCTGCTTCGCGAATATACGACACGTATTGATCAGCAACATTTGCCAAGCTTACCTCTGTTACGTCCATCTCCTCTTTTTCAATCAGCTGCAAAAGCAAAGCCAATGGTCCTTCAAATTTTTCCAATTTTATATTTAACATTTTATAAATTAGAATATTCTCTTTATTATCTTTGAGATTACTTTAACCCCATTTCTATCAGCTGTAATTCCCGACACACCTTAGCCCTTTCTTTCTGTCATTCCCGACACACCTTAGCCTCTTCTTTCTGTCAT
>JAYEHJ010000073.1:0-5045 GCA_034659435.1 Patescibacteria group bacterium | reverse complement strand
ATTAGAATATTCTCTTTATTATCTTTGAGATTACTTTAACCCCATTTCTATCAGCTGTAATTCCCGACACACCTTAGCCCTTTCTTTCTGTCATTCCCGACACACCTTAGCCTCTTCTTTCTGTCATCCCCGACACACCTTAGCCTCTTCTTTCTGTCATTCCCGACACACCTTAGCCCCGCAGGGTATTATATTAAATGATCGGGAATCTCTTTAAAAGCATCTAAATTATTTTTTAAAATAATGGTTGTTAATATAATATTCTTTTTAAACGTTTTACTATTTTTTATGTTCGTTGATTTTTACGAGATCTCCGATCATTTAATATAATTTCTCTGCGAGGCTAACGAGTGTCGGAGATGACAAAAGAAATGTGGCCTGAAAAAATCTATTTTTTCTTTTTCGCGCTTGTTTTTTTTGCCGCGGTTTTTTTCTTTTTTGGCTTGGACACAGCCTGTTTCTTGATTTTCTTTTTTTCTCCGACAACTCCGACAATTGCTTTTTCTAAATCAATAAAATCTTTGACTGCCATTTCAATGGAATAATTGGGCGTGCCTGCGGCAAAAACAGCTTTTTTAACTTTTTCAAATTTCTTATCAATAACTACTCCAACCTTATGCAATTTGCCAAAAGCGGTGATTGTTCCGACTTTAATTTTTAAAGAATTTTCAATAATTTTTTCTCCCGGAATTTTAATAGCCTTAATTTCTTTAGCCTTTACTTTGCCGATAACTTTTTTTAATTTTTCAAAATTAAGATTATTGTCAGCCGGCATTAAAACCAAATAATAATCTTTGTCAGCCTTAACCAATAAAGACTTGGCAATTTCATTTAATTTTCTCTTAATTGTCATTGCCGCGTCAATCGCGGTATAAACGGTTTTATGCTCCAAAATTTCATGCTTTACTCCTGCCTTTTCCAAATATTTAAGAACCTTAGCCGGAATTTTAATTCTTTTCGGAGCTTTTGGTTTTTTAACTGTTTTTTTCTTAGTTGGCATATTTAAAATATTAAAAATAAACGAATTTATTATTTTTCTTAAACTTGTCTATACATATATTATAACCTAATCAATTTAAAATAGCAAAAAAATACAAAAAATTAAAAGGGTCAGCCGTTTTCTCAGCTAACCCTTGATGGAATATTTAATAAATAAATGACTCCATTTAATACCTCCTTTTTAACGCATTGACATTACTGTTTTTTTACTAAATTTATTTCAATCCTTTGCAAAGCTTCCCTTAGTCTGTCTTTTCTCACGCAAAAACAAAATCTCAAATAAGTGTCATAATCTCCGAACGCGATTCCTGGGGCAATTGCCACTTGGCTTTTTTCTAATAAAAATTCTGATAAAGCCAGCGAATTTTGCGGACCGTTGCGGCTGTTTAGATAATTTGAAAAATCAGGGAATACATACAACCCGCCCTCAGGTCTGATATAATTAATTCTTTTTTTATCATCAAGCCAATCACAAATTATGTTTTTCTGGGCTTCATAATTATAAACGCCGTCTTTTTTGAAAGCTTCAATAGCGGCTGCCTCTGAAATCGCGCATAAACTGCTGACAAAAAGACCCAAATATTTTTTAACTTTGATTGCCAGTTCCTCGGGCATAATTCCCCAGCCAATCCGCCAGCCTGTCATTGAATATTCTTTTGAGCATGAATCAATGATTATTGCATCAGGATGAATCTGCCGCATTGTAAAATGTTTGTCTTTGCTAAAAGATTGATAACATTCGTCTGAAATTATCCAAAAATCGTATTTACGAGCCAACGCGCAGATTTTTTTCATTTCAAATTTATCATATTCCACTCCGCTTGGATTGTTCGGTGAATTCAATATCAAGGCTTTAGGAACTCCAAATTTATCTATCTTGTTTTGCAATTCATCCGCGCTCAATTTAAAGCCATGCTCAGATGTATCAATTAAAACAGCTTGGGCTCCGTTCTGCTTGCTCAAGCCTAAAAACGAAGGATAATAAGGCGCTGGAATAAAAATTTTATCGCCTTTTCCAGCCAAAACTTTTAAAACTCCGCTAATAACCGGACGCGATCCATGAGAAGCAACAACTTCTTTAATGCAAATTTTGCATTGTTTACGGCGATATTTCTCTATAATCGCTTTTTTTAAATCCTCAGAACCGCTTGCAGGCGTATAAAATACCCTATTGCAATCAATTGCCTTTTTCGCGGCTTGTTTTATTCTGTCGGGTGTCGGTTTATACGGATCGCCAACTTCTAAATGAATAACATCCGCGCCTTCTTTATCTAATTTATTTGCTTTTAAAAAGATCAATTCCAAAGCTGAACTTGCGGCTTTGCGCTTACTTTTTTTATTTTCCGCCATATTCGCCTCCTTTTATTTTATGATCCAATTCATCTAATATCTTAATAAAATTTTTTCTAATTTTATCAGTATAAGGGTTATAGCGATGCATGTCAAGGAATAACTGCCAAGTGTCGTTATTTACGGTTTCATTAACAGCCAGCAAGCGGCGATAGCCTAAAGTGTCAATTTTCTGATTTTTCAAACCGGCAGCAGCCATTGCTCTGCCGATAAAATGCACCAAAGCCAAGCTATTGCCTGCTTGCTTATCATGATCGCTTGCGGTCGTAATTATAATTTTAAGTTTTAATTTTTTAAAAACTTTTATTATTTTATTCAAACTATTCTTGCTAATTCTAATCGGACATAACACAATTGACAATCCGCTTAATCCGCCTTTGGCGCTGTCAGGACCGAACATCGGATGAGAACCCAATAAATATACATTTTTAGGCAAACATTGTTTAAGCCACTTGCATGGATTTGTTTTTACTGAACAAACGTCCATAACCAAAGAGCCCTTTTTTAAATAAGGGTTTATGTTTTTAAGTACTGCCATTAAACCGGAAATCGGCACGGCAAGAATAACCCAATCAATATAATCTAAACTCTTAATATCAATTTGTTTTATGCCCTGCTTTTTTAATTGTTTGCTTTCCGCTCCTTTTATTTTTTTACGGCTAATTATATAAATCTCACCAAAAGGTTTTAAAATATCTACAAGTAATTTTCCAAAACGTCCATAACCGATTATGGCAATTTTTATTTTTTTATTTTTTCGCATATTAAACCGCTACTATAAATGTAGTGAAATTAAATTTTAAATCTTGGATGCCTTCTTCTAAAATTTCCAGATTATATAACTCAGCGCACTTGCGCGGCGCGATTACTGCCGCACAAACGTCTAGCTTGCCTTCTCCCAAATCTTTAGCGGCCTGAGCGGTATCAATATATTCTTCCAATTCAACTTCTTTCCATTTTCTTTTTAAATACATCCGACATTGCTTTAATGCTTGGGGATGAGAAATTATTTTTTTTATATCACCAACATTAACGCCTTTCCTTGCCAATAAATTATGTCTGACATCAATCTCAAATAATTTTTCAATATTAAAAACGTATTTACTCATAGCATACACGGCCTCGTAAACAATTCCGCCGTTTGAATTTTCAATCGGAAAAACGCCACTATCTATTTGTTTATTTTTTATTGCTTGCAATACTCTGTCAACATTAATTAAATAATTAAGTTCATAATTTCTAATATTATTCTTTTGGCAATAGTAACTGGCGGCTTCTTCGGAAAAACTGCCCTTATTGCCGGATACTCCTATTTTTATTGTTTTTTGCATATTTTTATAAAAATTTAATTTCGCCTCGCCGCAGTCTCCCGCAGGGGACTGCGACGAGGCGGTGAAAAACTAATTTATTATTCTTTATTTTTTAAAATCATTAAATTCAACGCCAATTTTATCCTTGCCATACAATATTAAAAAATTTATGATTTACCGCCACAGTCCCCTTTCGGGAGACTGTGGCGAGATGAATACTTTTAATATATCAAAAAAATCAATACATTACAAACTAAAATAAAACCGACTCTTTAGCTACAAAGAGTCGGTTTTGGTTTTAACTAATGGGGTTAAATTTAAGCTGTAATTAAAACACCACAATAAAATCGCCTTAAAATAACAACTTTTTTGTAATGTCTTAAATAAACGATATAATGCCTATACCTGTGGATAATTATACCATATACAGGTCAAAATGCAAGAAAAAAATTTTCTTGACTAATTTTGCTTGACTTTTTTAATAAACCTGCTATAGTTATTTACAGATAATAAATTAAAAAATATTATTTAAAAAAAATGATTAAAATATTACAAAAAACTAATTTCGGCTTCTGGTTTAGCTTTTACTTTTTCGCTTTCGCGCGGAGATTGGTTTTTTGTGATATTTTAACTAACATCAGATAGTATAAACATCATTAAGATAAAAACCGGTCTTCCGCAAAGGAGCCGGTTTTATTTTTTTGTTCTTTAAAAATAAATATTTAACAGCCAAAAATATTAGTAAAATTTTTATTAATATTTTTGGCTGTTAAATACAAATAAAAAAAAGGAGGAGAAAAAAACTATGTATTACGCGCTGTACAGACAATGGGGCAATGGGCTTTTGAAAAAAGAAGAATCTGATAGCAAAATTATGGTTAGTTCATCGTTGCGGAACTTTGTTATTTTAAGAACAGAGGACAAAAACTGCTTTGATGAATTCTTGCCGCGCACTATGGACTATCTAGCCCATAATGGCATTTCGATAATAAATAATGCGATTAATGAAAATCTTTGGCGTTAGGAAAAAATCAAAAGGCGATTCAAAAAAACTTGAATCGCCTTTTTTCTTTTTTAAAAATTTTTCAAAAAATAAGGGATAGATTACAATATCCCCTTTGCATTTTACTAATTGCTCCAACCGCTTGAACTTCCCCATATAGGCTTGTTAAATTCACAACCCGTTGTTTCGCATTTTTTTTCTTCTTTTGCTGAAAAACCGGGACCTATTTTAATTGTTATTTTTTTTCCGCAATACGGACAAAATTTATTTTTATAATTTTTCCATAAATTTTTTCTCCTTGTTTTTTCTCCTTGTTTTTTTATTTTGATTTTTTTTCTTCTTATTTTTCTTCTTATTTTTTCTCTCTTAGTCATTTTTCCCTC
>JAYEHJ010000072.1:0-11084 GCA_034659435.1 Patescibacteria group bacterium | reverse complement strand
TGTTTTTCAGCCAATTTCAAAACAACAGCCATCGCGGCCAAAATTCCGGTAACAATAAACAGTCCGTACCAATAAATTTTAATTTGCCCGATATTTATCAAAACAGAATCAGGTATATTTGTATGGAGAAAAATAAACATAGAATATATGTAATCTATGCTTAACACCATAGCACAAACATTAATTTTTGTCAATTTTTTCAGGTTCTTCAACTTTTTTTTTGTATTTTTAGCCTTATTTTCTTCTGTTTTTATTTCTTCTTTTTTCTCGTTAGATTTTATTTCCTTGCTTTTTTTTCATCTTTCCCTTTTTTCTTTTTACCCGGCTTTGAAGCAACAACTTTATCGCCTTTTATAATCTTTTTTTCAATTAACAAATTATTAACCGTTGAAGACATGCCTGATCCGTTTTTTAGCCAATGCTCAATCCTGTCTTTTTTGGCAGTTAACTCTTTTGTAAAAGAATTGTAAGTGCCCAAAATTTCCAAAGCCCTGCCATAAGGATCTTTGGTTTTTTCGGATATAATTAAGCGGTAAATAGGCTTTTTTTTCTTGCCTATTCTTGATAATCTTATTGTTAACATATTTTATTAGTAGTTAATTTTATTATAAATAAAAGCAGCTAAAACTTGTTATAAAATTTAGATATAATTTTTGACAAGTTTAAAGAAATTTAGGAAATAAGCATTTTCCATGTTTCATGAGCGGGTAACGAAAATCGAAAGGGCGAACCCTACGCCATCATCATTCATGAAGGGCAATATGGATTTGAATAATATTAAATATAAATACAAGGTGATTTTAATTTAATATAATCATCACGGTTTCTCACCAGCTACACTCTCAAAAATTAGATATGCTTACGCTTCGCTTTAAGCATATCTAATTTTTGAGCGGGTAACGGGAATCGAACCCGTATCTTCGGCTTGGAAGGCCAACATAATGAGCCGTTATACTATACCCGCCTGTTCAATTACGAATTATCAATTACGAATTACAAATTATTTTTTTAAATATAAATTCGTAATTCGTAATTGAAAATTGATAATTGTATGATGTCGGGGTGCAGGGATTCGAACCCTGGATCTCATGGTCCCAAACCATGCGCCTTAGCCAGCTAGGCCACACCCCGCGAATTCAATTACGAATTAATTTTTATTTATAATTAATTCGTAATTTGTAATTGTTAATTGATAATTGAACTTGTTGCGGGAGTCGGATTCGAACCGACGACCTCCAGGTTATGGGCCTGGCGAGCTGCCAACTGCTCTATCCCGCTATCTGATTTCGGATTTCAGATGTCGGATTTCGGATAAAAATCTGAAATCCGATGTCCGATATCTGACATCCGAAATGTGTGCCGCGGGACAGATTCGAACTGTCGACACAAGGATTTTCAGTCCTTTGCTCTACCCCTGAGCTACCGCGGCTTAATCAATTATCAATTTTCAGTTAACAATTACGAATTTATATTTTGAAAAATAATTTGTAATTTGTAATTAAAAATTGATAATTGTTTTGGTGGGCGTACATGGATTTGAACCATGGACCTCTTCCTTATCAGAGAAGCGCTCTAACCAGCTGAGCTATACGCCCCTTATTAACCGTTAACAGTTAATTGTTAACGGTTGTTAAAAACAAAAAAGATTGGTTCATATTAGATAAGGACCAATCTTTTTTGTTTTTTAAATCAAAGAACGGCTCCATAAATACCGCCTTCGCTTGCGCGAGCGACTTTGGAGCTAACAGGCGCCAATTTGTTTTACAACCGATTTGTCTGCCTTACACTCACAGTGATAAGGACTTTTATCCCGAACCAAAATAAATTCTGTCCGGTATTTCATCTTTCTTAACGCAAATTAAGAAAGTATATAGAAATATCGACAGGCAGTTTTTAAAAAATGTTTTAATTAATGAAATAAATCATAAATCAAAAATCATAAATCAAAAATCCGCCATATCTCCCTAGAAAGGAGGTGATCCATCCACAGCTTCCGCTACAGATGCCTTGTTACGACTTCACCCTTATTACCAGCCCTGCCTTCGTCCGCGCTAAGCGCAGCCTTCGGGTATTACCGGCTCTCTTGGTGTGACGGGCGGTGAGTACAAGACCCGAGAACGTATTCAACGCGCCGTGGCTGATGCGCGTTTACTAGCGATTCCAGCTTCATGGGGTCGAGTTGCAGACCCCAATCCGAACTGAGAGAAGTTTTGCGGGATTTGCTCCGCCTTGCGGCTTGGCATCCCTTTGTACTTCCCATTGTAGCACGTGTGTCGCCCCAGACGTAAGGACCATGCTGATTTGACGTCGTCCCCGCCTTCCTCCCACTTAAAGCGGGCAGTTTCTTGCGACATATAAAACACAAGATAGGGGTTGCGCTCGTTTCCCGACTTAACGGTACATCTCACGACACGAGCTGACGGCAACCATGCAGCACCTGTCTAGCACCCTCGAAGGCTCCCTAATTTCTTAGGGTCTGCAGCTAGATATCAAGTCTGGGTGAGGTTCCTCGCGTATCATCGAATTAAACCACATGCTCCACCGCTTGTGCGGGTCCCCGTCTATTCCTTTGAGTTTTAAGCTTGCGCTCGTACTCCCCAGGTGGGATGCTTAAGGCGTTAGCTTAGGTAGACAGCACTGGAAGGGTCGATACTTCCAATGCTTAGCATCCATCGTTTACGGCGTGGACTACTGGGGTATCTAATCCCATTCGCTCCCCACGCTTTCGTCCCTGAGCGTCAGAACCGTTCCAGCACACTGCCTTCGCATTTGGTGTTCCTGCTGATATTAACGGATTTAACCCCTACACCAGCAATTCCATGTGCCTCTCCCGGTCTCTAGTTTAGCCATATCTCCCGCGGCCTCAAGGTTGAGCCTTAAGATTTAACAGGAGATGTTCTAAACCGCCTACGGACCCTTTACACCCAATAAATCCGGATAACGCTTGGGGCCCTCGTATTACCGCTGCTGCTGGCACGAGGTTAGCAGCCCCTTATTCTTGTGGTACCGTCATTGTTTCGTCCCACATAAAAGCAGTTTACACCCCGAGGGGCGTCTTCCTGCACGCGGCGTCGCTCCTTCAGCCTTTCGGCCATTGAGGAAGATTCTCGACTGCAGCCTCCCGTAGGAGTCTGGGCAGTGTCTCAGTCCCAGTGAGACGGGTCATGCTCTCACACCCGTTACTCGTCATAGCCTTGGTGGGCTTTTACCCCGCCAACAAACTGATAAGCCATAGGCCCCTCCCGAAGCGCCGGAGCTTTAAGCGGGAATGATTTATATCCCCCCGCTTTTATCGAGTATTATCTCCGATTTCTCGAAGTTATCCTCGTCTTCAGGGCAGGTTACCAATGTGTTACTCTCCCGTTTGCCAAGCGCTCCGCTTTAACAATTAACCTATAACAATTAACTTTTAACAATTAACTATTTAATAAATTTTTTAATTATAAATAGTTAATTGTTAAAAGTTAATTGTTAATTGTTAAAGCGGAGCGCTTTAGACTTGCATGCCTTAGACACGCCGCCAGCGTTCATCCTGAGCCAGGATCAAACTCTCTGAAAGTTTTTTACAAGGTTTGCTTGCCTTGTGTTTTTTACTTGGTTGTTGCCAAGCGACATATTTTTGTAATAGTACGAAAAATACATCAAAGGAATATATGAAGATTATAAGAAATCTCACGATTGGTTGTTTTCAGAAGTCAGATATCGGATGTCGGATGTCGGATGTCGGATATAAATTAAATCCGAAATCTGAAATCTGAAATCCGACTTCTGATTAAATTGGCGCCTGCTAGCGCCAAAAATAATAAATTGTTAAGAAACAAATTTAACCAAAAAACAGACCTTACAATCTGTTTTATTTTGTAAGCTATGTCTATTTTTGAATTGGTTGTATCAATTAAACATTGGTTTGTAACTCAATATTTAAACGCATTATTATATTAAGTGATTTTAAAAGATATGTCAAGGAAAATTTTAAACAATTGCGAATTATCAATTACAAATTACGAAATTATTTAATATTAGCTAAAAATATTAGTTAAATAGAAATTTTAAATTTATTAATTTTTTCTAACATTTTAGGAATTTTTTGAAAAATATATTTTATTCCTTATTTTACACAGCTTTTGCACAAAACCCCTCTCTTAAATGAGACTGTCGCCGAATGCCAGTTTGTCCTAAATTCCCCATGTAAAAAAATAACCATAATTCAAGACAATAAAAAATATCTCCCTTACTTTTATTGCAAGGGAGATATTTATGTAATCTGTTTAACTGAAACTTCTTAATATGTTGGAGTACAGATGTAGGTTAGGGCGTTTTGATAATCGCCGGCTTCTTGCAAGGCGGAAACTTCAATCTTGTATCCGACTGTTGTGGTGCCGATACCAGCGCCTTCGCCATTTACAGGACCGTCGTGCGCCATAATAGTAAACGCGTTTGTGCCGTCAAAACCCTGATATTTGCTTGAAGTAGCGCTCGCGTCGCTATCATCCGATGTCAAACCGAAATAGCCCCAAGTAGTTTCGTCGCTAACATCCGGTGTTAATGAAGCAGGCCAAAGCGCTGCGCTAGAGGTTGAATAACCGTCTATAATGGCGCCAGCCGCCGATTCCAAATTTCCATCCTGCTGAACCGTAACAGTATAGCCGTCATCGGCGTTTGTGGAAACGCTTAAGAAGTGGCCCATCAGATACTCTTGATTAGCGTGCAAATCTCCAAACGCTAAAGCATCAGGAGATGACGTACTTGTAAAACTTTCGCCGCTGACATTATCATCCGGCGTTGTAGTTCCAATGGAAAAACTCAAAGTCGCTTCAACATGGGCGGTAACCGTAATTTCGTCAATAATATATATTTTCACTTCCGAGGATTCAATTTCCACATCGTCAGTTCCGTGCGTACTAATGGTTACGCTGTAATCACCGATTGTTGCCGGGTTAACCGCGTCGGTTATAGTTGTTGTCGCAGCCGTGGTGGAAGCCAATGTTGTATCTACGACACAATCAATCAACTGCGCGGTAGCAGAGGCGGTCGTATTTGCAGGACAAGTGGTTGTGGCAGATGCTAAATCTATTCCTGATTCAAAAGTAAAGCGCACATATTCACCAGCAGTCAAAGCAATGCCTAGATCATACACTATAGTATGAGCAACGTCTGTCTGGCTTGGCGAAGAATCGCTAATAGTATCCTTAGCCAAATCAAGCGAATCCGCTTCAACATTCGGTACTGAGCCGTAAATCATCGCCATAGACAAAATTAAAATAGCGGCTATGGCGACCTTAAATCTTTTTATTTTTTGCATGGGGATAAAGCTTAGCTTGTAAAACTAAAAATTTAAAAACTAAACTCTTAAACAAAATAATAAAATTTACCCCTCTCTCAAAAATTAAGAGCGAAGAAAAATAAGCTTATTTTTAATGTACATTACAAAATTTCGACCTTTTTGCTCGCAAATAATGCGCATCTTAAGCAAGCAATTTTGTTATAAAAATATTATAACATATTTTTGCGTATTTAAAAAATATTTGTAAAAATTAAAAAATTAAAAATAAACTAATGTTAGTTAAATTAATTTAACTAACAAAAAATAAATTTTATAATTTTTTCATAACTAATTTTTTATTTAAACAAGCTGTGGATAATACTTTATACGCCGAACACAAAAAACCCCGCTCTTTCCGAGCGGGGTTTTATTGAATTTCTAAAAATAATCTTAGAAAGTAGGAGTGCAAATATACGTTAATCTATTTTCATAATCACCGGCTTCCTGCAGTGATCCGATCTCAACTTGATAAACAAGATGCGCTTCACCGCTATTTTGGGCAACGCCGTTAGACGGACCGTTATGGTGCATAACCGGCATAGGATCTGTAGTGTTCAAACCGGCAAAAAGTGTAGCGCCGGCTGTATCAAAATCATCATAAGTCGTGCCTGTTTCCAAATTAGAATCGTCCGTATGCAAACCCATATGTCCGTAAGTATGATAAGCGTCTAAAGTATTTGTCGGACTAACCCAAGCTTCCGGAGTTGTTGAGCCTGTTTCATTAGGAGAATTGTTAAAGCTGTTTATATTTGATAGAGAGTCAGAGGTAAGCTCATCGTCCTGCTCAACAGTTACGGTATAGCCGTCATCCGCGTTAGTCGTAACATTCAATGTTTGGCAGACGGTTGAAGTCGCGCCGGTCTCCAAAGTTCCAAAAGGAGTGGTTGTAGCCGTAGAAGCGTTTGAGCAATGAATTCCGCCAACAATACCGTCAGTTGATGTTCCGCTAACCTCAAATGTCAAAGATGAATCAACTTTCGCTGTCATCAAAACGTCATCAACAATTACAACCGCGACTGTAACCTGTTCTAATAATTCATCGCTGGCGTTATAATTTCCAATTTCAATATAGTAGGTGGAAGTTGTGGCAGGATTGCCCACACCGGTAATAACAACTTGCGTAGTTGTTCCGACTTCATCAGCGGTAACCGCGCAATCAACCAATTGTCCGGTTGAAGAAGCGGTAAAATTAGCATCTCCATAACCGCAAGTTGTGTTAGTATCGCTTATTCCCGTAAAATACTCGGGAAAGGTAATGCGCCAATAGCCGGTAGCCGTAGTGGTGGCATTGGTCTTAAAATTAAAAGTGTGGGTGGCGGTCATCTCAGAGTCTGAATCGCTAATCGTATCTTTGGCGTCTTCAATCGCGTCAACCGCGACTGCTATGTCCGCGCTTGGCATAACGCCATACATGGCAACCATTATTGAAACAGTTAAAATGGCTGCCAAATATTTTTTTTGTTTTTTAGTTTTAAGCATAGTTTTTATTTTTTATATATTAAATATTTGATCTATGTTGGATATTGCGAAAATAGTCAGTTGACAATATCATATCAATTATTCTTTTTACCTCGCCCTTGCTATAATACCGCCAGCCGCGAGAATCTCTTTTGGCTTGCGGAATCAAACCGTCTCTTTCCCAACGAATCAATGTTGTCTTGTCTCTATCTATTTTATCTTGAATATCCTTAAGACGATATTTTTTAATATTCATAAAAAGTTTTTATTTTATTCTATTTTTATTATTTTCGACCTTTTAATTTTTTAGTTTCCGCTTATTAAAAGCAAGAAACAAGGTATATGAATTTTTTAATTTTTTACAAACATTTTTGCAACAAAAAAAAGCTTTTTTATCAAAAAAAACTTTAAATCCAACTTATATAAATAATAGCGATTTTGATATTTATTATTTTTCATTTTTGTTTTTTCGCCTATTTTGGGCAATTTTTATTTTTTTTTGATTTTTTTGAATATTTTTTATAGCAACATAATACTATATTACTATACTATATTTTAATTATACACTATTTTAGTAAAGCCGTCAATCATTTTATATGTTAATAAAATAAATTTTATTTAATATTAGTTAAACTGAATTTATTTTTTATTTCTATTTTATATGATTTTTACAAATTTTTTATTAAAATTTCATAAAATTCTGCTAAATTTTCAAGTTTTTATCAGATTTTTTTAATGGTTGTGGATAAAGGCTCTACACTTAAAAAATTAAGCTTAAAAATATCAGCATGCATTTAAGCGCGTAAGGTGAGTTTTTTAAATAAAAAATCAAATCGGAAAAATTTTTACGGATTACGCTTAAAAAACATATTTTTATCAAGGAGGTTTAAAATGTTTGAAATGTTTGAATATTTTCAGTTGCAATACGCACGCCTCAAAACTTTGAGCGCATAATAGATACGGGGATTGGAAAAAAATCGCAAGCTACTTCTACTGGCTATGATAAAAGCAGGTTTTACCTGCTATGGTTCTGAAATTTGGCATTTTAACTTTGGCAACCAAATGGATGCCTTGGTGAAAGGTGGTCATGCAATCTATTCGTACGTTGAACCTTGAATACAAATATTTTTGGCGGCTACCTAATTGTAGCCGCCTTTTTAATATAAATAAAATTGTAAATTCTGGTTTTTATTGATAAAATATAATAAAAATAGTACTATAATAATATAATCATTAAATACTCTGACCTATGAAAAAACAAAAAATTAATTTAGCTCTTGTTTTTGGCGGAAGATCTGCCGAACATGAAGTTTCAATCGTATCGGCACAGAATATCGCAAAAGCAATCAATCTCAAAAAATATTCTTTAACTTTAGTCGGAATCAGCCAAAAAGGAGAATGGTTGTTATTTAAAGAGCCGGAATTTTTTTCTTTGAAAAAAATATCAGTCTCAAAAAAATCGACTAGTAAAAGAAACATCATACCACTCACAAAAAATAATAATTTTTATTTGAAAATCAAAAATACCGAAAAACGCATAGACGCGGTTTTTCCGGTTTTACATGGACCTTACGGAGAAGACGGAACAATCCAGGGATTGTTAAAACTTTATAATGTTCCTTTTGTCGGTCCTGGCGTTCTGGGATCGTCCATCAGCATGGACAAAGATGTTTCCAAGAGATTATTAAAAGAAGCCGGATTACCGATTGGCAAATATTTGGTTTTTAAAAACGAGCGATGCATTTCATTTGAAAAAATAAAGAAAAATTTGGGATTGCCTTTTTTTATTAAACCTGCAAATCTCGGTTCTTCAGTCGGCATAAGCAAGGTCAAAAATCGTGCTGAATTTACTACAGCTTTAAAAAAGGCTTTTTGTTTTGATGACAAGGTCATTATTGAAAAATATATTCCGGGAAAAGAAATTGAATGTTCAGTTTTGGGAAACGAAAATCCGATCGCGTCAATTCCCGGAGAAATAATACCCACGCATGATTTTTATTCTTATGAAGCCAAATACCTGGATGAAAACGGAGCCAAAATGGCAATACCGGCCAATATCTCAAAAACACTTATAAATAAATTTCAAGACCTTGCAATCAAAACTTTTAAAACACTTTGTTGCGAGGGTATGGGAAGGGTAGATTTTTTTCTAACACCACAAAATGAAATATATATTAACGAAATCAACACAATACCCGGGTTTACATCCATTAGTATGTATCCCCAGCTCTGGGAAAAAAGCGGCATTTCTTACCCTGTCTTAATTAACGAGTTAATAGAGTTTGGATTAAAAAAATTTGAACGAGAAAAAAAATTAAAAACTATCAGATAAGGAGTTATTCAAAACGCCGTTAGATATGGCAAAGAATACAATGTAGAAATCGATGAAGATTTCGCATTATTAAAATTATATGAAGAAGTAGGTGAGTTTGCGCAAGCAGTCCTGATTCACAGAAAAAAGAGCCGTCCAGAAAAACATGTTTCTGAAAATATTTCAAAGAGAGAAATGGCTAAAGAGCTTGCTGACATTGTGGGCATGGTCATGGTCAATGCTCATCTTCTTGATATTGACTTAGAAGAAGCTATTAACAAAAAATCCCTGCATTTGCAGAGATTTTTTATTAGGTCTAAGTGCTGGCAAAGGTATTAGCGATAGTTAAAATAAATTTAACATCTCCCATTACTACTCTGACCTACAAATAATTTAACATAAATACATTAAAAAAGCAATAACTATGGATATTTTTTCCCAAGTTGAACACATCCTATATTTGTCATCCTGGAATTTTTTTTGGAGCGATAGCGACAAGAAAAAATATCCGGGATCCAGGGTTGATATATATAATTGTTATATTATGACCAATTGCATAAATAAAATCTTACGTGGCATTAGCTGATTTTTAATCATAAATTAATTCTCGCACTCCTGGATTCCAGGTTGCGCTTCGCGCCCCTGGAATGACAAATGTGGGATAGGCGCGTAAGGTAAGTTACATAAAACAAAAATCTCAAAAAAAAGGAAAAATTATGCTTAACAAAAAAAACACAATATTTCTTATTAACTGCTCTTTGGCTATAATTTTTATTATAGTTTTATTTGTATTGCTATTTTCTAAAAATAATATAGATAAAAAAGCAAAAAATGACACAAAATTTTTACAGGAATATTTACCGGCTGAAACCAATAAAAATATTCCGTTGTTGGAAAAAGAAAATGATAAAATTTATGATGCTGTTTTTGAAGAAAATTTTAAAAACATCGTCAAGCAAACAGCAAAACAAGAAACGCAAATTAACAAAGATTTATACCCGATTTTAGATTTAATCGGATATAACGCCGATGAAATAAAAGAAAAAATAAAAATATTCAAAAATAATGGCATGGATTTTGGAACGAATAAAAAATTAATGTCTGAAATTATGGCAAAATTTGGAAACAAATTAGATGACGAGACATTAGGACAAATAAAAGAAAATCATATTATTTTTCTTTGCATTACAAATGAACTGCACAAAAATTATTTTAGCAGAGACGATATCAGCTTTATGGAATATAAAAATGCTCTTTCTTCATTATTTATATTAGAACAAAAAATTTATAAAGAAAATCTAACTAATGAAGAATATGAAGATTTTTTTGATATGACAAAAGAAGAAACAAATGAGACCATAGCAGGTCTTGTTGAAATTGCCCCTGAATTTGAATATTATAATTCTGACGCCACAGCAGAAGAAATTTACGAAAAAATTCCCAGATGGAAACTTGAACGCATTATAGAATTTTCAAAAACACAGTCGCTTATGGAGTTGGAAATCGGGGAGCAGGTTAACACCGGAGAATTAACAATAGACGAGGCCATAAAACATACTGAGAATAGCTTTAAAATTTACCTTGAAAGCGCGAAAGAAATTTTAGATAAAGAAGAATTTCATCTTATGTTTGCTTCTGTTGAAAATCAATTTTAGGTAAAAAATAAAAAGCGAAAAATTATAACATCAGTTTCAACGCTCATAGCAAAATTGTTATGAGCGTTTTAATTTTAAATCCAGCTAAAGCTGGATAAATTAATTAACGTTTTTATATAGCCCGATTTATCGGGCTTAAAAATTTATCAAATTAGCCCTGGCATTCATGCCTGGGCTAGGGAGCGATGATGTTTGCGCGGTTTTTTAAACTTTGACTTTTGTCGCGTTATGTGCTAACTTTTAATCACAATTAAATAATAAAAACAACCTAACCCTTGGATTTTTTTGTTTGAGGTATGGTTGAAAAGGAGATTAGATTGCCTAAAAAGAAAGAGAA